>CAZYMD010000146.1:0-13064 GCA_964649005.1 uncultured Pirellulales bacterium
AGAATAGCCAGGGAGGAAGGAATTCTGGTGGGCATATCGAGCGGTGCCGGTCTTGGAGCGATGATTGCAGTAATCGCAGGTTTCAACTGGACACTATGGGGCCGCTCGCCTATAGCGTTTTTCGCGTTTATAGGCGCGTTGGGCACGGTCTGGTTAGTGTGGTTCATCGGGCGTCTGACCGGAAGATACCACATTACCGGCCTGCTGCTGGCGGGCGTGGTCGTTAACGCATTTTTCTCGGCGGTAATCATGTTCCTGACTGCGGTGGCAAAGAGCGATCAGGTCCACGCTACGATTTTCTGGCTGATGGGCAACATGAGCGAGGAGGAGCCTCTTGTGCTCTGGTTGGCGGGAGGGCTTATTATTGCGGGAATATGGGCTTTGTTTTTGTTAAGCCCCAAGATAAACGCAATCAGTGTCGGTGAGCGGGATGCGCAAAGCATCGGTATAAACGTTCCAAAGACAAGGCTTACAGCTTTCTCCATTGCAGCTTTCATGACCGCTATTGCGGTCAGCCTCAGCGGCCTGGTCGGCTTCGTTGGACTGGTTGTGCCTCACGCGGTCAGGCTCGTGGCAGGTCCCGATCATCGGCAATTACTGCCGCTTAGCGCAATAGCCGGGGCAGCCTTCCTCGTTGTCGCGGACAGCCTCGCGCGGATCGTTGTGGCGCCTGCACAACTGCCTGTTGGCGTGGTCACAGCGATGATAGGAGGCCCGTTCTTTCTGCTGCTTCTGGTAAGGTACGACAGGAAAATCGGGTGGCTGAGATGAACAGCATGATAGAAGTAGAATATCTCAGTTTCGGTTACGGGCGACAGAAAAGCATTCTGAAGAACATCAACTTCAGAGTGGAGGCGGGGACATTTCTGGCGGTCATAGGTCCCAACGGCGTTGGAAAGAGCACCTTGCTGAATCTTCTGTGCCACAGTCTGAGAGCCGGAGCGGGAGCCATACGTATAGACGGTGCTTCAATAGAAACTTACAGCTATAAGACACTCGCGAAAAAAGTCGCTGTTGTCCGGCAGGAATTCGTGCCTATATTCGGCTTTTCAGTCAGAGAAACAGTCTCGATGGCAAGGGTCCCCTACTACGGTCCGCTGGGATTCCCAGGTAAAACAGATACCGATCTAATACAGGATGCTCTTAGAGTGACTGAAACAGCACATTTGGCCAGGCGACCGATTGCAAGTCTCAGCGGAGGTGAAAGGCAACGTGTTTTCATAGCAAGGGCCCTGGCACAGGACACAGATATCCTGCTGCTGGACGAACCCACGACCTTTTTAGATCCCAGGCACCAGGTGGCGATATACGACCTTCTCAAGACGGCTCAAATCACGAAGGGACGGACGGTTGTGGCCGTAACGCACGATATCAACCTGGCGGCACAATACAGTGACCAAATTCTGTTGCTGAGTTCTGAAGACTCCTACAAGTTTGGCCCTCCAAATGATGTTTTAGTCGCGAGCCAGATCGAAAAGGTGTTCGGTGTCCGTCTGCATGTCGGAACTGTGGGCAACCAGAAGTTCTTTATGCCTCTCGGCAAATATGCCAAAAGTGGAGGGGACGTTTAAAAGAGAGCTCTGCGGATCATTGATTTCTCAGGCAATGGCAAGCCCTGTACGGCAGGAAACAGGCATCGAAAACCAGAGCTTCTATCGGACGAACCGGAAATGGCGAAATCCAAACCGGCCACACACAACACCAATGAACGCAATCCCTTATATCGCAAGGCCTTACAGCAATATTTTGATTTATCTTGAACAAACGATTGTCCGTCGCTATACTTCTCGCTTTGTTTGGTGACCAAATAATAATGTGTGCAAAGTTCGCCACATTATGCTATGATATTCTTTCTATAGTCACGCTAAGAACTCGGATAGTACTTGAAGAGGTGATCGAACAAGTGGCTCAGAAACGAAAAGAAAGCTCCAAGAAGAAAAAGAGACCAACGCGCACGAAGAAGAAACACCTAACGAGCGCGGACTTAAAGCGTTTCAAAGAAATTCTTCTACAGAAACACAGGGAAATTTTGGCGAATGTCAGCGAGTTCGAGGACGAGGCCCTCGGCAAGTCGCGACTCGATGCCAGCGGAGACCTATCCAGCATGCCAATCCACATGGCGGATTTGGGCAGTGACAACTTCGAGCAGGAATTTGCCCTTGGTCTTGTGGACAGTGAGAGAAAACTTCTTAAGGAAATCTACGACGCCCTGGAACGAATCGAACAGGGAGCATATGGTATGTGCGAAGGCACCAGCAAACCGATATCCAAGGCTCGTCTCGAAGCCCAGCCATGGGCCAGATACTGCGTTGAGTACGCCCGCATGCTCGAGAGCGGCGTTGTCCCTGAGCGTGAACATGATACAGAATTTGACGGGGGCAATCATGAGGAGGAGGACGAGCAATAACAGCGTCGCCGGCTCTGGTGAGAATCGTACGTGCCCGGTCTGCCACAGACCAGTAATAAGCACGCATCCAGAAGGCGAAGCTGTAGCATCGTATTTCCCCTTTTGTTCCGATCGCTGCAGATTGATGGATTTAGGCGCCTGGTTCGACGGCGATTACAGGATTGCCTCTGAACCACATCAGCAGCAATAAGACTTTGCTTCCGAGCCATCGGTCAAGCCTTTACATCGTTAGCCAAGAACTCTACAAAACCCTCTGAATTATATTGAAAGACTCTGACAATCGGTTATAAATAACTGCTATCCGTATTTCATTAACAACACATTTGCAGCCTTTTTCCAAGAAAAGGAGGCGATATGGCAGTTGAAAAACAGTCGGCGCAGTGGTTTGAAAGCCTTCTCTTTCCCGAAATATTCAAGACTTTCCGCATGGCCATTCAGCCCAGCAAGTTGATAATTGCGTTCCTCACCATATCCGTTATCTGCATTTCCGGCTGGCTTATGGACTTCAGCAGAACAGTTGTTGCCACGCCGGACACTCAATCCAGGGTGACCGAATTAGACACTTACCTGGCGAATCCAGACCGACTGGACAGCTATATCGAAGTATTCAGTCAGACAGGGGACAGAACAGGTGTATTCACCACGCTGTGGCATCTCATCTCCCAGAGATACCATCATGCCCTAAGGGCACTATTCGATTTTAACCTCACTGACGTTGCGCAGGACGGGGAAGTCTGCTTCATGGCCCTGGGTTGGGCGCTACAGCACCACCTCATTTACTGTATCATCTTCTGTATTATCGGGCACGCTGTTTTTTCCATTGCTGGCGGTGCAATATGTAGAATCGCAGCCTTACAGTTCGCGCAGGGGGAAAAACCTGGATTGACCGAGGCAATTCGTTTTGGTTTCAGGAAGTTTCCGAGCTTCTTCGCTGCCCCTCTGGTGCCTATTAGCACTATATTATTCGCGGGTCTGTTCATAGTGCTTATAGGTCTTGCGGGTAACATTCCCAAAGCCGGCGAAATGATCGTGGGATTGCTTCTGCCTATTGTGCTGCTTGCCGGCGCGTTCATTGCGTTCGTCTCAATCGGAGCAATCGCAGGATTCAATCTCATGTCCCCTTCGATAGCGTACGACGGTCTCGATTGTTACGACGCCATAAGTCGCACATTCAACTATGTATATGTAAGACCCTGGCGTATGGGTTTCTATACCGCCATAGGCGCCGTGTACGGATCGGTCTGTTATTTATTTGTTCGTCTGTTCGCGTTCTTACTGATTCTGGTTGCTCGCTGTTTTCTTGAGATTGGCATCTGGGTGGAGAACGAGGCCGGCGCCGGCAAACTGGCAGCGCTCTGGCCCAAACCACATTTGGGCTCACTTCTCGGCTCGCGAATCACTACGCCCGTAAGCTGGTCGGAAAACGCAGCAGCAGCGATTATCTATCTCTTCCTGCTCGTTGTCGTTGGGACTGTAGTTTCTTTTATAGTGAGCTTCTATTTCTCAGCCAATACCATAATCTACGCTCTTATGCGCCACAGGGTCGATGAAACGACATTGGATATCGTTTGTAGACACTCAGAGGACATGTTGGCCGAGACGGTCCCCACTCAGCCAGGATTCAACAAGACTCAGACTTCACAGGATTCGCCGAGATATGAAGAGTAGCGCGATCGGTCATGGACAAGGTGTTGCCGGCTATGCCCAGTTGACACGTTCGTCACATAACGAGTTCAGTCCATAGAAACAGCGTTTCAGAGACAGCTCCACTGCTAATTCCGGCGGCCTTTTATGCCGAAGATTAGGTAGGGTGCAGTCGTTGGCTCACCGGAAAGATCAACAGCTTGACAGGAACTTAACCTGTTGTTATAGTTGGATTTGTGTAAGATAGCCTGGGAGCGAAGCAATACCGAATTGACATGACTGATATAGACACAGACGCACAGTCCAATAATGTTGAGCATAACTCGGTGGAGATGTCGGTGCCGCCCACTAATTTGCTGCGTTTCCGCAAGCCTCTGATCATACTGGCGCATATCATAGCATTCTCAATCGCCCTGCTCCTATCGTTCTTGATCGCACACAAGATGAAGTTCGAGAGAGGCTGGCTTGTGGATCAGTATCCACCGATGCTTCTTCTATGCCTTCTTATCAAGATACCTGTCTTCGGAATTTTCAGACAATATCGCGGCTGGTGGCGATATGTTGGAATCTCCGACCTTATCGGAATTACGCAGGCATCGCTCGTCAGCACGCTTATCATCGTCTTCCTGTGGTTCGGCACAGCACTCAAGGGAACCGGTTTCATTAGTGAATTCTTGCGGAATCTGTCCCTCACAGATCAAGGCGTCTTCATGGCCGATCTGTTTGGAACAGTCATGATCCTTGCTGCTTTGCGAATGGTTATCCGACTATACTACGAGGAATTTCGCACTGTTCAAGTGGGAAAACTTAGACGGTTCCTCATAATCGGGGCTGGTAACACTGGTGAGGCCCTTCTTCGAGATATTCATCGGATGAGCGTAGTCCAATATGATGTGATTGGCTTCATCGACGATGATACAGCAAAACAAGGTATAAACATTCATGGAATACCCATACTCGGAACCGTCGAGCAACTTCCGGATATATGTGAGAAGAGAAACATCGATGAAATCGCCATCGCGATGCCATCGGCAACCCACCATCAGCTCAGACGCGTGATTCAGGTCTGCGAAGGGACCAAGATTCGATTCAGAACCGTACCGGCTCTCACCGACATCGCATCAGGCAAGTTCCGTGTATCACAGATCCGTGACGTGGACATAAACGACCTGCTCGGCAGAGAGACCGTTCAACTCGACCTTGAGCTGATCGAGGCTTTCACCAAGGATAAAACCGTTCTGGTGACCGGGGCCGGGGGCTCCATCGGCTCGGAGATGTGCAGGCAATTGTGCGTTTTCGCTCCCAAAATGCTTTTACTCATCGAGCAAGCCGAAAATCCGCTGTTCTATATCGAGCGGGAGTTACGCAAGCAATTCCCATCTGTCAACATTAAGGCGGTTGTATGCAATATCACAGACAAAATGCGCGTCAGCCAGGTATTCGAAGAGCACGCGCCGGAAGTCGTGATCCACGCGGCAGCACACAAGCATGTTCCTCTGATGGAGCTCAATCCAACCGAGGCTATTAAGAACAATGTGCTCGGAACGAAGACGGTAGCTGACGCAGCGGACGCCTATCGCACAACCAACTTCGTTATGATAAGTACGGATAAGGCTGTCAATCCAACGAGCATTATGGGATCATCCAAGCGAATAGCTGAGATGTACATCCAAAACCTGAACACGGAAAGCAAGACTGATTTCGTGACTGTACGCTTCGGAAACGTTCTTGGCTCGGATGGCTCGGTCGTACCCATCTTCAAGAAACAGATAGCGGAAGGCGGTCCGGTGACTGTGACCCATCCTGAAATGCAGCGATACTTTATGACAATTCCCGAAGCGAGCCAGCTCGTCCTCCAGGCTGCAACGATGGGCAAGGGCGGCGAAATATTCCTGCTTGATATGGGCGAGCCGGTTAAAATCGTAGATCTGGCAAGAGAGCTGATTACCCTGAGCGGATTCAGCCCCGGCGAGGATATAGATATTGTGTTCACAGGCTTAAGACCCGGAGAGAAGCTCTTCGAGGAGCTTAGCATCGAAGGCGAGGATATGCAGCGAACCAGACATCCAAAGATAAGCATCTGGAAGAATATCCCCATGGATCGCGACCGTCTTCACTCCGGCATAGACCATCTGTTTGCGCTATCGAAAAACGACAATCGGGTGGCAATAATCGAGAGGATCAAGGAACTCGTTCCGGAATACATAGGCAATGGAGCGAACTTGCCCGCCAGTTGACCAAATTGTTATCAGCCAATAAACCGCATGTGCGATCGGCCCTCCAGAACTTCCACAGGACATATATCAGCCATTTGACAGAAAGAGAATCACTGTCTCGATCCGGTCTATGGAGAATCCTTCGGATCTTTGGCGAGCATCATGCCGCTGCACTCACAATTGGACCGCTTTAACTCGTGCGCGTGTGAGTCTGACTATATAAACCGTTGAGCGATTTCTTAATATTCGCGTGTGCAGCAGATTTTCAGATGCAACATCGCAGTGATTATTAAAAAAGGGCCGCCTGTTTCAAGCGACCCTTTGACAATCGAGAAGAACATTCAGTATCAGTTCTCTATTTCCATTTCCATCGCCTGCCTCGGATGGGCATCGTCATAGGTTTCTTTCAACTTTCTTGTGGTTAAATGAGTGTATATCTGAGTTGTCGAAAGTGATTGATGGCCAAGCAACTCCTGGACGCTTCGCAGGTCAGCCCCATTGTTCAGCATGTGTGTTGCAAAACTGTGACGCAGGGTATGCGGACTGATAGCTGCATCGAGACCGGCCATTTTGAGATATTTGTCCATCTTACGGCGTACGCTGCGTGTGCTCAAGCGTCGTCCGTGCTTATTGACAAACAGCACCCTCGAATCGAAGTTGCTGTTGTTTTGCGCCCGCTTATTTCTGAATTCCATGTAGTGCTGAATCACCTGCAAGGCGGTTGAACTAATCGGCGCGATTCTCTCCTTCTTGCCCTTGCCCCGCACATGTACAACCTCGCCGAGGAAGTCTATATCATCCATATTCAACGCGACGACTTCGCTGACCCTAATGCCAGTACTATAGAGAGTCTCAAGAATTGACCTGTCCCTGGCGCCAAGCCACGTATCCACCGGAGGCGTATCGAGCAGTCTCTTGACTTCTTCATACTCAAGAAATCGAGGCAGCTTCTTTTCCTGCTTCGGTGTCCTGATTGCCGCCACGGGATTATTCGGCACTTCATTCCTTTTCACCAGGAACTTGTAGAAGCTTCTCAACGTGGCAAGTTTCCGAGCGATTGTCGCTTTGGAATACTTCTTGTCATTGAGAAAAACCAAATATGTCCTGACTGCATTGATGTCGACAGAAAGGAGTAAACGATCAATAGCTACCTTGGTTTCCGTCGCCACAGCAGTGGCCGGCCCCATCATTCCAGGAGAAGATGAAAACGAATCCTGTTCCGGTATTGCGATTTGATCGCTCGCAAGGAACTCGCTGAACTGCCCCAAGTCTGCCCCATAACACTTGGCAGTATGCTCGGAGAAACGTTTCTCAAACCTCAAGTAGTCCAAAAACTTCTGAATGACATTGCTTTCTTCCATAGTATACCTGCCATCTGGCGTTTCTAATTGCCTCGTAATTTCACCAGCGTTGCCTTTTCTGATATCGACCGCGCTGCCGTCTTATTAACTCACATTAGTTCACATGAATTTGTGCATCCGTATTCTCATCCAACAACCTGTCGGCCTGGCCGATCAGCGATTGTGTGAGCTTAAAGCTAAGCACAGCAGCATCAAACCAGTCGAAATCGGTCCGCTGGTCCTTGGCCTGTTCAATGAGAGTATCCAACAGGTCATCTTCAGAGCCGTGCTCGTAGCGGAATATGAACTTCTCCTTCCCCTTGTTCAGCACCAGTTGTCGCCTGCCTTTGTTCATCGAGCGAATCCTCATCACAAGAACCGAGCCAAAATGTTAGAGTTCATAAACAACTAATTCTTTTGTCGACAAAAAACCAGCCAACTAAAGTCCGAAAGACAGGTTTTTCCGCAGACGTCAATAAAAACGACACTGTGAAAAACGCCACAAGGCTTTTATCGGCCAATAAGCCCGATAGCTTTACAAATTGAGGTCCAACGGGGGTAGATATGTGTTAATTTGGGGATATTCTCTGATAATCGTCTAATACATGGGATGAGACTTGGATGCTAATTAGCCATGAAAACAGCGTGTCCGTTTCTCTGCTCGCAACGGATTATGCCCTTGTTCTGAAGACTTGTGATATACTTAAGGACCTCATTGACGTGTATTCCTAATCCTGAAGAGATATCCTCGACGGAACATGGTCTGCGTTTCAACATAGCCAGCACATCCTGTGTTCCCGCATTCACGGCCTTGCTTTCCTTAATTTGAGAGAAATCGCAAATGATCTCACAGGTCGGACCAAGCTTTGCAGAGATCGCTTCCAGAGTCGATATGTCCAATCGCTCGATATTTGGCTCTGCCGTAGGGCGAACGGCGGTGTTAAGATGGATTTTATCGGGTTGGATACGTTCTATGTACTTGCCTATTTTCACAACCTGCTCAGAGTCGGTGTTTAAAGGGGCTACTACAAATACTTCCAGCCATAACTGTCCGTCAAACTCTTTTCGAAAGGTGGAGATACCATCAACCAACATTTCAATGTTAATATCCTTGTGCGGACGATTCATCTTTTGGAACGTCACCTCGTCGCCTGCATCCAGGGAAGGCAGAACAACATCAGCCTTGGCACAATCGGCCCGAACGTCCGGCCTGTAAAGCAGAGTACCATTTGTCAGTACTGTTACAGGGATATCGGTCATCGCTTTCGTGCCATCTATCAGCACTCCCAGGTCTGAATTAAGTGTGGGTTCACCCGATCCGGCCATGGTTATGAAGTCAGCTTCAAGCCCTGCTGCAATTTTCCTCTCAAGCTCCTTCAAAATAGGCCCGGCGGGCAAATACGCCTTACGATCGATCGTCACATTAGTAGTTCTGCCGATCTGGCAATAGACGCAATCGAGCGTACAGACCTTATGGGGCATTATGTCAACACCCAGGCTTAGACCCAACCGGCGAGAAGGCACCGGACCATATAGATGTTTGTATGTATCAGCCATTCGCTTTTTCTCTTACTATCAGGGAGATTTTCCTACAAACAGTGAGCAATTCCTCCACCCAGTCGATAGGCATAATACACGCCGCATCCGACTTTGCCTTTTCGGGCTGGGGGTGCACTTCAAGAAACAGGCCATCGGCTCCGGCGGCAACCGCGGCGCGGGCAAGGATGGGAGCCATCTCACGGGAGCCTGCGGTCGAGTCACCAAGACCGCCGGGCTGCTGGGTGCTGTGTGTGGCGTCGAACATAACAGGGACACCCAACTGCCTCATCATCTCAATAGCTGTCATGTCGTTTACAAGCCTGTTATAGCCAAAAAATGTCCCCCTCTCGGTCAGAATAATCCGGTCATTGCCACAAGCACGCACCTTTTCAACAACGTTCTTCATCTCGGCCGGAGACAAAAATTGGCCCTTCTTAATACTGATAGGCTTGCCTGTTCTGGCGCATGCGCAAATCAGATCTGTCTGCCGGCACAGGAAGGCGGGTATTTGCAGGCAGTCCACGACCGCCGCAACATCGGCTGCCTGAGCCGGCTCGTGAACATCGGTCATAACAGAAAGGCCCGTACTGCGGCGAACCTTAGCAAGAATTTCCAGGCCCTTCGCCAGTCCGGGACCGCGAAAACTTGAAATGCTGCTGCGGTTGGCTTTGTCGAAACTGGCCTTGAAGATGATGGGGACAGCGACCTTTGTGGAAATCTCCGCAAGCCTGCTCCCAATCTCGATGCACATGGCCTCACTTTCAATCACGCACGGCCCGGCCACTGCGAACAGGGGCACATCCAAACCGATTTCAATACTGCCAATGGTAAAGCTTGCCTGATCCATATCCTATTTCTTCCGAACCTTCACATATTCCCTACAAGAAGCGTATGAAATCCACAATCTTCACTGCACATGAGATCAGGAACTTAACGCTAACTGTATCTTAGATCAACATGGTAACACCAAAAGATTGTTCTGCCTACCCCAAGGCCCTGATAATCCGAGTTCGTATTCCCGCGGGCTTAGCATTTTCCGGGACCATCACATTCACTGCATGTGGGATGATATCGATTTTAACGGGCAGAACTGGGCCGGGATCGCCATCGATCTCACTTAGAATACCCTCGGTATCACTACTGACATTTATATTTTTACCCTGGCGGTAGAGTACATCTTTACTTTTCGTGTGACGCTGTAAAATCGTCATCACCGTGTGCATAAGAACAGAGGGCCTCGTTCCACATCTGTAAATGCAGATATCCAGCAGCCCATCACCTGAATCAGCATAGTTCAGAATCTTGACACCCATAGCATATCTTGAGATATTTCCGACCCAAACGAGGCAAGGCCCATCGTGCACCTGCTCGCCATCGACTTCAACTCTCATGGGCCGATACTTATAGTCCCAGAATGTCCGCCAGAACGGCCAGAAGTAGTCATTGTAATCGATGTTTCCTTGTCGGCGCTCGCTGACTCGCTTGACGACCTGAGCATCGAAACCAAAGCCAACTATCGAGGTGAAACATCGACCATCGACCATGCCCAAGTCCAGAGGTCGCAGGAAGCCCGCCTCGAAAGTAGTTATCAGTGTCTTGAGCCGCTCATCGAATCCGAGATCGCTGGCCAGGAGATTTTCGGTGCCCTGCGGAACCATTAGCAAAGTCTTGTTGCTGCCTTTCAAACCGTGAGCGACATCTCGAACAGTACCATCACCCCCTACCGCGACTACCATCGCACAGGCGTCATCGCCAGCCGCCTCACCAGCCAATAGAGTAGCATGTTCCAGAGATCTCGTCTGGCGGACTCGAACTTCAAAGCCCCTGCCGAGAAGATATTTCTGGAAGCGATGGCCGATCAGCTTGCTGCTCGTCGCGCCCGATTTGGGATTCACGATATACGATATATAACCATCACTCTGTTTCATATCAGTGTATCAACAACGGGACATCCGGATAATTTTCGCTGGCTTTTTCACGTGTCCGTATTGCAGTTGTCCTGCCCGGACATTGTTGGCTCGGTTCGGTCTCGAAGCCCGGAAATCATGCCTGCGTAGCTCTTGCTTATGTGCGGTAAATGCGAGAGGCCCAGACGACTCTTGACTGCGGCAATCAACTGACTATCCGGTCCTTCAATCTCAATAAAATCGCCCAACATGTCGAGGCGATCCAAAGCAACCTCACAACCGTCGAGCTTCCACAGTCGTCTGGTCTTCTCAACAATAAGCGCCGGTTCATAACCCAGAACCGAGAGAATCTTCTCTGCAGCCGCGGCATCATCAACCACAACTTCAATCTCTTGCCTGCTCTTGATATCGCTCTTTTCTTTGGGCCCCTTGTATGTGATGATGAATTTCGTGGCGTCTTTCACTGTTTGTATTCGAAGGCGAAGACACTGATCCGTTGTAGCCATAATCCGGCGTCTATCGTCAAATTGCCGGTCGATCTGATGTTGCTGTTCGACGAACTCGGCGCCCAGGCTATGCAGCCTTGCTTCGATTTCGTCCAATGATTCAACTTTCAGCTTTGTCTCAATCTCCACGTACATAAGACAGTACCGATCAGACAACGATATTAACGAGACGGGACTTGATAACTATGACTTTTCTGGGCTCTTTGCCTGACATGGCCGCTAAGACCTTTTCACTTGCGAGCGCCTGCTGCTTTATCTGCTCCTCGTCCGTCCCGGCGGGAACAACAATCTTGTCCTTGATCTTGCCGTTTACCTGGACCGCAAGCTCGATTTCCTTTTCCTTGACCAGCTCTTCGTCGTACTGAGGCCACGGTTCACAGGACAGAGTGTCACTATGCCCGAGTTTTTGCCATAATTCCTCTGCGATGTGCGGCGCAAATGGAGCGAGAATTAGAACAAACTTTTCCACAACCGATTTGGGCCTGACCGATTGTTTGCTAAGATGATTGATGAAGATCATCATCGCACTTATGGCTGTATTGAATCCGAACGTCTCCACGTCGTAGCCAACCTTCTTGATAGTCTGATGGAGCAGCCGCAAAGTCGCTTCATCTACATCGGCATCTCGGACTTCATGGCATAGCCTGCCGCTTTCCTCATCGACAATCGTCCGCCAGGCTTTTACGAGGAAGCGGTGCACTCCTTCGACGCCCTGCATATTCCAGGGCTTCATCGCCTCCAGCGGGCCCATGAACATCTCGTACAACCGCATCGAATCGGCGCCGTAGTCCGTGATGACCTTGTCGGGATTGACGACGTTTCCGCGTGACTTGCTCATCTTCTGACCGTCCACGCCAAGGATCATGCCCTGGTTGATGAGCTTCTTGAACGGCTCTTTCGTGGTGACATAGCCAAGATCGTACAGGAACTTATGCCAGAAGCGAGAGTAGAGCAGGTGCAGCACAGCGTGCTCGGCCCCGCCAATATATAGATCGACCGGCATCCAGTATTTCTCTTTCTCAGGGTCCCAACCTTGCTGCTCGTTTTGTGAATCGAGATATCGCAGGTAGTACCAGCAGCTTCCCGCCCATTGGGGCATCGTGTTTGTCTCACGTTTGGCCTTCATACCATCGGGCAAGGTTATGTTGAGCCAGCCTTCGATGTTTGCAAGAGGTGACTCGCCTGTTCCGGCGGGTTTGTAGTTGTCAACCTTAGGCAACTCCAACGGAAGGTCACTCTCATCGACCGATAGAACACGACCATCCTCAGCGTGCATAATCGGAAATGGCTCGCCCCAGTATCGTTGCCTGCTGAAAAGCCAGTCACGCAGTTTGTAGTTGACGGCCTTTTTGCCCAATCCCCTCTCTTCAAGCCACGCAGCAATCGCCTCCTTGAACTGAGGCGTCGATAACCCGGTGAACTGGCCACTGTTAATTGCTGTTCCATCGCCAATGAAGCATAGCTTCTCCTGCCTGGCAAGTTCAGCCTGCTCAGGATCGGGCGGC
>CAZYMD010000147.1:0-11179 GCA_964649005.1 uncultured Pirellulales bacterium
GTGCTCGGCCCCCTGTCCCACAAAACCGACAACACCTGCATCTCTAAATCCGATGGCTTGCTTGTATTCATTGTGCCTGTCTCCTATAACTGATTCAGTAGTACTATGTTTGTAGTATGTACTATATTCACAGTAGGTGCAAGCAAGAAAATAAAAAAAAGTGAAGAAATCTCGTCTCTTCACTTTGTAGATGGAGCTATGTGTTGTTGTATGCAGTAGTTACTGGTTACTCGGAACGTCTGCTGTGATCAATATCAAAAGCGATGTGGCGGGCTTATCCTTCTCTACTGCAATTCCGCTCCACTGCCTGACTTTCCGCCCATAAATCAGCATCGTCTTGCCGAGGGGCACCATCATGTATGTTCTGATCTCAGTCGTCTCGAAAAGGGGAGTCTTGTATTCATACTTTTTGTACACCAGGTCCTCATATCCAAGCAGAGATCGAAACTCCACTCCAGTCTCAAGATAGGCCCTTTCTTCATCCTCAGTGAGTATAGGCCGCACGTTCAGCTTCATGCCAGCCCACGTCAAGTCGTGCTCCGGTACAGGCTTGCCCCCAGGCTTCTCCGGTTCCTTAAATCCCTTGAAGACCGGTATCTCTTGTATGGTAGATATCTCAGCTCGCTCACCATCCAGGACCATGACTCGAGGAGCCGCAAGCACTTTTGCCCCATCGTCCTTCTGAGTCGCTCTCAGCAGCAGGTTTACACTCATCTCATCAAGCAGCACATGCTGAGTTCCCTGCTTGTCCGGCTCGCCTTTAGAAACGTTGGCGATAGCCTTGACCTCTCCAGGCATGTTTGCATCGAGCCCGAGATCCTCTATAAACTCATCGGTCACCTCCAGAAACCTCGCCTCAATCTGAATCGCAGCAACGCCGATACCGAGTTTCTTAAGTTGCTCGCGTTTTACGAATTCGACATGTCCGTCCGCAAACACCACATTTGTCCCCCCGGCCGTCTCCAGCAAGTCCTGATCGATAGCAAGCGGCACGTCCGGCCCGTCCGCTCGCTTCATTTCTACACCGACGTACCTCACAAAATCATTCACCCATACATAGTCCTCTTTCTGACAGTAGGGCTTTACCTGCCCGAGCATCTCAGGGAACTTACCTTCATGCTCGTCCGCAAACATCACCAACGCCAGCCCAAGAGCCTTCAATCTCTCCACCGACGCTGCTCGCAGCGTTTTCGCTTTGGCATGCTCCTCTTCCACTACAATAGAATCGGCGTCTATAGATATGGCAGTAGGTTTCAAGATAAGTATAGTCTCTATTGATTCCTTCGAAGAGGATATTCCACCGAGCCTTACTACGCTCGATTGTCCCGATGCTCCAGCGATTTTCGTCTGCGATGTAATCCTTCGTTTTTCCATCGGTGAGTCACTATCTGTTGCATCGGTATCGATAGAGCTGCAGTAATCTAAAATTGAGCTTATGTCTAATACCACAACCTTACCATCTTCTTTCACTTCCGGCCTGATATCAATCTGATAGCTCAATTGATCCTTGGAATTGCCGTCTTTCTCTTGATCGTTACCAATCGTCAATTTAGCCTGCTGCTTGTCAAGCACCAATACCTTAGGAGCCGCCAGTATTTTCAAATAGCCTTTCTGCGTGAGTAATTCGATTAATTTGTCTTTATTTAGCTCGTTGATAGATTCGTTCGATAGCAGGTCTGCTAAAACAACGCCATCGAACGAAGTCTTATCAAGCTGCCTACCAATCAGGTTTTCAATCTGTACACGGGTCTCAGAATCAATTTTGGAATTTAACGTCTCAGCAATCTGCATATTGATCAGGACCTGCGATTGTGCCTCTTCTGATGATTCATCTTTGGCCACTATTACATTGGCCACGTTTCCTTTGTTCTTTGTGACGTTATCAGTTGCTTTGTTGGCTTTAGCCAGCTTCTCACGGGTAGTCACAAGATAATAGTCAGACGTCTTTTTAACGACGTAGTTAGTTCCGGCCAGGACAATCTCCAAAGCCTTGTCAAGTGATGTGTCAACAACCTCTGCGGTCACGTCTCTATCTAATCCCTCATCTAAAAGTATCGGTATACCGCAAGCCCTTGAAAGGTCGCTAAGTACATCAGATAAAGACGCTGAATACCAACTATTACTGATTGGCGTGAAAACCAGATA
This sequence comes from uncultured Pirellulales bacterium, assembly GCA_964649005.1. Taxonomy (GTDB): domain Bacteria; phylum Planctomycetota; class Phycisphaerae; order Sedimentisphaerales; family Anaerobacaceae; genus CAZGMJ01. The sequence goes on from CAZYMD010000147.1 coordinate 2,146, forward strand.
GCCATTCGAGCTTTTCGCTGATGGAATGTCATATTTTTGGATCAAAGCCTCAACTGTCCTGATCTCCTGCGTAGTCCCGCTTGCGATTATTTGATCCTTATTCTTAGGGTCGACTGCCAAAAAGGGTTTTGAATCCTTATCGGTATCCATCAGCGTTTCGCATATTTTCTTAGATATGTTAAAAGGGTTGGCGTATTTGAGGTGAAACACCCGCATTTCCTTCCCTGTAAATAAAGACTTGTTCGCACTGTTTTTCGTCTGAAGTTTATCATCGGGCAAAACATTCTTTGTTTCTCTTAGCTTTGTCGCGCTAGTCACAAGATAATAATCAGGCGTCTTCTTGACGACATAGTTTGTCCCCGCCAGTACGATGTCCAAGGCAATATCCAGTAATGGTACGTTCATATTAGCGGTCACAATACCACTCACTCCCTCGTCTACATATATCGGCACACTGCAAAACTTTGATAGATCGTTCAACACATCAGTCAAGGGTTCTTGTTCCCAATATCCACTGATAGGCGTGAATAAAACTAAATGATTAATTGATAGGTCCGTCGGTGTATCCGTTGATGCGGTGTCAAGTTTCTGGGTAAGACCTACGATATTTTTATGATCTTCTATTTTTAGGGGCTCAACTCGTGTTTTTACATCTCCATCCTCAATCCATACCTTCGAATGCACAGTCGCCAACAGTTTGTATAGCAGAATCACATCTATGTTATGCATGCGTATGCAACCTCTGCTCGCCTCCGTGCCAATACTTTCAGGCTTGTTGGTCCCATGAATTGCGAAGCCTTTTTTGTCTATGGCATTGCCCTCTAATCCTTCGAGTGCTATCCATCTCGATCCTAACGGATATCCTGGATCGCTGATGGTGTATACCTTCCCAGTTTCTGAATCTGTCCATGGAGGGGCTATGAGCTTGCCACCTTGTGCAACTCGCCACGTTCCCGTAGGAGTCTCTGTGACAGCCTTGCCAATAGCTACTCTGAAACTCCTCACATACATACCCTGAAGGTACAAATCCAGTATCCGCACCGAACGGTAGATCCTTACGTTGAAAGGCCCATGGATTACCTTGATCTCCTGGCCCACCTTGATCTGTTCCGGCCGCGATATCTCATTGATCTGCATTAGAATCTCATAAGGCACTTTGAACCTCTCACCGATCCCGCTGAGCGTATCACCCGCTTTCACCACATAAGTGCCACACAACTCGTCCCCCGGTAGAACATCCTTCGAAAAAAGCCACTTCTCCGCCAGCCGAGCCAGTTCTTTCCTCGCTTCTTGCTGTACCTTCCGGTTTGATTTTATTCCATTGAGCTTGTTCCTTGCCTCGATAATCGCAGCCGGCTCCTGACTCAACAGAGCCCGCACATCAAGCAGCGACTTCTCCGCCTTCACATCTGCTCGCGTCCGAACAGCAGCCGATGTTGAACTGGGCGCAGGTGCGCTGACTTTCATCTTATTGGCCCTCTTAGCAGTAGTCACCAGATAATAAAACGGCCTCCTCACAACAACATAATCCGTCCCCGCCAGCACAACCTCCAGAGCCTCGTCCAGTGATACCCCGTCAACCTTGGCAGTCACCTCACCCATCACATCATCGCTCGTCATGATAGGTAGTCCGACATAAGATGCAATATCCTGTAGAACAGTATACAGTTCATCTTGTTCCCATTCAAAACTGATTGGCTTCATCGTTCGTGCATGTATGGCCGGTTCTTCATCTTCGTCTATAGCCGCCTCGACTTTCACCACGTCGCCTTCCATCTTGTTGAACTTCTCGACAGTGGTCACCAGATAGTAATCCGGCGTCTTCACAGCGACATAGTCCGTCCCCGCCAATATGATCTCCAGAGCCGTCTCCAATGAGAAGTCGTTGACCTTAGCCGTTACTATACCCCCCACCTCATCATCCACGACAATTGGCACGCCAATACTCATCGCAATATCCTGAAGCACAACGCGCCGTTCGCACTGCTCCCACATAAAGCTAAGGGTCTTTGGCGCATAAACAAATTGGACAGGCTCCGCTTCTATCGCCAGCCCTCCCTCCTCGACTGTTACCTGGGAATGGATCGTTGAAAGCAGACGGTATAGCAGATCCACATCTTGATTGTACATAGCGATCCATCCTTTGCTTGCTCCCGTGCCTATGCTCGCTCGCCTGTTTGTTCCATGAATGCAGAATCCTTTTACTGTTTTAGTTTCATCGTCCAGGCCTTCCAGGCCGATCCACCTCATGCCCAGTGGATAATCGGGATCGCCGACCTTGTATTTCTTTCCAGTATTAGAGTCCGTCCACTCTGGAAAAGTATTTGGCCATTTCCTCTCGGCCACACGCCAAGTTCCCGCCGGAGCCTTCCTCGCCGCCTTGCTCACACCCACCTTAAAGCTGAACACATACATGTCCTGAAGGTACAAATCCATCACCATGGCCGAGCGATTGATCCTCGCATTGAACGGCCCCTTAACCACCTTGATCTTCTGCCCAGCCTCAGGTCGCCTATACGCCGGCATTCCATTGATTTCCATGAGGATGCTATAGGGTACTTTGCGTCCTCCAGTGATATCGCTGGGTCTATCACCCGCCTGCACCACATAAGTCCCGCACAGCTCATCCCCAGGCAAAACATCCTTCGAAAAAAGCCACTTCCCCGCTAACTGAGCCAACTCTTTCCTTGCCCCTTGCTGTACTTTCACATCTGCGCTCGAAGTAAGCAAATCGTTAAGCTTGTTTCGAACGTCAATGATCGATGAAGGATTGGTATCCAAAGCATTCATGATATTTGCAACATCGGTGGGCATTGTCGACTCAATGTCTTTTGTAGCCGGAATACCTGCAATCGAATTCGTAAGAGCCAACGTTGCAGGAACCGCCAAGATGAGAACAACGATCAACAAACTTATCGCCGCAGACACTCGATCGCACATGCTTTTCTCCTTTGAAGTGGTCCCCAAAACTCTCCCGATACGATGCAGCAGGCTGCCACCGCTGGCCGCAACCGCCAACTCACTCTGCCTGCCCCGAATCTCTTCCATCGAAGTCAGCGCTCTGGCGTACTGGAGCCTGTCGCCGCAAACCTGCACCGCCAGATCGTCGCAGCAATCCTCCCTCTCGGCGCGGACCTTATGCGAAATCCACCACACAGCAGGATGATAAAAGCCTAAAATCTCAACTATGGTTTGCAGCATATTAACAAGATAATCATACCTTCGGATATGCGCCAGCTCGTGCGCAAGCAAAGCCTCTAACTGCTCCCCCGTTAGTCCCGTTAGCGCGCTGGCGGGCAATAATATCATCGGCCTTACCCATCCAACCACCGTAGGCACCTGCACCAGCGCAGACTCCACCGCTCGCACAACCTGCCGTACTCCAAGCTCTTCAGCTAACTCAGCCAGCCTCTCGCAAACTGTTTCACTTACAGGCCGTACCATCCTCCTCCGCAACCGCTGCAACTGCGCCCATCCGCCAAGGTGCCAAAGTGAAAGCCCGAACACTCCAACGAGCCACCCCAACACAACAAAGGGAAGCCCAGGCCTTGCAAACGCAACCGCCCGCTCCCGCCGCGACAAAGCAAGCCCCTCAACCGCCTGCGCATCGAAAGCAGAATCATCCATCTCCGCGACAGTAACCGTCCGAACCACCGTAGTTGGCAGCGGCAGGAGGGCTTCAACCGCGTTATCTGCTTGCGCCTCCACCACCGGCGCATTTACCATAATAAACGTCACCGCAGGCGCAATCACAATCAGCCCCAACGCCGCACAGCTCACTAAATAACGTACATTCGCCCCCGATCTTCTCAATATCCAAAGCACTCCGGCCAGCAGCATCGCCACCGCCACGCTCTGCCACACCGAATGCACCAAAGTCCAGCCAATCCGCTCAACTAATGGATGTCCCAACATATTCTCGAATATAGCCATGATTATTCTCCCTCATGTTGATCGAGGATTTCACGTATCTTCGCTAACTCTTTCACCGACACTTTCTTCGCCGACAGCGCCCGCATAACTAACTTCGCCGCCGACCCTTCGAACGCCTTATCGACAAGATCACCCACCAACTGCTTCTGCGTCTTCTCCTCCGACATCGCAGGCTTATAGACGTGCTTCCATTTCGACTCATCCCGAACCACCAGCCCCTTCTCCATCATGATCTGCATCAGCTTCAGCGTCGTCGTATACCCCGTGGTGCTGTCCTGATTCATCGCCTCGTTAACTTCCCGAACGGTGCTGGGCCCACGATCCCACAGAATCCGCAAAATCGCCAGCTCCCGATCAGTCGGTCCCGTTGTCTTGTTTCTTGCCATTGATTTTCTCCTGGTTTTTCAACTGCCGTAGTCTATATCGGCCAACCTACGAATAAGTTCGTAGTAAATCAACGAAATAATTCGTATTTTTCAAAAAAATATTTCATCCATAGTATTTTTAAATACAAAGTGCGCATAAAAAAGCCTCCAAAACCATGAAAGCTCTGGAGGCTGTAAGTGCTTGTGAATAGGGGGGTTATACTTCGCTTTCCTTCTCTCTGGCAAAAGACGCCACAATTTGCTGCTGCACATTCGGCGGAACCAGCTCGTAATGGCTGAGCGTCATCGAGTAGCTCCCTTGCCCGCTTGTAACGCTCTTGAGTTGGCTGTTATACTGCGTTACTTCCGAAAGCGGCACCTGCGCCTTGATAACTATGAAATTGCCCGGCAGCATATCCTGACCGACCACCCGGCCTCGCTTCGACGCTAAATCGCCCGTGATATCACCCATGTTGTCCGCCGGTATCGTGACTTCCATATTCACGATCGGTTCGAGCAGAACAGGTTTCGCCTTATGGAGAGCATCGAGAAACGCACCCTTGCCCGCCGCTCTGAATGCAACTTCCTTGGAATCAACAGGATGGTATTTGCCGTCATAAACCGAAACCTTCACATCCTGCAGCGGGAAGCCCGCGATAAATCCACTATCCATCACGTCATGTACACCCTTTAAAACAGCCGGCTCATACTGCCCCGGAATCGATCCACCAAAGATGTCCCAGCTATACTCCAGCGGTGGCTCGCTGTTGCGCTCTGCTGGCTCGACTCGCAGATACACCTCGCCGAACTGCCCGGCTCCACCAGTCTGCTTTTTGTGGCGGTAATGACCCTCCGCCTTGGCCGTAATTGTTTCGCGGTAGGGAATCTTCGGCTCTTTCGTATTAACATTTAGTTTCGAGCGGTTATGCATCTTCTCAAGCATAATTCGCAAATGCAGATCGCCCAATCCGCTTGCCACCAACTCCTTGGTCTGCTGGTCCCGACTGATTTTGAAGCATGGGTCCTCCTCGCACAGCCTCTCGAGGGCTGAGCCGATTTTCTGCTCATCACCCCGCGCCGCCGGCTCAAGCGCCAGTGAGAACATCGGTTCAGGTGTTGGAGGCATTTCAAATCTGCCGCTAACCTTGCCGTCGTGTACAACATCTCCAGGCTTTAGCTCCTCGACCTTGGCCAGCGTGATAATATCACCAGCCACACCCTCATCAATCTCCTTGTTCTCACCGCCCTGCGCCTTCAGTATATGGCCGGGCCTGATGCCCTTCTTGTCCTCGTTACGGTGCAGATTAGTGTCCGATTTGATCGTGCCACTGAAAATCCGGATTGCCGAGTATTTCATATTCGATTTTGGATCGAACGCCACGCGAAATACCAGACCGACCAGCGGCCCGGCCGCATCCGCCTTCAGTTCTACAACATCCTCGCCGTTCTGGAGCGTTTTCGCCTTGGCTTCTACTGGCGAAGGTGTGTCCTTTGCGATAAGATCCAGCAACTCCTGAACGCCGACCTCATTGCGAGCGTCAGTAAACACTATCGGCACAATCGTCCCCGCCAGCATCGCCTTCACGAAAACCGACCCAACCTTCTCCGCCGATACCGCCTCGCCTCCGAGGTAGCTCTCCATCAGTTCGTCGTCCGCCTCGATAATACTCTCGATCAGCTCCGTATGGGCCTTTGCGACGTCCATTACCGGTGAATCACCGCTGTCGTTCTTGACGCAGTCGATCACAGACGCCTTATCCGCACCAGGCAGGTTCGCATAACGGCACGATGACCCGAAAGTATCCTGAATATTCTTGAGCAACTCAGGAAAATCGACATTATCTGAGTCCATCCTGTTAATCACGATCACACAAGGCATACCCGCCTTGTTAGCCATATCGAACATCTTCCGCGTGTTCGTTTCGATCCCCGCCGACGCACTTATAACTATAACCGCTGTTTCCGCCGCCGGGATTGTCGTAATGGCCGGACCCACGAAATCAGGATACCCAGGCGTATCGATAATATTAATCATCTTGCCGTCGTGCTCCACGTACGCCAGAGCAGCCTGGATCGAATGCTGGTGTTCCTTCTCCTCATCGTAGTAGTCGCAGACACTTGTCTTATCGTCCACACTGCCGAGCCGGTTCACGGCGCCGGTTATGTGCAGCATCGCCTCCGCCAGCGATGTTTTGCCGCTACCACCGTGTCCTAACAGTACAATATTGCGAATAGAGCCACTATCAGCCACGCTAAAGCCTCCATAACGTATTCTTATGGTTTCGTATATTCGATCTAAAACCGACTATACTACATCCCTCTCGCCCCTCCGACAAGGCTTTTTTACCCTTTTTGCCAATCCTCAGGGCGGTATACACAGATTTTCTTACCTATCAGCGGGCGCCTTCTCATGTCAAGTCCCGGCTTGCCGGGGATCGAGACATCTAACTGCGAATGAGACGCTCCCCTTGTTTTCGGCCAGATTCCCAATGCCAATCAAGTATGCTGCCTCGCGGAATCTACCTGTAAACTTGAATCACACCCCGTATAAGTGGCCGCATAGATAAAGGAGATGAGGAAAATTACAGCTAAATCACAGAATACAGGAGTTGAAAGTCAGAACAGAGGAGCAAAACTACAATTCGGTTTTATGACAAGATTGAAAAGCGAAAGGGCTGCAAGCAATGCTTACAGCCCTTGTGATGTCTGGTTTCATTTACGTGGTACTTATTCACTTGGGTATAGCCAGTTCGCGGCGAAGGTGGCAAAATCTATAAAGTTTATGTAACCATCGTTGTTGAAGTCAGAATGCGACTTACTTGCCTCTGAAGTCCCACCATATCGCCCAAGGTTTATTCTACTGCCATTAGGTGTCGGTTCAAGTGAAGCATCTGACAGGGGATTGCCCTTATCGATACACGTACTTGTTGTATTCGGATCGGAAATCCAGTCTCCTAAACTTGGATTCCATCGACCAGCCTGCGATTTTAGATGGAAATCGTCATTATCAGGATCTGCAAAAAGCGGATCGCCCTGCACGCTGCTGTAGCAGATCACAGGTGAGTCTGAGATCATCTGTGACGGCGTAACTTGTCCATTGTCGTAGTTATCCCATAGAATGTTGTTTATCAGCGTGGTGCGGCTGTCTGCAATATCATATATACCGCCACCTGATTCACTTGCGTAATTCCTGCTCAGCGTGCAATTGACAATCACGGGATTGCTGTTGTGATCGTTGTGAATACCTGCGCCCTTCGTGGCCCAATTACGGGCAAAGAGGCAGTTTGTAACTTGGGGATGCCCCTGATTATTCGCTATGGCTCCTCCGAACGAAGCCGCAGTGTTTCCAAAGAAGTCGCAGCGTATCAGGATAGGCCCGCCTGTGTTATATATCGCGCCGCCTTTAAGGCTTGCAAAATTATCGCTCAAAACACAGTCGATAATCCAGGGATTGCCTGAATTACTGCAAATGGCGCCACCATATTTAGCGGAATTTGCGACGAAAACGCAGTTCTTGACATTCGGATCAGCCGAGTAGCAGATAAGACCACCACCACCATAAACAAGCAATCCTCCGCTCTGGGCGTTTGCATTTCCACCTGTTATGATCAATCCATCCAACTGCGTCGATTCATCGACCTTTGTGCAGTAAACAACGTGATAGCTGTTATCCGCCCTCGATGGATCGCTCAATAACAAACCTACATCGAGACTCTGTGCATCGTTGCCAGCCAGATCGCCGCTCAATATAGTTTCATACGACTCAGGATCGCGCAGATCTGGATCTGGTTCATTGAAGCCTACATAACCGCCTGCTATTGCTACTCCCTGCGTGAGAAGGAATGTAGCCTCTCGATTGTCTGTGCCTGCGGGGTTGCTGGAATCCCGATCCGGACGATACCTGCCTTGTGCTAATAGAATCGTGTATCTGAAATCTCTGTCGGCTTCTGCTACCATGAGGGCATCCTGCAGATACGTGAGGGCGTCTGCCCAACACGATCCACTGCCGCCAGTCGGTGCATCATCATCAACATAGAGTGCTTTCATCGGGGGATGAATCGAGAATACCTTGTCGCTCGTATCGGAACTATCAATATTAGCCGAATTGGTAACGCTAACGAGGCACAGATTGGACTTCTCATCCGGAACCGTCCAGTCGTATGAACCTGAGTTATCGATACTCTGCGCTATGACTATCCAATTCTCCCCATCGTCTACGCTGTATTCCAGATTGACAGCTTCTCCACTGTTTTCGCCGGACCAGCGTATCTCGAAGTGCGAGCCTGTAGGGAGGTCCTCTCCTCCATTGGGGGATTTCAAGACTAACCTCAGTGGCTTCCCCCATATCTCTACGTTGTCGATATACCAGCCCAAGCTGACGTTGGTGTCCGACGCAAAGTGGTGAAAGCCAATCCGAACCGTCTGGCCCCCGTAACCTGTCAACGGTATCTTGACCGGCGACCAAGGGCTGGAATTGCCGGATAGAGCTGGAGTAGCAAGCGTTTCCCAACCGCTCCAATCTGTCCCAGTCCATGTGGAAATCTTTACTTCACCATGATCGTCTACGTGTTTATTGTAGGAGTACCATTCATCGAAACGCAACTCCAAACGCTCAGATCCTGAAACATTCGGCAGGTCAACCGCAGGGCTTATCAACAGACTACTGCTATTGCCAGGATAGTTGCCAAGAAGAACCGTGCCAGCAACGTTCAGACTGCTATCAGGAGTACCGATGT
>CAZYMD010000147.1:11279-12998 GCA_964649005.1 uncultured Pirellulales bacterium
TTGCCAAGAAGAACCGTGCCAGCAACGTTCAGACTGCTATCAGGAGTACCGATGTCCGCATATGGCTGCCCAATCTGCCATAAACCATTATCAGTGTACCAATCTCCCCAGCCATCCTCAAATGACGTAGGATTCTCAAAGTGAGGTATACCTTTCCATATCTCCACGTTGTCGATATACCAGCCCAAGTCGACGTTGGTGTCCGACGCAAAGTGGTGAAAGCCAATCCGAACCGTCTGTTCCCTGTATGCAGTAATGTCTATCGCCACCTTTGACCATGGAAACTTTGATGCATCTGTAGGAGCCGGAGTAGCAAGCGTTTCCCAACCGCTCCAATCTGTCCCAGTCCATGTGGAAATCTTTACTTCACCATGATCGTCTACGTGTTTATTGTAGGAGTACCATTCATCGAAACGCAACTCCAAACGCTCAGATCCTGAAACATTCGGCAGGTCAACCGCAGGGCTTATCAACAGACTACTGCTATTGCCAGGATAGTTGCCAAGAAGAACCGTGCCAGCAACGTTCAGACTGCTATCAGGAGTACCGATGTTCGCATGTGTCTGCCCAATCTGCCAAACGCCATCATCACCAGTATTCCAATCATTTACGTCGGACTCAAAATCCTCCTGTAGAAGTAGCTCCCAGCCTTCACTTACCGACGGACAAACCACTATACAGCACAGAGATAATACAAAGACAACAGACCATTTCATGATGCGACCTCCTTTTTCTGGCAGAATTGCACTATCATTTTTCTCCACGACCTGACTCCAAATACATAAACTTCCCCAAGGCTTTATAATTAGTCAGGAAGGCGTTTTCAATAAGGGTAAATACGTATTTTTGAGACATAACTGCTTTTTATAGCTGGCAGGGGCAGAGCGTTCATCGTTAGTCAATGTCCCTTTCTCCGTTATGTTAGGCTGGAACTATCGAACTGACGCCGCAAAATAGTTTGAGCACATACCTGAGCATCTTCCATTTGCGCATATCGAGCGGAATTGTCAATCGTAAACCCCCAAAAAAGGCGGACACCGAGAGCATAGCGAGGAGCGAGTGACGCATAGCGCCGTCGACTGCACCCTGATGTCGAACCTAAGGACCGCTGCAGGAATAAGATTCGCACTGCTTCACAATGTGTAGATTCATTTATCAGATACCGGCTAACACCTTTAGGAATTCGGGCATGAAGTATGGCAAATCAGGCCAGTCACGTGATGTAACCATGGCGCCATCGACTACGACGGGCTTGTCAACAAACACTGCTCCGGCCAGTTCAACGTCAGCTTTTATGCCGGTATAGCAGGCAATTCGACGGCCCTTAATTGACCTGGCGGCGTAAACAACTTGTGGGCCGTGACACATCGCACCCAAAGGGAGCTTCTTGTCCATGAAGTAGGCGACAGTCCTTAAAGCCTCTTTATATTGTCGAATCTCTTCCGGTCCGCGCCCGCCGGGGATCAGCAGGCCATCATACTCGTCGGGGACTACATCCTTATAAGCGATTTGGGTCTTAATCATGTAACCCGGTTTCTCAGTGTAGTTGGAGTATTGGGGATCGAAGTCATGCACCACCATCAGCAGGTTTTTAACCTCTGCGGCCGCCACTATGGGTATGACACCTTCTTCCATTAGTCGGTAGACCATGTAATAGGTCTCCATCCCTTCACTGAACTCACCGACTGCAACCAATACACGCTTGCCCTTCAGCTTGTT
>CAZYMD010000148.1:0-12893 GCA_964649005.1 uncultured Pirellulales bacterium
TACGATCCGAATGATAAGGCGCTGGCGTGGTGCACCGAGCGAGAGGACGGCGGGCGCGGCTTTGGTTTTTCAGGCGGGCATTATCATAAGAACTGGATGATGGAGCCATTTCGCAAGTTAGTATTGAACGCGATTCTCTGGGTGTCTAAAGTGGAAGTGCCGGCCAATGGTGTTTCTTCGGTACAACCCTGGAAGTTTGTGAGCATACCGGATTTCGTGAACGTTGATATAAAGTATCCTCAGCCTGGCTGGGAGGAAACTCTGGACTATGTGCTCAACTCGATCAAGGCCGAGGAGCCTGAGTTCGTGTTAGTGGCAGGTGATCTTGTCATGGGGCGATGGCCCGACAAAGCGAGTATAAAGGAGAACGCCGAAAAGTATTACACCGCATGGATAAAGCGAATGGAGGACCACGGCCTTAAATACTACACCGCAATCGGCGATCATGAGATCGGAGACAATCCGTGGCCTGAGGAGAAAACGAAGCTTGTCTCTTCATTCAAACGGCAGTTTCAGAAATATATGAAGATGCCTTTTAATGGACCGTTGCGGATGAAAGGCACAGCATTCTGGTTCGTCCATGAGAATACTCTATTTCTCGCGGTGGACGTGTTCGAGAAAGGTGAGGGACCTGAAGGCGGCATCGTACCTAAGGTTACAGGCGAGCAGTTGAAGTGGCTTGAGCAGGTCATCGCTGAGAATTCAGGCTACGAACATGTCGTTGTTATGGGTCACACGCCTGTGATCGAACCGGTAGCACAGGAAAACTCCAGCGGGCTGATGCTCGAAGGAGGCAGTGACTCTCCGCTATGGCAGGCTCTCCAGAAGCACAAAGTGGATATGTACCTTTGCGGCGAGGTTCATGCGATTACATGCACACAGTCAGACAACGTGTTGCAAATAGCTCACGGCGGACTGTTCGGCTTCAATCCCAAGGTGAACTATTTGGTAGGGACAGTATACCCGGATCGAATCGAGTTGGAACTCAAGGAGATCGGCATCGTCAATAGCAAAGAGCTTCTCGATCAGATTGGTGACAACAAGCCGGCAAAGACTATTTCCATACCCAAGGAGATTAAGCAAAAAGGCTTTATCACTGTCGGCAAATGCGTGCTAAAGAAAGGTGTCGTCGAGGAAGCGAGCGGCTTTTTTAAGAGCGATAATTAAAACGGTGTAAATTCCATGATGTGTTACTCTATATAAGGACAGTGCAATGAAGATAGGCTTTCACACAGATGCATTTAACACATCGTACAAGAGTTTCGAAGCATGTCTTGAGTGGGCGCAGAAGAATGATGTGCATTACATCGAGTGCGGGCTGATCGACGGAGTCAGTTGGATACACGGACTGGGATATCAACCTCACGTGGCGATGTACGAAGACCCCCTGCTACTGCGCAAGAAGATGGATGGTTACGGCGTGCAATTCTCGCAGGTGGACGCAGCGTATCCTCTTTCGGGCAAGGACGGCCCATTGCGCGGAGTGCCTTACGTACTCAAGGCGATACAGTGGGCTAATCTGACCGGTTGCCCATGCGTCGATACGACGGACGGTATGCAACAACCCGAGGGGCTGACGGACGCCGAGGCGATGGACATGATGAAGCGGAGCTACGAGCAGATTATCGAGGTGGCTGATGTACATAAGATGATCGTGAATATCGAGCCGCATGGGTATTTTACGACCAAGCCCGAGATGATGGCGAAGATGCTGGATTTCTGTGACAGCCCGTATTTGGGGCTGAACATGGATACGGGCAATACATTTATTGCAGGGCAGGATCCGGCGGCATTTCTGGAGCAGTTTCTCGGGCGGATTAAGCACGTACATATAAAAGATGTAAGCGAATCTCTCGCAGCGGCGGCCAGAGGCGAGCAGACGGGAATTGCGGTAAGCCAGTGCTCCATTGGCGAAGGTGTAAATGCGGAAAACATCACCAAATGCATCGAGATGCTGCGAGATCACGGATACGAGGGGACTCTGAGCATGGAGTGCGAAGGCCAGGGCGGGCCTATGATAGAGAAATCACTCAAATGGATGCGAGAGACTCTGGAGGAACTGGACATATCGTTCGAATAAGAGTACGATTTGCCTTAATGTTTTCATGTAAATATGGCGTCCTGTGAAAGTCGTTGTGAGCAGGACCAACACTCTATAAGTTGAAGGAGAACAGAAATGAAAGTCGGATTTAATCTGTTGCTGTGGAATGCGTTTATCACTGAAGAGCACTACCCTGTGATTGAAAAACTCAAAAAGATCGGCTTCGATGGTGTTGAAGTGCCTGTTTTTAGCGGCGATCCTGCACATTATGAAAAGCTCGGCAAAGTGATCGAGGACAATGGATTGGCGAGTGCAGCGGTGACAATCATTCCAGATGAGCAACACAATCCAATAAGCCCTGACGCAAAGCATCGCGAAGGCGGAGTGGAATATATGAAATGGGCGATAGACTGCTGTGCAGCACTTAAAGCAGTGTCCCTGACGGGGCCTTTTTTCCAGGTGCTCGGGCAATTCACCGGCAAGGGACCGACGGATGATGAGAAGAAATGGGCGGCGGAAGTACATCGCAAGGCAGCCGAGTATGCAGCGAAGGTCGATCTGGTCCTAGGCGTTGAGTTTCTCAATCGCTTCGAGTGCTACTTTCTGAATACGCTGGAAGATTCGGCCGAGCACACCAAACGAGTAGGCCATCCCAATTTTGGCGTACTGTTCGATACCTTCCACGCCAACATAGAAGAGAGCGACCCCGTCGGCTGCATCAGCAAGCATATCGATGTAATCAAACACGTGCACACAAGCGAGAATCATCGCGGCATGCCAGGAACCGGTCACGTTGACTGGGCGGGAACATTCAAGGCATTGAAATCCAGCGGCTACGATGGGTGGCTGGTTACAGAAGCGTTCGGCAATTCTCTGCCTGAGCTGGCGGCGACGACCTGTGTGTGGCGTGACTATTACAAAGGCATCGACGATGTCCCTGCACAGACTTTGAAGTTCATTAAAGACCAATGGGAAGCAGCGGGCTAATCGGACTCGGTGTATCAATTTAATAAGAAGCTATTGTGCCAAAAGCTGTAGATATGCCCATTTAAAATGGAGGAAATCGATGTTCACCAGGAAAACAAAACTCGTTTCGACTGTCTTGATTGGCGTGTTAATTATGGGCGCCCTTACATTTGCAAATGAAGGGAAATTCAAACCCATCTTCGACGGCAAAACGCTGGATGGCTGGAAGGCTCCGGAAATGAAGCACTGGTCAGTTGAGGATGGAGCTATTACGGGGCAATCCACGGCGCAGAATCCGGTGACTGCCAATCAATTTCTCGTTTGGCAGTTGGGCGAAGTCGATGATTTCGAATTGAAACTCAAGTTTAAAATGGAGGGAACACCTTCCGCCAATTCGGGCGTTCAGATTCGAAGTATGGTTCCCCCGGATGGGCACGTCGCAGGCTACCAGGCGGATATTGATAGAAACGGGACGTACAGCGGGGCGCTCTACGACGAACGAGGCCGTGGAATGCTGGCCGAGCGCGGGCAGAAAAGCGTTATCAGCACCGACGGCAAGAAAAGCAGCGAAGCGGCCGGTGATCGTGACGAATTATTTGCCAATATTAAAAAGGATGACTGGAACGAATATCATATCATCGCCCAGGGCGAACACATTACTCTCAAGATCAACGGGAAAGTGACAGCCGAGGTGATCGACCACGACAAAAAGAACCAGGACTTGTCGGGCGTTCTGGCGCTGCAATTGCACGCCGGGCCGCCGATGAAGGTTCAATTCAAGGATATCGAACTCAAAAGGCTGAAAATGCAGGACAGGAAAAAGGTAGTGCTAATCGCAGGCCCACAGAGCCACGGTTATGCAAGTCACGAGCACAATGCAGGATGCATTTTACTGGCAAAGCTGCTCAATGAGAGCATGCCCAACATGCACGCAACAGTGTACACCAACGGCTGGCCCAAGGACCCGACAGCATTCGACAACACCGACGCGATTACGGTATTCTGTGACGGTGGCGGCGGGCACGTTGTAATGCGCCATCTTGAAGAGATGGACGCAATGGCCAAGGCAGGAATGGGTATCGCCTTTCTGCACTACGGCGTTGAATTTCCCAAGGGCAAACCAGGCAATTACGCACTCGACTGGGTAGGTGGCTATTTCGAAGCGTTCTGGTCTGTCAATCCGCATTGGCGGGCGGAGTTCAAAAGCTTCCCCAATCATCCGATTTCTCGCGGCGTCAAGCCATTTTTCATGGACGACGAGTGGTACTATCACATGCGCTTTCAGGAGAATATGAAGGGCGTGACACCGATCCTAAGCGCGGTTCCGCCGGAGAGTACGCGTGAGAGACCTGATGGATCTCACAGTGGTAATCCTGAAGTGCGAGCGAGAAAAGGGATGGCCGAGCACCTGGCATGGGCATACAACCGCCCGGACGGAGGACGCGGATTCGGATTTACCGGCGGCCACTGGCACTGGAGCTGGGCAAGTGACGACTTCAGAAAAGTAGTGCTCAACGCCTTAGTATGGGTAAGCGGTCAGGAAGTGCCGGATGGTGGAGTGCCATCGCGGAGACCGTCGGTTGAAGAACTATTGGAAAACCAGGATTATCCCAAACCGGGCAACTGGAATCCCAATAAAGTAATTGAAGATATTGAGAAGTGGAACAGTAAATAAGCCACTGAGTAGGTGACATTTCTATGTGCTTTTCGAAGGGCCATCCTTCCATTTTGGAGATGGCCCTTTTCTATTTCATATCCCATCGTCATTTGCTGATAACAGCAAAATCGGCACACCGACTATGAATTTACGATTACGAAAGGATACTAAAAACCAAGGTTCCGACCCTTATGAATCGCCATGCCAATCTGTTCCTTACCGCCTTTCCGTCCATTGTACCAGAGCAGCCACCGGTCAGCTTCCTGCTCGAAGATCGCGTATGGCTTGTAACACGCATCGCCATCCCAGGTATCAGGGCCTGGGAAGATGATCGGATTGGCCTGGTGACGCTGCCAGTTCGTAATTCCGTCGGCCGAACGGGCAAGGCCTATCTGGGCACGGTGTTCATCTCGAAAACCGATATAGAACATCAGATGCCATCGACCGCACGGTATCACCTGGCAAGCAGTGACTTTGTGCTGTTCCCACTGGTTGTCCGTAGTGGCTGCAAAAATCGGATTATCAGGCCACTTCGTCCAACTCAAACCATCGTCGCTGGTTGCATAGCCGATAGCGTTTGGTTCGTATTGCTGGCCCCCTGAGTACCACATTCGATACAACTGCTTCTGCTCGTCCCAGATAACGTGAGGACACATCACCGCCACATCCTCCCAGAGCTGTTCAGGCAACAGTACAGGCTTGTCGCCCATGCGTTTCCAGATGCGACCATCGCCGCTCGTGGCATATCCGATAAATGACTTCTCGGCGGTCTGCCCCGTATACCACATGTGGTAAACGTCGCCACGCTTAATGACAACAGGCCTGTTGATTCGTTGCTCCCAGCCTGACGTGGGATTCGGAGCCAGGGCAATCACAGGCTCACTCCAGTGCACGCCATCGGCGCTTTCGACAAGGGCTACCGACTCCTTCGGACGCCACGAGAACCACATCTTGTAAACGCCCTGCCCTCCAAGGACTGTAATATCGAAGCATGTGCCAAGATCGCCTCCGAGAACGGGATTCCGATTGTATTTCACCCAGCCTGCGGAAGTCTCTTTATTCTTAGGCGGTTGCTTTGCCTGCATGCTTGCATCAGGCAATTGGGCGGTTAAGCGGGAAAGAGTGTCACAATGTGCTATTTCACGCCCGTCGGCCAGTATCCTCAAACCTCGGCCCAGGCCGTACCTGTAGCCGGTCTTGTCCCAAAGGATCGTAACGATATGGTTATGATAGGAGACGTTATCGAGACAGAACCAGTCCCAGGTGTTGGTCGGGAGCAAAGGATTAACTTCTACGATATTATCAGATCGAGGACGAAGCCCGATGAGTCCGCTTATGATCAGATCGCAGTAGGTGGAGTGGTTGTAGTCCTTGCCGCGTTCGACGCCTCCTTTGCTCTGGCTCCACGTTCCGTTCTTCCAGCTCTTAAGGCGTGTACGGGCGATCCAGTCACCTGTGTATGGATTCAGGTTTTCATCGATCCAGGGGACAATCACGCTATCATCGCGTCTTAGCCGGTGGCACTTCGTATAGATGCCAAGTGTTTTGAAATAGTCAGCTTTGCTAATCACCGTCTGCTGGTAATTATTGAGCAGGTTGGCCAGTGCAGTCAGGGTAATTGACGTAGCGAAAGGCCAGCTCGGACCATTCCACTGGCACTCGTGCCCCTCGTATGATACTGCAAATCGCGGGTGACGTTGTTCAGCGGTCGTCGATCCGAACGGGGCGTAAAAGCCGTTGGGGTCCATTAATTGCTTCCATGCGATTTCATAACCTGGGTCGGGTAGGTTTGCATACCACGGAGTGTAGCCATGCAGCTCTCGAACATCCACAAGTTGATCGCTGTTGCGCGGCAAAGTCTTGAAAAAGCTATCATTGTCATCCCAGAGTTTTGTCTGCACCAAATGTTTGAGCGTTTTTGCCTTCTCCGCATATTTCCTCTCGATATCTTCGTTACCTGCAAGCTTTGCTATCTTTGCGATAGCTACCGCATCAGCGTACATATATGAATTGATCGTCGCGCGTTTGCCGCTGCCGCCTATAGATACTTCCATGCCGTCGCGGTCATCGACTTGCCAAAACAGGCCATCGGGCTCAAGCCTGGCCTTCTCCCACTGCTCGTAATTCTCCACAAGGTCCGGCAGCAAATCAATGATGAAATCCTTGTCCGATGTCACCATATACCTCGCCCACAGCGAATCGGCGGCCCAAAAACTGTAGCTGCGAACGCCGCCCCCCTTCCGGAACCAGAAGACGGCGTAATCATCCATGTATTTACGATCTTTCAGCCATCGCCCTTCACGAAAATGGTGGCCCGCCGGGCAGTTAATGGTGTTGTGCTTTCCAGACCAGCCAACCTGGGGAAGGAATTCAGTTATTACAAAACCGTCAGGCGTCTCCTTGATATGTTTGCGCCAGGTCCACCAGCGAAAGTAATACGTGCGTTCGATATCCTTGTCGGGACAATCCAGCAAGGGTATGTTGCCCGTGAGGAATTCCCATGCTTTGTCATTGGGAATGTACTGCACATAGAGCTCCTCGTCGTTCTCGTTGAAGGCGTCCACGTAGTGCTTGTATGTATCGGCATTCAGTACGAGGGGACTTGTTGGCGATTCCTTTGCAGCGGCGGAATGGAAATCCATGAAAAATCCAGCGGCAGCCACAACGAGGATGATTGTGATGTTTTTCATTTTTTGCACTTTCAGTTGTTAACGTTAGCTCTCATTTCGGCGGATGCATGCGATTGATCTAAGCTTAGCAATTTCGGATGGCGGAGGCAAGTTATCCGTAGAGTGCGGCCAGTACTGTGACGGTGTTAAATATCGAATGTATGATGATGGGACGAAACAGCGAGCCGCTCTTTTCGTAGGAATAGCCGAGACACACACTAAGCACGAATAGCGCAGGCCAATGGCCCATGTCGGCGTGAACGATTGCGAACAGCAGAGACGTAACAGTAATCGCCAGCCACGCGGAGGCGGCGTTGCTGAATCGGCGGTTTTCATGAGGGTATGAGTGCTCTGGATTGAGCGAGGTCAGGGTCAGTACGGTTTGGCCCCGTATGAGCAGCGTGCGAATCACGGTTTGCAGCATGCCTCGAAAAAGCAGTTCCTCAAGCAACGGCGCCACCACTGAGGCCACAACGACTACGGTGATCCGAAGGGCCAACTCGGAGTGCTCGGCTATAAGCTCGAGTTCCCTGTGCTTTGGCATTTGGAAATCTTCGCCCCAGATCAACTGGGCTGCTTTGATCGTAAGCAGCATCGCCGCCATTATTAAAGGCCAGATGGCAAGCAGATTCACGAAGCCGAACAGTACGTCCATAGGCAGGTTCCGCAGATTCAGGCCGAATCCCCTCAGCCTACGCGCGAACCAGACTCTCGCGAGCAGTATTAGCGTTACCGATGCGCCCAAGGCGCTGACACAGTAGACAATGTTGGCTAAGGCGGCCTCCTGCCACAAGCCAATATGCTTGGCCAACATCTGGACTGCGAGCATAACAAGTTGAACGGGACCGAACCAAACGAACATGACAAGGAACGGAACGTAAAGGGGCATTTTGTGTCGGCGCGGCCTCGATTTTATCAGAGCCTGAGTTCCGAAGCCTGTTCTTAGCAACCAATAGCCGAATACTATAAGCCCGGCCAAGGCTATTGCGTGCTCGATTGTAAGGGTCTTGGCAAGTTCTGTCATTCTCTCAGGAAAATTCATTAGTCTAAATACCCGCCCGGCGTTTTTTTGCCGATCAGCCGATTCAAAGCTCGTTGTTGCAAGTTGAGCAGTCTTGTATTACATTGGCGTTTTATTTTCAAGGAAAATAGATCATGGATGTATTTCACATTGAAGGTCCGGTCCGACTGCATGGCAGCGTTGAGGTTAACGGATCGAAAAATGCTTCGCTTCCAATAATGGCTGCGGCTATTCTTGCGCCGGGAAAGTCCGTCCTAAATAGCGTACCCAACCTTTCGGATATTTCCGTCTGTGGCGAATTGCTCACCCAACTCGGGTGCAAAGTCGCAAGAAGTGCGGGCAATACGCTGAGTATAGACGCAACCACTATCGACAAACCGGTCGGCGAATATGATATAGTCCGAAAGATGCGGGCCAGCATCTGTATCCTTGGGCCTCTGTTGGCGCGTTGTGGCAGAGCGGAAGTTTCTATGCCTGGTGGTTGCGCAATCGGGGATCGGCCTGTAAATCTTCATGTCCGAGGCCTGTGTGCGCTTGGGGCGCAAATTCATCTGAAGAACGGCTATATCATCGCTGAAGCGCCCAAAGGGCTCAGCGGAACGGAAATATTCATGGGCGGCCCCTTTGGTTCGACAGTGCTTGGAACGACCAACGTCCTGATGGCGGCAACGTTGGCAAAGGGACGAACCGTTATCGAATCGGCTGCATGCGAGCCTGAAGTAACTGATCTTGCCAATTGCCTCAATAAGATGGGGGCCAGGATCAGCGGAATCGGTTCGCCGCGACTTATAATCGAGGGAGTTAAAGAGCTTCGGCCAGCAGAACACAGGGTGATACCGGATAGGATCGAGGCGGGAACATTCATGGTGGCGGCAGCCATAACATCCAGTGAGCTGCATCTGAAACAGTGTCGGCTTGAGGACATGATGGCCGTGGTGCACAAGCTGCGAGAGATCGGAATAACTGTCGAGACGAAGGGTGCGGGTTGCGTCGTGGCCGGGAACGGACCCGTCAAGCCCGCTGATGTGACGACTCAGCCTTATCCGGGATTCCCGACGGACCTGCAGGCCCAATTCATGGCGCTGCTATCACTTGCCGACGGGAACAGCATTATTATTGAGAAGATATTCCCGGACAGATTCATGCACGTGGCGGAGCTGAACCGCATGGCCGCGAATTTGCGCAAGGAGGGACCGGCGGTTATCGTTGCAGGCGTTAAGAAGCTGATAGCGGCGCCGGTCATGGCGTCGGATTTGCGGGCGTCGGCTGCACTGGTTGTAGCGGCCATGGCAGCGGAGGGAACCACTACCATTAACAGAGTGTATCATGTCGACCGCGGGTACGAGCGGATCGAGCAGCGATTGAATCCTCTGGGGGCAAAGATCGTTCGGGAGAGTGTATAGTCGCAACCGAATTTCATGACGCCTGAAGGACTTGAAGGAGCAAGAGAATGAAGGGCATGCGAAAGATATTAACATCCGTGTTGTCAGCGATTGCGTTGCTGATTATCGGTGTGGTGGTGTTTGTAGATCTCTTTGCGGACCGGGCTGTTAGAATCGGCATTGAAACGGCCGCGACGAAGGCGCTCAATGTCGGGGTTGATGTGAACGATGTTGATCTGACCCTGACGAAAGGAAAGCTTGTTATGCGCGAGCTTGTCGTCAACAACCCGTCGGGCTATCAGCACAAACACATGCTCGATATCGAAAGAACAAAGATATATATTGAAACGAGGTCGTTGCTGTCGGATGAGGTAAAAATCAAAAGCATCAAGATGGAGGGCGTCGAGGTTGTTCTCGAGCAGAAAGGGCTCTCAAACAAC
Organism: uncultured Pirellulales bacterium; assembly: GCA_964649005.1. GTDB lineage: Bacteria > Planctomycetota > Phycisphaerae > Sedimentisphaerales > Anaerobacaceae > CAZGMJ01. Next base: position 10,177 of record CAZYMD010000148.1, read on the forward strand.
TTGCAGGATGTCCTTAAATCCATAAAGCAGGAGCCTGAGGAGGAAGCCGGTGGCAAGAAACTTCATATAGATACGCTGGAAATCTATGGTATTAAGGTTAAGGTGAAATTGCTGCCTGTGCCAGGCAAGGTAGATACGATGACGTTTGAGCTGAATCCGATCAAGATGACCGATCTGGGTAGCGACAAGAAGCTCAACACTGCGGCGCTCACGGCAAAGATATTTGTAGCCATCGTCGGAGGCGTTGTCGAGCAAGGTGTCGGCAAGCTGCCCGAGCAAATGCTCAAGGGTATGTCATCGACCATCGGTATGACACTTGATCTTGGGATGGGTATTATCGAGGGCGGCAAGTCCATCACCGAGGGGATTCTAAAAGGGACGGGAGACGCCGGCAAGGGGGTCATAAAGGGCATCGGCGGGATTCTCAATTCGGGCAAGGACAAAAACAAAGAATGAACTCACCGGCCGGGCATAAATATCACATACAGAGTTTGGCTCGGTTAGTATTCGCATTCGAGCAGCGAGGTGACCACACAGGGACAATATCGCCCGCTGTATCTGTGATCAAACATGGAGTAATTCGCGATTGGGGCAAATAACTGTTCGAAAGACAATAGTGTCACTGGTCATCTTCGCCGCCGTATGCGGCGCGGTTTATTTCATCTCATCACCGGATGCGAGGCAATCCGATGACATGCTATGGTACAGCATCGTGCCCCCCCTGCTGGCGATCCTGCTGGCTTTTCTTACACATCACGTAGTGCTTAGCCTCGGAATTGCGATTGTCGCCGGGGGCCTCTTGTGCGAAGTTCCGGCCGCACCGCTTGACGCAGGCGCCTGGCTCGATGGCTTCGGAAAGGTGGCTGGCATTTTTGTGGGCACAGCTACCGATAGGACAAACCTGATAATCCTGTCCTTTATACCCGCTGTCTTTGTGACGATTCAGCTCGTCATCAGATCGGGCGGATTCCAGGGGATACTGGCGTGGCTTACTCGCTGGATCAAGGGACGGCGCTCCGCACAAGGCGCTACGGCCTGCATGGGTATACTATGCTTCATCGACGACTATGCAAACGCGATGATCGTCGGCTCGATGATGCAGCCCATCACAGATCGGTTCGGTGTGAGCAGGCAAAAGCTGGCCTTTATCGTCGATGCCACCAGCGCTCCGATAGCCGGCCTTGCAGTAATAAGCACGTGGATCGCATACGAAGTGGGGCTCCTCGGTGAAATAGCAAAGGAGCTGGCGATTAACAAGAACGGCTATGCGATGTTCTTCGATGCCCTCGCATACCGGTTCTACTGCTGGCTCATGATCGCATTCGTATTTGCTCACATCTCACTCGGCAGAGACTTCGGACCGATGCGAAAGGCCGAAGAATCATTCGGTTCCGGCAGCGACGATAATGGAAAACGCAGCAGTGCCGAAAAGAACAGTTCTCGTGGATACGACAGTGGCAGTCCGATGGCTATATGCGCTATCCTGCCGCTGGGGGCGCTTCTCGTGGTTCACCTGACAGGATTGTGGCTGGACGGTGATGGGCCTGCCATGCTCAGGCAAGGCGGTTCGCTGATGAGCCTGACGTATTGGCGACAGGTCATAAGCGCCGCCGAGAATAGTCATGTCATGCTTGCCCGTGCCGGGGTGGTGGGTTTGATATTTGCCCTGTTCTGCAGCGTCTTTCTTGCATCATTGCGAGCGTCAGAAATAGGCAAGTGCGTCATCAAGGGGCTGCGAAGAGCGTCGATTCCGGTTGTGATACTCATACTCGCATGGTCGCTGAAGAACTGCTGCGGCGAGCTTGGTACAGGCAAATTTCTCACTTCACTGCTGGCTGGCAGAGTCTCCCCCTGGTTATTTGCACCTATGGTGTTTGTTGTCGCATCAATTGTATCCTTCGCGACAGGAACGAGTTACGGAACGATGGCGATTCTCTTACCAACGGCCGTACCCGTCGCTTTCGCCCTGGACGGTGACACCTACGGCGTCTGTACAATCATGAGCATAGGGGCCGTCTTGGACGGGGCCATCTTCGGGGACCACTGCTCCCCTATATCAGACACAACAATAATGAGTTCCATCTCCACTTCCTGCGATCTCATGGAACACGTTCAAACGCAGTTGCCCTACAGCCTGTTCGTCGCGGCAGTGGCGCTGCTGCTTGCCTATCTGCCCAGCGCTCTGGGCTTGTGGCCAGGGGCGAGTCTTGGGCTGGGGATACTCTTCATGCTTGTTGTGCTCACCTTGGCGGTTAGGCGCGTACAGCCAAAGACCTGTTGAACTATCCGAGTAAAAGCTCCTTGTGCAACCGAGACGCCCTACTGCTGCAATGATGTATCATTAAGCGTTCTATTGCGGAAATCTTCAATCCTATGAAAAGTAAGGTAGTTGGCGTCGTGATAATTATGTGCGCCGCCGAGGCCATCATCGTAGGCGGTTCGTGAGACAGCGATTATGTCTTTGCCTTCAAAGAGCCAATCAACATACTGGAAACCATGCTTTTTCGAGTCAGGATGCTGGAGAATTATGCTTCGAACCACCCAGTTCCTCAGATCCGCGGACGAAACCAGCGCCAGAGTATTCCTCGTCGCACTGGGCTTGCCTGTATCGTACTGCTTTGGAATGTAGTTCGATAGCGACCAATAAAGCTCCGAGCGTGGATCATATCGGATGGTGAACTTCTTACAACCTCCTGGTAAATCTATAAAACCGGTTT
>CAZYMD010000149.1:0-12866 GCA_964649005.1 uncultured Pirellulales bacterium
CCCATCGCAGCCCCCACCCGCGCCCCCCCCACCACCGCCGCCGCCACCACCGCCGCCGCCACCACCGCCGCCGCCACCACCGCCGCCACCACCGCCGCCGCCACCACCATAGCCGCCGCCACCATAACCGCCGCCGCCATAACCACCGCCACCAGAGCCACCGCCACCAGAGCCACCGCCGGTTCCTTCATCGGGCACGCCGATAGGGGCATACGTGAAGCCCGAGGGCTCATCAACGCCATTGTCAACATAGCTGTATTCCGTCATGCCAGGATCGACAACCTTAATCACACCTTGCGATATGAGGCCAATAATATTGGGATTGTCCGCTGAAGGCATCCCATCTTTGTCATGATCGCCGTCAACTTGTATGGTGTCCGCAACCCAGATATTTCCCGTAGCGACTACAGTAATCGTGCCTTTGACGACCTGTCCATTGTCGTGAAGGGTCTCATCGCCGCCAATAACGACGTTTCCATCAACGAAAATCTGCCCACCGGGCAGTGATTCCACCGATCCGACTTTCTGCGACACGTAGGTATCGGTGATGTCTTTGGTGACGGTACCGACGCTGTTGTCTTTTACGTGATAGGCATATATGCCATACCTGGTGAATTTTTCTCCTTTGCTGCCAGGTTTGACTTTGAAGTCTAATGTCCTGTCGTCTTTGCTTTGCATGAAGCTCCGGACTGTACAATGGTTGGTTATTCGCACCTTACCGACACCGCCGCTGACGAAAAATTCGAGCTGAACCGCCGGCGTCGCTCCACTTATTTTCGAGCCCGCCGTGGCGACAGGCTTATAACTGAATGTCGATTTCGTGGTATCCTTGAAGCGATTGATTTTTGCCTGCACAGATGATTCATCGTTAATCTTCGCCTCAGGCTGGTCGAAGTCTATCCCTTCATCGAAGAGTTTCATTACATCGCTGTATTTGTCCGAGCCGCCGGAAGTGTATTGCGATTCTCCCATCCCGGCTCCCTCAAGAAATTTCGGACTGCCGCTTATGTAGATGTCTCGTTTGTCCGGATTGTCTTTGAAGTTGTTGATGTGTATGGGCATGTCGATAATCTCGCCGCTGGCGAAGTAAACTGGAGATGTTGATGTGCTTCCAGTAGCTATCCGACAGGAGCCCATGTCCCAGCCGCTCGTCGCCTGCATTACTTTGACATCAACTGTTCTATTGAATGTACCGCTGCTTCCGCTGGAAATCACCCTGTAGATCGGTCGGTTTCCCGCGAAAGTATGCAATTGGATCTTGTAGTTGCATTTGGCGTTCGGGAAACTCAGCACGCCATTCGTTCCACCAACCTCTTTAATGAGTGCATCCAGCATGTCCTGCTGCTGGCTCATCCAAAAGATTGCTTTCTCATATCCTCCCTCCGCCGCGAGCATCGCAGCGGCTTCGTTTTTGACCATAAGCGCCCTGTGCCGGACACCGTAAGCGGCACTCATCAGACCCATTCCCAGCAGAAACAGAGCTGTCATTGAGATTAGAACTAATACCAGTACGGAGCCATTCTGTCGCCCAATTCTGTTGCATTGTTTCTTTTGCAATTTCATGTCTGCTCTTCCTCCCCGGAGTCTATTTGCGTTCATCTCGGCCATACGTTACGAAGCATCGTTGCGGTTGTGACCCTCATCGTTTCCTCAGTATCGGGGTCTGTCAATACGAGGTTGATCCTTATGCTACCTTGTCCGACGCCGTTTATCGTTGTATGGCTGAAAATGCCTTCTGTCGAATCGGGATCGTGCGACACGTTTTCCGCCAGCACCTTTGTGCTGACTCCGCTGGTATTTCTTGTACCGCTCTTGGCTCCGGCTGGTATGGCGCCGGGCGGGTAGGGGCCATAATCGACCTTTACCTTGCCCCCGTCGAGATAAAATAAGGCGTAAGCCGTCGCAACTTTCGACGAGTCCATGACGCCCTTGCTATCCTGTGCGTCGAGTTCCACGTCCCAGTACCTGAATTCAACAGCATCGCCGAAAACCGCCTCTTCCGAATTAGGCGTTGTTGGCTCGGCCACTACTAATTTGCCGTTGGCTATTTTATAAAGCGAGTAGCTCAAGCGATTAGCTCGTCTGCCGACGCTTCCGAAGGCCGTTGTCAAAGCTACCCCATCCGTCTGCAGTTGTCCGAAGGTCGAGTCATACGTAGAGTGCCAGGCCCGATTGCCTGCCACTACCAGAGTTCCCACTGCCATCGCAATTATCAGTGAAAGGGCTGAGGTTATGACTATCTCTATCAGCGTCACACCGCGCATTCGATTTCGAGATGCTTTGAGTTTGCTTTTTTTTGTGCTCAACATGTTCGTGTCCCGTAAGTGAACTCTAATGTGAAGCATGGAAACGTCGTTTATCCGCCGCTTGCATCGACCCTACAATATGTGCTCAGAGTAACAGGTGGGATATTCTTCAGACGTTCGCTCAGAAGGTCCGACATCTCACCTATACTGCCGCCCTTGCCGATATCGCTGCTCGAAGGAGCGCCAAATTCGACGGTGACACTCAACTGGCGTAGTGTCACCTGAGCCACGGTATCCTGTGCGACGTTCTGCGACTGAAGCATAACCAACATCGGCAGTCCATCGACAGTGATGGCGTAAACCGCTTTGTTGAGGGTTGATCCCAGCCCGCTCGGGGCCGAGAAACTTGAAGGAACCGACAATGCAGTTGAAAAACCGAGCCCCAGGGATGAAGGTTTGTATTTATCGGACGCCCCTGTGCTCTTCCAGTCCTCAAGGAGAAGTTGTGCGGTGCGCGTGGCTGCCAACTGTGCTGTTGCTATTTTGGAATGACCGGCCACCTGGTATTGGAAACTCAGCGATCCCACGGCCGCGATCGCCAATATGGTAATAGCCACCATAGCCTCAACCAGGGTCATTCCTGCTGAAGACTTTTTTCGACGCCTCATAATTATCCCCACCTCCCAATCTGTGGATAGAGAAAGATCGCGAAAAGGGGCCTGTCGTCCAACGAATCCAGGCCCCCGTTAAAGTCCGCTTTGTCTATTTCTCAGTCCAGGTCCCGCCCTGGTCCAGCGTTACCGTCGCGGGGCTGGTGATCCCGGTCGGAGCTGTCGCCGTGATCGTGTAAGTGATCGGGTCGTCATCCGTGATGGCCCATGAGAAGTTCGTTGATTTGAAATACGTTCCGTCGAGATCTTTGGATGAAAATCCCAACTGTGTCAATGTCGGTGACTTGACAAAGCCCGATCCCTTCTCGGCAACGTATGCACGAATCGCTGTTCCGACCGTACCCATCATGCCCTTGCCTTCCGACCACTTTGCCGAATCGATTCGGCCCCTCATCAGAGGGATTGACACCGCTGCCAGAATCCCAACAATAAGGATGACTACCATAAGTTCGATCAGTGTGAAGCCTTTTCTGTTCCTCATTTCCAAATACTCCTAAAAAAATGCCCTGAAATCTTGCACTCCCAACTATGTTCAACCAGCAACAAAGAACACTGAAGGCGAGCAAAAACCTCTTTCCAAGTTCACCTTTTGCTCTTGACAGCCGTCTGTCGGATGTCAGCCTTCGGTTGTTTCATCAGATCAATCGACAAAATAACATGTCGAGTTTACCGCAACATCCTCTCTTCGCATGAACTGCTTCACTTGGCCATATCACTCATCGTGAAGATTGGCAAATAAAGTGCAACCACTACAACCGCCACAATTGCGCCAACCGTTACGATCATTATAGGTTCAAGCATGCTCATTACGGTCGTGATAGTAGAGTCCACTTTTCTCTCGTAGTGAGCGCTCGCACGTTCCAGAACGAGTGGCATTGAACCGCTCTCTTCTCCAACCTGCATCATCTTGATCATCATGTTCGGGAAGAAGCCCGCTGCTGCTATGCTCAGAGATATATTTGAGCCCGAGACGATCTGCTCCCGCGTGCGATTTACCGCCGACTTTATCACGTCGTTTTCAGTCATCCCGGAGAGAATGTCGAGTGCTTCCAGAACCGAGACCCCGGAAGTAAGCATCGTTGCCATGGTCCGGCAGAAGGTTGTGAGGAATGACTGGCTCAGAATCTTCCCGAACAGAGGCAGACGCAGAACGATCCTGCTGATCGTGTAGTGCCCTTTGGGTGTCCTGCTCACAAGAACACTCGCGATGACTGTCGCTGCAACGAGGCCGACGATATAGAACGCATTATATTTTAGAAAATTGGAAAAATTGAGGAATCCCTGTGTAAACGCGGGCAGTTTATTACCCATCTGGTTGAATATCACCTGGAATCGTGGAACGATGAATGCCATTATGAATATAACTATCAGCGTGATAAAGGAAAATACGAAGATCGGATAGACCATCGCTCCCTTGACTCTCTTGGCGAGCTTGTCCCGGCTGTCGAAGTGCTGCGCGAGCTTCTGCGTCGCTTCGGCAAGATTACCGCTTGTCTCGCCCGCCATAATCATGGCGCAGGCCAACTGACTGAAAACTTTAGGGTATTCTGCAATACTCTCAGAAAGAGGCTGACCCTTCTTGACCTTCTCCGAAATCTCTTCCAGGATGCGCTTCAGTTGGAGATTATCTATGTCTTCCCCGACCGTGTCCAGCCCTGTCGTAACCGGAATGCCCCCTTCGAGCATTGTCGACAGTTGCCAGCACATCGCCGCAAGGTCCGCCGACTTGATGCGTTTGCGTGCGGATTTCCGGCGTTTCTTCTGCGCCGTCAATATCTCATTGATGGAGACCGGCGTAAGCTCCTGCTCACGCAGCCAACCGAGAATGTCACTTGACGCGTTTGCCTGGGTCAGACCCTCTTTTCGGGCTCCTGACTTGTCGCGGGCGATATATTTGTAGTACTTCATGTATCGGACTCTCTAATGCGTGCATTGGCACGCTGTCACTGTCGTGCTGATAGCCTGTCCTTCATCGGTGCTGGTGGGGCTCCGGTTTAGCTCAAACCTCAGCCACAGTCATATTACGTATTTCCAAAACCTTGGCGCCGCGAAATCAATCCTTCCCCGTGAAAGTCACCCGCAGCACCTCTTCGGCTGTGGTTAGCCCCTCGATCATCTTGATTACACCGCTGTCGAGCAGGTTTCCATATCCTTTCTTGCGGACTGCCGACCTGATATCGTTCTCGTTCTTGCCCGTGATAATAGCATCGGAAATTTCTTGATCGACTGGAAGAAATTCGAATATCGGCAACCTCCCTCTGTATCCAACTCCACCGCATGCGCCACAGCCTTTGCCATGGTAGAAGGTTGTCTTCTTGGCCTGCTCCTGACTGATATTGAGTCGCTTGAGGACTTCCTCATTCACCGTCACCGGCTCTTTGCAGCGATCGCAAATCCTCCTCACAAGCCGCTGCGCCAGGACCATGTTCAGACTGGAAGCTAATAAATAACGCTCGATTCCCATATAGAGAAGCCTGCTGATTGCACTGGGTGCATCGTTGGTGTGGAAAGTGCTCAATACCAAATGCCCGGTCAGCGAAGCTTTTATTGCTATTTCAACCGTCTCCTTATCACGAATCTCTCCGATCAGGATGATGTCCGGGTCTTGCCTTAGAATCGCTCGCAGACACCTCGCAAAATCCAGATCGATTTCAGCTTTAACCTGTATCTGGTTTATGCCCTCCAGTCGATATTCGACCGGATCTTCCACCGTTGTGATGTTTTTGGTCGGGTCTTTCACGTAAGTCAGTGCCGAGTACAGAGTTGTACTCTTACCACTGCCGGTGGGGCCTGTCACGATCATGATGCCGTGCGGCCGCTCGAGAGCCTCCTTGAACTCCTCGAGACGCTTTGGTTCGAAGCCAAGCTGATCCAGATCGTGATTTACTGCCGACGCATCCAGAATTCGCATCACCACCTTCTCACCGTAAATCGTGGGAATGACCGACACACGCACATCGATCGCCCGGTTGGAAGCCTTCACTTTGAATCGACCGTCTTGCGGCAGCCTGCGCTCGGCTATATCCATCTCAGCGAGAATCTTGATTCGTGCTATAACCGCCGCCTGCATGTTCTTTGCTGGAGGAACCATATTCCTCAAAATCCCGTCTATTCGCATCCGAACCATCATCGAACGCTCTTGAGGCTCGATATGAATATCGCTGGCCCTGCTCTTTGCCGCCTGGCTCAGCAGCAGATCGACAAAACGAATCACAGGAGCTTTGCCCGCGTCTGCTTCACTCCCGGAATCGGGGTCCGCGATCTCCTCGATAAGTGCGTCATCTCGGTCACCCACGCCAGCTTCAAGCTCAACCAGGTCGCGAAGGCTCTGCTCCTCAACGTCGGAGCCGTGGTACACCAGTTCAATGGCCCGCTTGACTCCCTTCGACGAACAAACTACTGCTTTCATCTTGCGCTTGAGTCTCAACGTTACCGTGTCAATGGCTATCACATTCAGCGGATCAGCCATTGCCACTACTATTTTGTCGTCCTCCTCACCCAAAACCACGACGCTGAACCTCGTTGCAATGCTCTCAGGAAGAATCCTCGCAATACTCGTGTCTATCTTTTCTGATATGTCAGAGTCTTCGAGATTGATGTATTCCAACGACAAATGCTCGGCCAGAGCATGGGTAACCACCTCATCCCTTAGTATCCCAAGCCGAACCAGAACTTCACCAAACCTGCCCCCTTTTTCACGCTGGTTCTGCATCGCCAGTTCCAAATCTTCGCGGCTCAGCAGTCCCTTGGAGGTTAGTAGTTCGCCAAAGAGGCAGTCTATTCTTTTATTGGCCGTCTCTGTGATCACTTGCGTCGAACCCATTTGACTTACTCCACCTCGAATGACTTATCCTGTTGCGTGTCAGTTCTCAAAGGCAGAGGGAACCAAACCAAACTTCGATCTGTCCGCAAGCAACGGCCCGGAATACAACAGCACTGTGCACTATTCTCTCTCATGTCGAGATATATTCCTGGACCACACTGCCTAAAGTATACGACAAAAAATTCCAACTGCAAAAACGAACATCCCTGCCCCCTGCGGATGTATCTGAAGCAGTAGCTTGTAAAAAACCTGCAATTCTATCGACTGGTGGGTGGCACCGGTTCACAAGAATATCTGCACAATACCCTTGTTCCACTCCTAACACCGACAAAAAGGCATAAAATTTGCCCCGCAGCCATTGTGGAACATTGTAATATAGGACTTTTCCAGACCCGACTCCCGAACAAGTCCTATCAGGCGCACACGGGATACATCACGCCCTCCTACAAAAGCCGCCCCAGTTCCTTGCAGGAAGCACTCAATACATACATTTCACGTAAAACTCTTGACTAAGCACACGCAAAATGATAGATATGACGCCGTCAACCGCGGATGTGGCGGAATTGGCAGACGCGCAGGCTTCAGGTGCCTGTGAGCTTTAGCTCGTGGAGGTTCGACTCCTCTCATCCGCATTTGAATTTTACGTCGCACCCTGCCTGTTCACCGGCTGGATTCCAAAAGGCCTATAATAACAGGGGGCCGAGCGTATTCGATCCCACCCAGCCCGGCGGCCCCTGTTGCAGCCCTGTTTGTTCTCTACTTACAGTCTTTGCACTTGCGTGTTATCAAAGTCTCAGCGCAATCTATCAGGCTCCATTCTGCTTTGCAGTCTGTGAACGGAGCCGAATAGTACCATACGATCTTGTCATCACAATCGAGGCCGTCGACGCAGGAATTCGTCGCACATTTCGCCCCGACCTCGATTATCGGACAAATACAGGTCTCGACCCCCTCCCTGCAGCCGATGTATGTCAACCGGTATCGACACTTCTTTTGAACCTTCTCGGTGCACGGTCCCGCTATCTCCTGCAGCCAGTGGTCCGCCAGGATCGCCAAGTCTCCGAAGTCCACCCATCCGTTACAATTGATGTCCCCCGACAGGCATCCAGGCTGTCCAAGCTCCAACTCCAGAGTCGGAGCGTAAGCGCCGTTCAGGTATTCTTTGGTCATAGACTGAAAGGCGCCGAAGGGTTACGAAACGACAAACGTCACCATTCCGTCCGTGTCACTTCGTACAAAATCAGCACCGGCCGAGCCCAGATCCAGTGTTACCCATGAAGGCTCCAATCCGCTTTCTATCCCGGTGCCGGGAACCTCGGCTACCCACGTTGTCCTATATGGGTCCGGCATCCAAAAGCCGTTATGGCACAAATCCGGCGGACAATTAGGCGATCCATCCTGACAAGCCTCGTACTCATAATTAGCCGGTACATTGTTAAACGTGATACCGGAGTCGACTACTGGTTCCCAGGCTCCCATCCCTTCCAACCAATCCTCCCCCATGCGTTCATAACCATTATCATCGGTGTAGGAACCAAGACCATCCTTCAGTCCGTAAATCATGAATCCGAACTCGTTAACGTCTACGATGGCGCCTTCAACTACCTCCACCTGAGGCACAAAATACAACTCACACATAATACTTGACGTTACCCAAGCCGCTCGAGTGCTTGACTATTATCGCCGATATATGTTAAGATGAGTAAACCTTATCCTAATAAGGGATTCTATTACTGAAGGCCCGATAAGGATGTTGTTTTTCGTATTGGCCGTGGCCATAGCCGCCGCGAACACCGCTTCGGCAGCTCTCGTATTAGAACTGTGAACTACGGCCCCGACGTTCGTTCAGGAAGGAATAGAAGATGCTCAATCGGCCCAAGGCTCTATTGTTATGCCTGCTCATAATCACCATAACTATCTGCTGTGCAAGGTCTTATGCAATTCCAATCGGCGATCTTAACGAAGACGGCGCAGTCGATTTCCTCGATTTGCAAATCATGGCCGATGTGTGGCTGAGTCCGGACTGTAATGGCCCGGAGTGCCTGGCAGATATAGACAATACCAACGGCGTCAATGAGTTCGATTTCGCCATACTGGCCAACAACTGGGGCATAGAGCCGCCGACACTACTGATAACCGAGTTTATGGCCAGTAACGCCAGCGTGACCCCACTCGGTCAAGGCGAATTGCTGGACGAAGACGGTGATTCTTCCGACTGGATCGAAATATTCAATCCTACCGATCAGCCCAAGGATATGTCCGGCTGGTACCTGACCAACAACGCCGGAAGTCTCAAGCAGTGGCGCTTCCCGACAGGAGTTATCCTCGATTCAGGGGCGTTTCTCGTCGTTTTCGCTTCGGGGAAGAATCGGGCGGTGGCAGGCCAGGAGTTGCACACTAACTTCAGCCTGAACGCTGATGGGGAGTATCTGGCGCTGATCAAATCCGATGGTAAAATTGCGCACGAGTTCGCACCAACCTACCCCAAACAGTTGACAAACATATCATACGGCCTGGCACAGTACGCCACGACGTTCGTTCCGACCAGCGCGCAAACATCGTATCGCGTTCCGAAGGCAAGCGATGCCTCGTCCGATTGGACGGCCAGCAGCTTTAATGATTCCAATTGGAGCGTGGGGACTACCGCTTTAGGGTTCGGCAGCACCAAGCGCGGCCTTGACGTGATCTGCTACAGGGCCAATAAGGCGGTCACCGGTCTCGACGTGGCCGAGTCGGTCATAGCCAATCAAAGCCTGCAGATCAGCGTAGCGGCAGAGACGCCAATGGTCGTCAACTATTTTAACACCGGTAACCTCGGCAACTTCGGAGACGACGAGACGTTCCCTGGCATGACAATGGGTGATGACACCGATAACTACGTGGTTCTGGTTACGGCGAAAGTGCTGATTCCAATGGAGGGCGACTGGACGTTCGGTGTTAACAGCGACGACGGCTTTTCGCTGGAGCTGACCAACGAGAACAATACTTTCACAATGACCTATCCAGATCCGCGCGGGCCCGCCGACACTTTGGCGACATTCTATTTCCCAAGCTGGGGCTTTTACAATCTGCGGCTGGTTCATTACGAACAGGGTGGCGGTTCGGAGCTGGAGCTGTTTTCCGCCCAAGGCAGACAGGCATCGTTCAATCCGACCCTGTTCAATCTGGTGGGCGATTTAACGGGCGGCGGATTGTATACGATCAGCGCCGGCAGCGAGGTCAGCACGAACGTTCAGACCGGTATGAAAGGGATCAACACATCTCTGTGGATGCGGATAAAGTTCTACGCGGACGATCCGGGCTTCTTCAATTCGATGCTGCTGCGCATGCGATACGACGATGCGTTTGTTGCGTATCTCAACGGCACTGAAGTGGCGCGGGCGAACTTCACCGGCGCACCTGCGTGGAACTCGGCAGCCGATGGCGACCATCCTGATGAGTTGGCGGGTACGTTCACGAGCTATGACTTGGCGAATCACATAAATGACGTGCGGGACGGAAGCAACGTGCTGGCAATACAGGCAATCAATGACGCCAGTGACAATGAAACGTTCGTGATTCTGCCAGAGCTGGCGGCGGCGAGCAACCAGACGAAAATGCAATACTTTGCGGGCGCGACCCCGGGCGAGTACAATTCTGCAGGCACCGTCAACATCGTTTCCGATACGCAGTTCAGTCACAATCGCGGCTTCTACGACAATCCGTTCAGTGTCACCATTGCGACTGAGACGCCCGGGACAACGATACGTTATACGCTCGACGGCAGTGAACCGTCGGAAACGCACGGTTCGGTGTACTTCGCACCCATTCCTATAGCCACAACAACATACCTGCGGGCGGTGGCGTTCAAGACGGGTTGGGTTTCGAGCAACATAGACACTCAGACTTATATCTTCCTGAACGACGTGGTCAAGCAGCCGACCAATCCAGCCGGTTTCCCGACTTCGTGGGGAGGCGCAAGCGCCGATTATCAGATGGACCCGGACGTTGTTAACAACGCGCAGTATAGCAATCAAATGAGAGCAGCTCTGCTGTCACTGCCAACCATGTCGATAGTAACAGACATAGATAATTTGTTCGGTGCAAGTGGCGCTTATTCCAATCCAAGCGGGACCGGCATCGCTTGGGAGCGTCCGGCTTCGGTGGAATGGATCAATCCTGATGGTACTACCGGATTCCACGTAAACGCAGGTTTGCGTATGTATGGAGGGGCGTTCCGGGACAATTGGGGACTGACACGCAAAAAGACCTTTCGTCTTTTGTTCAAACGTCAATACGGGCCCACGAAGCTTAACTTCAGGATGTTCGATGCCGAAGATGCCGCGACAAGCTTTGACACCCTAATTCTGCGCGCCGGTGCGAACGACGCATGGAACAATTGGGGTGGTGGGAGTACACAATATATTGTTGATGAATTTATGCGGCGTACACAGTTGGCTTTGGGTCAACCTTCCTGTCATGGCACGTTTGTACACCTGTACCTCAATGGATTGTACTGGGGTCTTTACAATCCGACCGAACGACCCCAACCGTCCTTCTGTGCCAATTACTTCGAAGGCGGCAAGGAGGAATGGGATGCAGTAAACTCAGGTCGGCCCATATCCGGCAGCAGTAACACAACGTGGAATCAGATGCTCGGTCAGATCAATAGCGGCATGTCGGATATGGAGTCCTATCAAAGGATCCAGGGTAACAATCCAGACGGCACGAACAATCCCGAATACGACGATCTTCTGGACATGAACAACTATGTCGACTACATGTTCTCGAACTTCTGGGGTGGGACCGGTGACTGGCCGGGACATAATTATTATGCCGGCTGTCGAAGACCTCCGAATTCCACGGGATTCAAGTTCTTCAACTGGGATTCCGAGGGCGCCTTAGTTGTCTGGGGAAGTCTCGGCGCCAACGTCACAGGCGTAAACAACGGTGCGGGTCAGCCTTATAACAGGCTCAGGCAGAACAACGAATTCTGCCAGTTGTTCGGCGATCACTCATATCGGCATTTGTTCAATGACGGCCCTTCAGGTTCGACGGCATCATACGAGCGTTATAAGAAGCTTGCGGACGAGGTCGAGCTGGCGATTATCGCCGAATCGGCGAGGTGGGGCGATCAGGGCGGTACAACATATACGCAGTCGCATTGGGCGAGCACCAAGGACTATATCCTGAACACTTATATGCCGCAGCGCCCGGCAGTCGTTCTGGACCAGCTTCGCAGCGCCAATCTTTATCCGGGCATCGATGCGCCCGAGTACTACGTGAACGGTTCGTATCAGCACGGCGGGCAGGCAGCAGTCGGCAGCCAGTTAGCGATAGCCAATCCAAATGCAGGAGGAACGGCATACTACAGTCTCGATGGCAACGATGTTCGAGTTCCAGTGGTGATCGAGATTGATGGCAAGACCCTTGTCAGCGAGAAGGCGATTAAGCGTGCATTTGTTCCCAGCGGCAATATAGGCACGAGCTGGCGGACGGACGTCGGCTTCAACGATGCGGCCTGGATGGTCGGGGGAATAGACAGAGGCGGCGTCGGCTATGAGAATAGCTCAGGTTATGAGCCATATTTCGATATCGACACGGGCAGTCAGATGTATAACAGCAACACGAGCTGCTATATTCGTACTGTTTTCAGTCTCAGCAGCGAGGATCTGGTTGGATTCAATTTCATGACGTTGCAGGTTAGATATGACGATGGATTCGTCGCCTATCTGAACGGCACCGAGATTGGCAGGCGGAATCTGGAAGGGACGCCCGCCTGGAACTCCACGGCGAGCAGCAGCCACGATGATTCGGCGGCTGTCAGCTTTGAAAATGTCGATGTTTCAGCATTCATAGGGCAGTTGAAGACAGGTAACAACCTGCTGGCAATCCAGGGATTGAATATATCGTCGTCAAGCTCTGATTTTCTGATTTCGGCCAGGCTCATAGGCGGCGAGAGTTCAGCAAGCTCGGAGATGACATCGAGCAGCGCCATTGAGTACGCAGGACCTCTAACACTATCCAAAAGTATGAATATAAAATCGCGCGTGCTGATGGGCACCAACTGGAGCGCGTTGAACGAGGCGAGGTTTGCAGTTGGTCCTGTGGCTGAGAATCTGCGTGTCACCGAGATGATGTATCATC
>CAZYMD010000150.1:0-12799 GCA_964649005.1 uncultured Pirellulales bacterium
GTCCATTCTTTCAGTAGCGCACTTCACAGGCCACGTAGCCACCTGCGCCGGAGCGACCCTCAAAACGCTGGGTATGGGCTGTGCCAGCCGAAAAGGAAAAATGCGCCAGCACGCGGCACTCAAGCCCCAGGTCAAGAACAGCACCTGCACTGGCTGTGGCGAGTGTTCGACACACTGCCCAGTGCACGCAATCTCTCTGGCAAAGGCGAAAGCCAGGATCGATCAGGATAAATGCATCGGCTGTGCCGAGTGCCTTGCCGTCTGTCGGTTCGACGCAATTTCATACGATTGGCAGCAAGAGAACGAAATCCTCCAGAAAAGCATCGCCGAGCACGCGCTCGGAGCCCTAAAGGACAAGGAGAACCGTGCCGCTTTTTTCAACTTTCTGCTCTCCGTGACCAAAGATTGTGATTGCTTTGACAGGGCAAACATGCCTAAAATAGTCGAAGACATCGGGATTTTGGCTTCGATGGACCCGGTCGCCGTTGATAAGGCGTCGGTGGACCTGGTGGAGAACAGGACGGGCAGGAAGCTGGCCCAACTGATTGGCAATACTAATCTGACTCCACATATCCAGATGCAGCACGCCGAGCACATAGGTCTTGGCAGTACCGAGTATGAACTGATCGAGGTTAGTTAAATACCTGCAAACATATTTTATGGGGCCGAATATGTCACTTGGACAGATACTTAGAAAGAAACGCTTAGAGTTGGAACTAACCCTGGACGAGGTCGCCAACCGCACAGGATTCTCCAAGCCCTACCTCTCGACAATAGAAACAGGCAAGGTGAAGAACCCGCCAAGCGATCACCTTCTCAAGAAGCTCGAAAGAATACTCAAGTTCGAGAAGGGCCTGCTGCTTAAGATCGGCCATCTCGAAGGCATGCCCAACGACATACGCCACCAGTTCGAATCCGCAGAAGCCGAAAACCAGAAGCTAAAGCAGTTGCTGCAAAAGATCGTCAAGAAAAAAACCCAGCCGTCACAGATAAAGCGGCTCATGACTCTGAACAAAGTGAATGTCGAAGAGCCCGAGAGCGACTACTCAGCGGGAAAACTCATACCCGTAATTAACAAAGTCGCCGCCGGTTATCCCGCTGACTTCGGCGATCTGGACTATCCCGTCGGCGTGGCGGATGATTATGTGCGCTGCCCGGACCTGCACGACCCGAATGCATTCGCCGTGCGGGTGGTGGGCGACTCGATGGAGCCTAAATTCAAGGAAGGCGACATTGTCGTGTTCTCGCCCGCGGCGAACGTCAAAAGCGGAGACGATTGCTTTGTCCGCTTCGCAAGGCCGCACGAGACGACGTTTAAGAGAGTCTACTTCCAGGCCAAGAAAAAGATTAGGCTCCAGCCCAGAAACGACAAGCATAAGCCCCTCGTCATAGACGGCAAGCGAATCAACGGAATCTACCGCGCAGTACTGAAATACGAAAGGCTTTAGTAGCTGCTTGATCCGGAGGTAATTCTCCAGACGGTGCATATTATCTGCCCAAGCACAGGAAAAAACCGTCGTTTTCAGCACACTTCGGCATGCCAATCAGGTTAAGTCTATCCACCCTTTGCACGACGATAAGAATAGTGCGCATGATGCGGAACCAGAGCATCGCAGAAATACGGCTCGGTAATATCAGATAGGGAAAAGCAGACAGATGAGAACCGACAAACATAAGAGAATCCCTCAAAAAGTGAGCTATTCCTTCCTGAAAATGCTCACGGGATCGGACCTGTCGCGCCGACGGCTGCCCTTTATGTCGGTCGAAAGCGCAAATAAAGGCCCGGTTGTCTGGCTGACAGGCTGTATTCACGGCGACGAGGTAACCGGCATCGTCATTATCCAGGAGGTTTTCAAGAGAATACAGAAACAACACCTTTTACAGGGTTCGATCTACGCCTTTCCACTGATGAACCCGATCGGCTTCGAAACCGCCTCGAGAAACATCACGTTGAGCAGAGAGGATCTCAATCGCTCCTTTCCAGGCAAGAAAAACGGTTCTGTCGCAGAAAGAATCGCTGCGATCATATTCGACAAGATCGAGCAGACAAGCCCCGATCTGGTCCTCGACCTTCACAACGATTGGATGAAGTCGATTCCACATACTGTAATCGATCCCAACCCAGGCGCTGCTCACAAACAGGCATACGAAAAAACAAAGGTTGCTGCTGCAAAATCCGGGTTCGTCATTATCCTGGAGGCCGATGAAGTGAAAAGCTCGTTTTCGTACAGCCTGCTTCGCCACGATATCCCCGCTTTAACCATTGAATTGGGCGAATCGTACGTAGTCAACGAAAAGAATGTCACGTATGGTGTGGAATCCGTGCTTTCGATTTTGGCTCATCTGCAAATGGTAGAAGAGCCGGCTGAAACGTTCAGTTTTCCTTTGGCCGTACCGACCGGGCAGAAGGTATTAAGATTCTCAGCCGAACCTGTCAGTGGGGTAAGCGGGATCATTCGATTTCTGGCAAAACCGGGAGACTTCGTAAAACGCGGCCAGCCGGTCGCCAAGATATATAACGCCTTTGGCAAGCTGCTGGATACCGTGACATGCTCGAACGATGCCATCGTACTGGGGCATTCTGATTCTTCCGTGGCATTTCCAGGCGCACCCGTGATGGCCTTTGGCGTACTTTAAAGACGAAGACAGGATAATTGTCTCCAGAGAGCACGGCAGTCGGGCTATAAGATTTTACCCCCACTACTACTCAATAACAAACCAGGTCAGGCCCCTGGCGGCTATATCAACCTGAAGCGCAACCGTGTATTGGCGGTCAAGCTTGTACCTTTCAGCCTTACCACCTCTTTCGCGGATCATTGCGGTATCGCGCAGCCCCGTATAGTAGAGCGGCAGCTTCAATTCCTTACTTACCGCACGGTCCAGGGGATTGTAAACCATAGCCAGACCCTTGCGTTTTAGCTGCGAATTTACGTGCAAAATGCAATCGATGTCACGGCCGTCCGCCCTGCGAACGTGGATGATGTCCGACTCAAGGATGTCACGATACTTCTTGAAGAAATCCACCCATTTCTTTACGACCGCTTTGGTCTGGTTCGTGTCGTACAAGCGTGGGCCCCGGTAGCACGCCTGAACGCCCATTCCGAAGTTGTTCGCAAGATGCGCCTCGTACGCATCCAAATGCTCGGACAATGGCTCAATCGTCGCCGCCGCTCCGCCACCGTGATACTGTGTCAAAGGCACAAACATCCAGCCCATGCTGGGTGTCTTGGTCCAGGTTCCGTCGTAGATGTTCTGTCGCCCGTGAACGATCTGCTGAGCGCGGGGCAGAGACCAGTTCGTCTCGCGATAGCCCATCCCGCACTTGGTCGAACCCGTCAAATAATAGAAATCAGGCACGTTCAGATATACCCCCTGCCCGCGACACCACTTGTAAAAATCGGAGATAGTCTTCCATTGCGTCCACTGCGAATCGCTGTAGCCACGATGCCCTGGATGGCCCTTCGACGCACAGAAATCACCGGGATAAGAACCATCATGCTCCAACAAATCGAATCCCGTCTTCTTATAGAAAGCGTAGAGCTTGCGAAAATATTCCTGTCCCCACCTGCTCCCTATACACGGCGCATTGCCAAACTTCGCTCCGCCGGGCCTGCCCGTCTCAATATCTATCACATCATGCTCAGTCCCAGCGCTCCGGCTGGACAATAGCGAATACCCCCCGATTTCAATACCTTTGCTGTGCGCGTACTCGGCTAATTCTTTAAGCTCTGCAATATATTTCGGATCCTCATTTTCGATATTGAATCCGCTGCCAAATGTGAGAATCACCATCTCGAAGCCCACTTCCGCACACTGATCTATAGCCAAACGAACCGCCTCAGGCTCCGCCCGACGAACGTGCATCATGATCGGATTTTCCGTAATCCATGGCGCAATTGTTCGGTACATCCTCCTGACAGCAAGCCCCTTACGCTCTCGCTCAGTGCTGTCGAAAACCAGCTCGAAAGTCCTGAAAGACTCGAACTTCTCACCCGGCGCAATATCCTGTTCCGGCCCAACAGGCAAGCGAGATTCCAGCAAACATGGATTCTCGCGTAGATAGCTGACCTGTGTGAGATAATCGGGATCGCGCTGCCAAAACGTCGTTTGATTGGCCACATAAGCGTTCATCCCGCCGAACTCATAATCACTCTCGACGTGAATATTGGGCAGATTCCACCTCTTATAGCTTTCAACATGCGATTCGTATTCAACCGTCGCCAATATCTCGCTGGTAAAAGTGTTGAGCCGTACAGTTTGATCCGAACCGTTCTGAATCGTCAGCCATTTGCACAGCAGCGGTATCCCCTGATACATCTCGTAGTGCACAGAGACTGTCAAGGCCTTGAGCCGTGACATAGCATTCGACCTGCGAGCTATCGCCTCGCTATTTAACGCCCCGCACGCATGAAAATCTGAAACTCTGCAAACACCATAATCACCGGGCGTTTCGAAATCGTCATTCCCTCCAGACCTGCTCACCTTGCCCAAACGAACGGCCTGTGGTTGCCCCAGAGCATCGCCTGATTCGATCTTTACCACCTCGAACCACCGCTCACCATCGAGCGAAGCATCACAGAATAGCTCAGCACCCATGATTTCCATCCGTAGGTAATATGGCTTGTCTTCTTCAATCTCCCCGATCTGTCGCTCAGACTGTCCATCGAATATGCCAAATTCCTTCTTCCCTGGCCTCAGATAGAACTTCACTACACGATTTTTCCATACCAACGCAATCCCAGGCCCCCAACTGGCGCTTTCGTCGGTTCCCGGATCGATCTTACACTGCACGATCTTAACGCCCGCAGGGAGCAACCTCTCGGCGTACACACACGTATTGGCCTTCGCGCAAATCTGCCCGAACTTGCCCTCGTGAATAAATGACGCCTTTTCCTGATCGCTGCGATGCATCTTCCAATCACTGCTTTGCGTTGCCAAATCATCAGCGCAGAGCAGCTCACGATCGGCAAGTAAAGTCACCAGCCTGGCCATAGCTACGCTCGCAAGCGCCTCATCGGGCAGCTTATAGTTCATGGTCAGCGACACGCCAGGCGCCGGCCATGGCAAATCGGTACAATGACGCACGCGCTTCCATGCAAAGCGAGCCTCTGTCTTGCCCACTTGATAATCAACGAAACGAAACGCTCTCGGATCGGCTCGCAAATCCTCAATCCACTCTTCCAGCAGGTAGGCATAGTTGGGCTGTCCCTTGAGTCCCCCCACCGCAAATGTCACGCCGTCAATTCCAATGCGCGCCTCTGGCTTGACTCCACGGAGCATCGACTCGCCCGTCATGAGATTATCGAAAGCAATCGTCGCCGCATTAGGCACAAGGCGAAATGTCCTACTGATCAAACCATTGGTAAGGACAAGCTCTTTGCCGTCGCCGCTCTTTTCGACCCGAGCAGGAACCTTAACCGGTTCGACAAGCCAGTCATCCCCCAGCGAACAAGTCGGCAGTGTAGCGAGACAGATGATAATAAACATCACCTTCAATCCTGATTTCTTCATAAACGCCGACTCCTTATAGTCCGAGAATATTTGTTTTCAAAGCCCCTTCTGCCCTGCCACAGCGAGCACTAATGCATACACCCTTGCCGCCCCGGCCTCCTTCAAAACCCGCGCACACTCGTTCAGCGTAGCACCGGTCGTCTTTATATCATCGACAAGGCACACAACCCGGCCTGCGAACCGATGTCTCTCGCGAACAGCAAATGCCCCCGCCACATTCCGCCTTCGCGCTGCATCGCTCACCATCACAGGCTGCATCCTGGTCCGCCTGACACGTACAAGTTCGGTATTGATTCTCATCCCGGCACGTCGCACTCTTTTAGCTAATATCGCCGACTGGTTGTAGCCACGCAACAGCCTGCGAGTCCAATGCAAAGGCACCGGAACCAGCAACTCAACATCGTCGTAAAAACCGCCGCCCTGCAGCGCCGAATCGGCCAGCCGTCCCAGCATCGAGTCCAGCTCCGTTCTGCCGTTCTTGAATCTCAATATCATCTGCTGTAAGGCGTCCGCATATACCCCCGCCCTCGCAATGCCATCGAATGCGAAATCCTTCTCCCTGCAATCGGCGCACGCCCCGTCCACCATTCCGAACCTGCTGGCGTTCCTGCCGCACTGCCTGCAATAATCACCACCCGTACACCCGAGCAGCTCGTCCCAGCACCCCCGACACAGACTCTCCTGCCCTTCGTACACAGCCTCAGAGCAGTTCGAGCAAACAGCGGGCCAGAGCAGTTGGTTCAATCCCGCCGCCGTATGGCGAGCCGAACGTACAAGTCGCTCTTTGATTCGCGTCGTTTCCACGAAAGGATTATACCCTCGCAGGCTACTTCAGATCAAACAGCGAATTATCAACCGGCGCAAACCATCCCAGGCCCATCGCCGACGAATCCACACCGTAGGCATTCTCGTCTTCGAAGTCCGCCATTTGAGAGGCCCCAACATGCCCATCGACCCAACCAACGTTCGCCTGGGATTTGTGCCGGAAATGAATTGATGGTGACATATAGAACCAGCTCATCACCTTGCCGTTGTAAACCGTGAACGGCGTTTCCGCAAACGAATACTCTATGTAGGCGCCCTCATCATTGGACATGGCCGTATCGGCGAACATAAGCGTCGCGCTCGGAGTCCCAACCTCTATCATCCGCGTCGTCCTGGCGTAAGCAGCCTGGAAATCTTGCATGTTGCTGATTCGTTCGGACCAAAGCCGACTGCCAAGGTACGTCATATTATAGCCGTAGCCGCCGCAGCCCTGCTCGAAGTTGGTGTTCCAGTCATCGCCCTTAACGAAGCCCACCCTGTCCGGGCACTCTTTGATCTGTCCCTCGCCGAGATATCCCGCCAGAGGGCTGCAATTGGGCTCGAATGGCTCGTCGAGGCTATCACGAACGCCATGCCAGCGATGGAGCCCCGCATCGTCCCACATGTCACTGGCTGCGGGCACATAGCACCCATCGTTTTCGCCTGCGTAGGCAATGCCTGCCAACACAAGCTGTCGCAAATTCGACCGACACACCAGCCCCTTAGCACTCGATCGCGCATAAGCCAGCGCAGGCACCAAAATTCCCATCAGCAGCGCAATGATTGCAATAACAACCAACAGCTCGACAAGCGTAAAACCACAGGTTTTAACCTCAGCCTTATTCATTTCGCTCTCCACTGTTCAATAGCAAGCCACTGGCTGGCAAATTCAGCTAAATCAAGCGCGCCCACTACGAGGTCCCCAGGCTCGGCCAGATCACATCGACCTATCCAACTGTCCTGACCGAAATGGCTGCCCCACGAGTTTGCCAGAAGTGCAAAATCGAACAAGTCGACTACGCCGTTCAGGTCGATATCGGCGCTGTACTGCTGCTCATGCAGAACTCCAACCGCCTCCAGATCAAATCCGCCCGAATCCCATGTCAGCCACGCATCATAGATGGCATGGTTCGATCCATAGTAATCCCATGCAGGCCAGCTCTCTGGATCGATGTACGCTGTCGCCTCGTCAAAGAAGTCACCGCTGCCCGGCACATCGACGATGCGCACATATCCGATGTCGTTGATATCGACCGTCCCATCCAGAACAAGCGGATGGCAGGCAATATCGCGCAGATCGAAAGGCGTCCCCGTGCAGATACCCCTTCCGTTTGGATGCTTACCCGCCAGATTGAATACATCACTGACCTCGATCGTCCCGTAAGGCCCGACCAGCTCAGGCGTTAGCGACACGCTCGGAAATCTCACGAAATCCACGCCATTCGATGACACTTCCACATACCCCAACTCAGCGAACATCTGCCCTGTCACCGAGCCTGTGGAATAGTTTGCATTGGAAATAAGACCGTTTTCGAAAACTGCGAAATCGTAACCCGCCCCATCGCGAACGGGCTCAGCAAACGTAACTGTAATCTGTCCAGGCGCAAATCCTGCATCGATCTGCGATTGCTCCAGATCACCCAGACTAACGATATCGAGCCGATCTCCCGTAACCTGCCCCAAAGCCATGCTCGCATCCGCCCACTGCGGCGAAACCCCCACTGCAGGCTCGTAACTTACAACCTCAACAGCCCACCCCTTAAACAGTGGATTCACAATCGCATTCGCATCGGCCGGATCGGCCCGCTCCCATCGCTCGTTGGGATCCACATAGCCATTGACACTCACATCTTCCAATCCCATCAGCCTAATCGCCGCAGGCCCCGGGATTACCGTATCGATTGCGAAACTCGCCGGCGTATTCATGCCCCAATCGCCCACGTCACTCGAACTGAGCCCGAATTCCAGACTTTTCACAGCCCCCAAAGAACTGGTATCCACAAACTGCCAGGTATTGAGGATGTAGTCTGACGCACTGTCCGCAAAGCGAAAGTCCGCGAGGTAGAAATTGACAATCCCCGTCACACCACCCGCAGCATCCTTGCCAGTAATCGTCAGCATGAACCAGTCCGGCTCATCGCCGCTCGCCCCGCCGAACTTCTTGGCATACATATCACCATCGCGCATTGAATAGTACGCATAGTTGGTATTAGTTACGTTCAATCCATCGACAACACCCTCGACATCCAGCGTCATCGTCGGAGGCCCCGCCCAGCCGACATAACTTACTGCATAGTTGGCCGATTCCCCCTCGCCCGAGCCTGTAATAGCGTTGTACTGGGCCATATAACCCCAAGCTTCAGTATCCGTGATGTTCGAATACGCAAAGCCATCCCACGAGCCATACAGAGAATCGTAGTTATTGCTGAAATGCACCCCCCCACTGGTAAATCCTCCAGAACCATCCGAGCCATACCAGTACGACTCGGCTCCCAGAAATAAATCCTCGAAATCCACATTCGCCCCGGCTGACATACCCGATACCGCCAAAACCACCATCAACACCCAAAATCTCTTCGAAGCCATGATCCAGCTCCTCCTTTCACGTGCGAGCCCCAACTGCGAGGGCCCCGTGCCAATAAAAAAACCGCCGCTCCCGCGAAGGAAGCGACGGTTATCTATTGCTTAAAGGCCCTTTGGGACGTTCTTTTCGCCCAAAATCCGGCTCGCACAACCACACCTGCGTTCCATTTCGCGAGAACACAAAAAAGTGCTACCGACCACAGGCAGGTTTTCTGACTCGCATCCTACCTCGAGATTCCTTCCCATCCATACTGGACAGTGGATTCGACATCTCTCGGACTTCCGATTCTACATCGGAGCGGACGCTCACAGCGGCGCGACCGTCGCGGATTCTAACCGCGTTCCCATTTAAATATCCCGGAAAATTCCCCGGAACCTGTAATCGAGCTATAATCTTGCCAAAGAGCGAACTTCCCTTCCTATACTACACTACCAATCCCCATGCAAGAAAAAAATCGCACAACATCCATTACTAATCTCTTCAAAGCCCCCTGTGCTCATATCGTACACGAGAGCGTCATAATATGCAGTGCCCGAGCGATTCTCAAGCTTACCAAGCGTCTACTATTTCTTTTCCATATCTATTGTTGCTCTCAGACGTTCGTATCCGATTCTTGCCCAGCGCAGTTCTTCTTGCGGCTGATATGGATTCTCAGTTGCTGCCCTAAGGATTTCAAGACCACGCTCACCACCTATCTTCTCAGCCATTACCCTTACAAATACATATACGTGATTCTTTTTTTCACAGCTTGCCATCACCACAAGAAAGGGTATTGGATCGCATTTTTCCGCTAACAGTACTTTTAAATCCGTTTTGGCGATTTCCGTTAGGACTTTAGCCGCTCGAAGACGATTTCCTGCAAACTGATTCTCCAAGGCCTCCCGTACAGCAAGTTTGAATCCTCGTCTGTCTCCAATTTTAGCTAAGACCTCAGCTACTTCTAATCCACATTTGACGCGATATGTACGTTTACTCTGCCATTTATTGTAAGCAATCGAATCTTTAACTAAATTTGGATCTTCCGGTTCCATTGCACCATTTCGTGGCACAAGTTCCTTGAAATCCTTTTGCATTTGTGTCAGTCCACTTGTATCACCCAAGCTATAAAGCAAATCGGCTGACCAGATGCGGATATCAATCTGTTCATCGGCTAATGCCGCCTTAAGGGTGGGAACCGTATCCTCGCCTGTACGGTCAGCAAGCAATCCCAATGCACATTTTCTAACAAACCAATTGCTACATTGAGTCGCTTTAATAATTTGTCCTGGAGTTTCGGTCGAAAATCCCTCATCTTTAACTTGCTTTTCAAAATAGCGAGATATCTTTTTAATCTGATTGTTATCATCAGACGCCAATCCAGGAAATGACAAAAATAATCCTAATAAAATAGCTGCTGCAGCTTTACCTATATTATTAATAGATTTCATGGCAAAATTTTCTCAGTAATATTTATCTCATTATAATACTCATATGCTGATATTAGAAATTTTACTTCTTGGTTCTTCCATGTATCACATCCTAATCACCACATGAGGGACACGCTGACCACCCCTCCCGGCTTGCACGGTTGCATATTTCAATAGCAAGTTCATGAAAACATTCATATGCTGTTTCCCTGGCATGCTGCTCACCCACGTCACTGGCACAGAAAAGCCACGCTTCCAGATAAGCATCTTTGACGGCCGCCTCGATTTGGCCATATCGGTAAGCAATCGCATAATTACAATAGGATAATTCGGGGCTCGCATTGCAATCAATAGGCATTGACATGATTGGGTTGTTACGTAAAAGCTCTTCCTCTAAATTAAGTTGAATAGTGAAATCGAAAGCATGTCGTGCCTCATGAGCCCAAATACAATTTGTATTGCTGTACCGTTGTTGTTCGCAATCACTGATATTAATCGGAGCGCATCCAGTACCTGTACTCGCATTGACTATGTCGTAATCGAAAGCATCGACTATGTCACAATAGTTGTCTTCGGTAAGAACTGCCGAATCACCATCTGATATTTCAAGATAGTTGAGAAAAGGGTTTTCATTGCAGGGTCCATAAGTCACTGTTGCCGTCGCTGAGACGCCGAATTCCCATTCACAATTGCTCGAATCGTAACATACATTTATATCCAGAGCGGGATCAGCTGGATCCTCTAGAGGTTGATTGAATACACCACACGGGCAGTTAATCGAACAGTCAAAGCACTCTGTACTCATCTGCGGTTCCCCACCAGCACAACCAAGTGACACTTCTGGACTAGCAGTGCATTCATAACAATCTGGAGGCAAGGAAACGTTAAAGAATACATGTACGATATTATCACAGAGAGACGCTGTTACTGTTTTATCTCCAGTGCAGGACCAACGACTTATATATTTATTATCCTCATCCACAACGGCATAACAGCCTCCTCCGCTCCATTGCACATACTTCTCGTATCCTACAGGATCCGTTGTTACAGTGAATGTCACCTCTTCGCAAATAGTAGGATATGGTATATCAACATCCACCGAATCGATAACCACCGATGTGGCCGTGAAAAATTTTCCAATCTGGTCGATTTCGTTCGGCTCGACTACGTTCTGCGCGTTCCTATAGCTAATAACGTATACCATATACAGCCATCCGGTTCCTCCACTGGCCGCCTCGACCCAAACCGTCTCAGGCACCAGAACCGGCAAAAATTTATGACTCTCATTCTGGCCCAGCAACAAAGATGTACCCTCTTCGTCGGACCAGACCTTAACACACCCGCTCGTCATCAACTTGATTTGTCCTGTACTACACGGCACAGGCTCGAATGCCAGATTGACCGGAACGAGGCTCCGCCCGGAACTACAGTAAACAATAGAGCTATACTATCATATACCCGCGATGTTAAGGCTACTGCTATTGCTCGGATTTATCTCGATACTTTTTCAGCCCCCTCTTACACCGCGCCTTGAGAAAACTGTTCTCGGAATCCAAGTTCGCTTCATAAGCCCTTACAAGACTCGATTTCATCTCAGGTTTGGCTCCTACTATCTTCTCAAGTGAAGCAATCGCGGAACTTCTAAGACTTGTATCGGAATCTCCAACTGCAGTTGCCTCCAAAAGCTCTACAGCGCGCGTTAAAACCTGGCCGGTTCCATTCCCGAAATCACCTAATACTCTGACTGCCGCCTGCTTCACTTTCAACTCACCAGTTCCAAGATACTCTTCAACCACTCCAAACTGTGAGTAATCACCTCCCTGTGCAAGCAACCCGGCTATCGAGAGCTTCCATGATACAGATATATTCGGGTCGGCCGATAAAGCTTTCATTGGTCCAATCCAATCTTTGTTGCCAAGACTCAGCAGCGTCCTGACAGCAAGCATCTTTGCTGGAGCTCTTGTTCCCTCTTCTTTTACCATCTCCAACAGTTTTGGTTCTGTTGAGTGCAACTTCCTGCGAGTGATTACTGATATGGCCGTGAGGAATTGTGTACGATCGTCCAGCATTTCTATTACTTGTGATGCTGTTAATGCATCCTGTCGATACATTTCAAGTTTTGCCTGGCAGTCTCTTTTAAAGTTCTCGTCCGCAAAATCGAGATTGGCTTCCATGGCGCTCACAATTGCTGGCTTAATCGTTGGCCTTTCTCTTGCAATATGCTCAAGGGACATCAATGCCCTGGCACGTAAAATCGCATCAGGATCTCCCATCATAACTGCCAATAATAATTCCGCTGCTCGATTTCCATTGTCATTCTTTTTACGAAATTTCCCCAACGCCTCAATGGCTTCGAGACGGACGTACTTTTTCTCATGTGCAATATTACTTCTCACAATTTCAAATTGTGACTCGTCGCCCCCAAGCGCCAAGAGACCAGCTATCCTAATCTTGTAAGAAATACTAAGGCGCACCTTGGGATCGGATAGGAGCC
>CAZYMD010000151.1:0-3147 GCA_964649005.1 uncultured Pirellulales bacterium
GTGCGCACTGTCGAGAGCTTAGTATCGTATGAGCCTGCGCCGGTAATAGGCCAGCGTATTTACCCTCCCTTCCACGGAGCAGAAGGAACGGGTCCAATCAATTCCTGATAATGTAAATGATAGCTGTCCTTTTACAAAAGTATGTCTAACTTCATTTTCGCACAACTCTTATTGCAGGTCAGCCGTAATGCATAATCGCAGTCAGGCCCATTTTAATTTAGATCCGCCGGCTCCATATATGAGTTAACACAAACCGGATAATATCATGGACGTATCAGTATTAATCGTTAGCTGGAATTTGCCTGGAATTCTCCGGGACTGCTTGAAGTCCGTGTACGAACAGACGAAAGGCATTAGCTTTGAGGTAATATACGTCGATAACGCATCCGAAGACAGAAACGTCGAGATGGTGAGAGAAGAATTTCCGGATGTTCGCATAATAGAGAATGAGAAGAACGAAGGTTTCACAAGAGGAAGCAACCAGGCTATTGAGATAGCCCGAGGTCGATACGTTCTTCTGCTGAATTCCGATACAGTGGTGCTGGACAACGCAATCGCCAAAACGGTCGAGTTCGCAGACGCACACCCCGAGGCGGCAGTGGTCGGGTGCAAGGTTCTGAATCGGGACAAGTCCCTGCAACGAAGCTGTTTTATGTATCCTTCAATACTGAATACGTTTCTCGCGACGACGTATCTCTACAAAATATTTTCAAGGAGCAAATTCTTCGGGCGCGAAAGGATGAGCTGGTGGGACTTCGACGAAGCCAGAGAAGTCGAGACAGTGTGTGGGTGTTTCTCGCTGGCCCGCAGGGAGGCGATAGATCAGGTGGGCGTAATGGATGAGATCTACCATTTCTATGGAGAGGATCCCGACTGGTGCTATAGATTTACGAAGGCGGGCTGGAAGGTCATGTTCACACCTGCAGGAGAGATTATCCATCTTGGAGGCCAGCACACCAAGCAGATGGCCAGGATATACCGATGGCAATTAGCGGCCAGCACCCTGACTTTCATGAGGCTGCACAGAAGCAGGTGGACGTTTCCCCTTGCCCGACTGTTATATGCACTGTTCCTGCTGCTGAGAGTGCCTTACTGGCTTGGTGCGTCAGTTTTTCAAAGGAGCCAAAGAAAGATCGCTTTTGAGACAGCAGTGACGTACCTGATCGGGAGTTTCTACTGCTTAGTTAATTGGAAGAGGCTCCTAATCAACAGGGAGAAGGTCGGGAGCAAATTATAAGGATTCGTCTTAACAATATGGTGATTCAGGAATTCCAACACAACAGCCTGGATTCCCGCCTTCGCGGGAATGGCAAAAAATACAAGATGAGGAAAACAAGCACAAAGTGAGTGCTGATAAAATAACAATTGTATGTTTTGCGAACAATGACTGGTGGTATCACAACCGCGGTCTGTTCTGCTCACAGGTTATGAGCAGGCTGGCAAAGGACTTCAAGGTCCTGTTTGTCAATTCCATAGGGATGAGAGTTCCATCTTTCAGGAAGGACAAACAAGCTTTGAAGAAAATTCTGCGCAAGCTTCGCAGCATCGCACGATTTGTTCGCAAGGCCGACAACGGTATGTTCGTAATGAGCCCTGTCTCGCTACCTTTGCTCGGTAGCGCTCTGGGCAGAAAAATCAATTCGCTTTCGGTATCGCTGCAATTCAAGCTCGTGAAGGCTGTTCTGGGATTTCACAAGCCTGTTTTCTATGTGAACTGCCCACCGGCGTTTGAGATCGTTAGAAAGCTGCCAAAACGATTGCTTATTTACGAACGAACGGACCTTTTCGAGGAGATGCCCGGTGTTAATAAAAGTTATATAGCAGGACTCGATGATGAGCTGGCCACGAAGGCGGACCTCGTTCTATATGTCAATAAAGCGTTATGGGAGCAGGGACGAAGCAAGAATGAAAACTCATTGTTGCTGGGACATGGAGTTGATTACGATCTATTCGCGAATGCGGTGAAGAATCCTGTGGTTCCTGAGGACATCGCAGGAATACCGCGACCGATTGTCGGCTTCTTCGGCGACATATCGAATAAGACGATGGACGTGGAGCTACTGGAATCCACGGCTCGCAGCCTGGATGATATGTCCTTTGTCATCATCGGGCCTGTCTCGGCTGACGTTAGTGGATTGAGGAACTGCTCGAACGTGCATTTTTTAGGGCAGAAGCCTTACCGGCAAATCCCACACTACGGCAGCCAGTTCGATGTGGCGATTATGCCCTGGAACAGAAATAAATGGATTGAATTCTGCAATCCAATCAAGCTGAAAGAATATCTGGCTCTCGGCAAGCCAGTAGTGACAACGTACTATCCTGAAATCGAACCTTATGCTGACCTTGTTTATGTAGCAGAAGATTGTGAATCGTTTGCATCGCACATTCGAACAGCGGTTGGGGAACACGATCCGGCCAAATGCCAGGCAAGGCAAGAGAGAATCCAGGAAGAAACATGGGACAGCAAGGTTGGGAAAATCCGTGAGTTCATTCTTAAACACACGGAGCACTGCGATGCTGTTGATTAGGGATAGACTGCTTATTGGGCTCATAAATTTAGCATGAATTTGTGTTGGTACTATCGCAGATTGCGTTCGATGTCTTTGTGTGAGGCTGCGTGGCGCGGGCAAATGCTGTTCTGGCAGATGTACGCCAAGTGTATGCACGGTCGGTGGCAGGCTAAGTTTAGTGCGCATCGCACGAGTTCTGTAGACCCTTTGGATAAGATTAATTTTTGTGGATTGGCGGATGTCGAACGTGAAGATGTTCCAGAGGCATGGGTAAAACAAGCCATCGAAACAGCAGATAAATTGATTGGGCATCGATTCAGATACCTGGCGCTGGGCGAAGTCGATCTTGGCGAGTCAATTCGCTGGAATTATGAGTATAAGCGCGGTATCGAGACGCCATTAGTATTCGGCCCCTGGATGGATTATCGAGACAATACTTTATATGGGGATTTCAAGTACTTCTGGGAAGTTCCCAGGCTGCAACATCTGATTATTTTGGCAAAAGCTTATTACCTGACGGACGATGAAAAGTATGCTGAGGAAACACTTGACCAGCTCAGGGGATTCGTGGAACAGTCGCCTTATCTGTTGGGGGTGAACTGGACGGTTCCGATGGAAGCGGCGATACGTTTGATTT
>CAZYMD010000151.1:3247-12768 GCA_964649005.1 uncultured Pirellulales bacterium
TTTTAGGGCAGGAGATTCAGCGCCAGCATTTTGCCGATGGAGTTAACAAGGAGCAAACGACTCACTATCAGATATTTGCGTGGCACTTTTTCCATACAGCCGCACAGATGGGTCAGGCCAATGGAGTCAGTTTCCCCAGGGAATATTGGGAGATGCTTGAGAAATCGGCCCAGTTTATCGCTTCGTTGGGGAGCAATCATAACGATCTGCCTCAGATCGGCGACAGCGACGACGGTCAATCGCTCATGTTCTCCGGAGAAGATGACGACGTTCAGGCGCTTGTGCAAATGGCTGCCGTAACGTTCAAAAGGGCCGAGTTCAAGAAGAAGAAAGAGCCATTGTGTGAGGCGGCGTTCTGGGTGCTTGGAAAGCGTGCGCAGGAGACATTCGATAGCCTGGAACATTCCGATTCGCCAGATGACGCTGCATGCAGTTTCAAGCAAGGCGGCTACTATATTCTGAGAGGCGGGACAAAGGCTCAAGTCAGGCTGATATTCGACTGCGGTCCATTGGGATTTGGGTCCATTGCGGCCCACGGTCATGCCGATGCGCTTAGCTTTATACTGTATGTGAACGATGCGCCCTTCTTCGTCGATCCGGGCACGTATACATACGACAAGACGAATCCTCTGAGGAATTACTTCAGATCAACCGCGGCACATAATACATGTGTAGTCGATGGCCTGGACCAGTCAACAATGACAGGGCCTTTTCTCTGGAGCCGGAAAGCCAACGCTCATATTGAAGAACTGACTTCCAGCGATTCGGTGGAGCGAGTGGCCGGCTGGCATGATGGGTATCAGCGGTTTGACGATCCGGTCGTGCATAGACGATGTATTGAACTGGACAAGGAGGAGGATACGATATCCATTCAGGATATCTTCGAGGCTTCAAAAGCTCACAAGTTTGCAATGTATTTTCACTTGGCGCCAGCGTGCAATATAGAAGCAGAGAGCGAGAACTGCTTTGTTATTAGTAATGCAGACAAGCGAATCAAAATGACGATGGATGCGCGATTGAGGGCGAGCGTGATCAGGGGCGTCAAAGATCCGGTCGGCGGCTGGTACAGTGCAAGCTATGACAGTATCAGTCCAACGGATACTATCGTATGTGAAGGTGGATTCGAGGGGCGAGAAACATTTTCGACTGCGTTGCAATTGGCGTGTTGAGAAGACCACGAATGGTTGTATGCAAAATCGAAATCGAGCTTTCTTCGGGAGGCTCTTGTAAGGATTAAGACGATGAGCAAGATCAGTATCTTTGGGCTGGGTTATGTGGGCGTTGTTAGTGCGGCGTGCCTAGCGAAGGAAAAACACGAGATCGTAGGCGTAGATCCCAATCCGACAAAGGTAGACCTTATCAATAAAGGTATGTCACCTATTGTCGAAGAGGGAACTACGGAGCTTATACAGCAGGCGGTTTCCAATGGTTTGCTGCGAGCAACACACGATGCGGCGGAGGCAGTCTGCGCTTCTGAGCTGTCTTTAATATGCGTGGGGACGCCAAGCCAGTCCAACAGCAGTCTCGATTTGAAATACGTCAGAAAGGTCTGCGAGGAGATTGGAAAAGCACTGGCTAACAAAGCGGAGTTTCACGTGGTTGTCTGTCGAAGCACGATGCTGCCAGGCACTTTGCGCGGGTTGGTTATACCAACACTGGAGGAATTCTCAGGCAAGAAGGCAGGCGAGGATTTCGGAGTTTGCAATAATCCTGAGTTCCTTCGCGAAGGTACGGCGGTTTACGATTTTTACAATCCGCCCAAAACTGTAATAGGCCAGACGGACGAGAGAAGCGGCCATATGGTGGCGGAGCTTTACGCGGGCCTTAAGGCGCCACTGATACGCACAAATATTGAAACAGCGGAGATGGTTAAGTATGTTGACAATGTCTGGCATGCATTGAAAGTCAGCTTTGCCAATGAGATAGGCAGCATCTGCAAAGCGTTGAAGATCGACAGCCATAAGGTTATGGACATCTTCTGCCAGGATACCAAGCTCAATCTTTCGCCTTACTACATGAAGCCCGGGTTCGCCTTCGGCGGCTCCTGCCTGCCAAAGGACGTCAGGGCACTCACTTATAAGGCCAAAAGCCTCGATCTCAATGTCCCTTTGCTAAATTCGATTATCCCCAGCAATCGGAATCAGGTGGAGACGGGGCTGAAGATGATAACATCGCTGGGCAAGAAGAAAATCGGCGTGCTCGGATTCAGCTTCAAGGCAGGAACCGACGATCTGCGGGAAAGCCCATTGGTGGAAGTGATCGAGAGACTGTTGGGGAAAGGATATGAGATACGAATCTACGACCGAAACGTGAGCATGGCGAGGCTCGTAGGGGCAAACAGGGACTTCCTTCTCAACCATATTCCTCATATCTCCAAACTGATGGTCGAATCAATCGAAGAAGTGTTGAAGCATGCTGAGGTTGTCGTAGTGGGCAACAAGGACAAGGAATTCGGCGGACTATGCGAAAAGCTGAGAGAGGGACAGCAGATAGTTGATTTGGTGCGTACTACGGAACAACTGACGGAAGAAGGCAAATACCATGGCATATGCTGGTAGGAAACGCAGAATTCTGATCATTGTCGAGAATCTGCCTGTGCCGCTCGACAGGCGGGTATGGCAGGAGGCGACTACCCTGAAAGAGGCGGGCTATCAGGTGTCGATCATCTGCCCTGTCGGGAAAAATTATCCCAAGAGGCATGAGTGCCTGAACGACATCCACATCTACCGCCACGGGCTTCCGATAGAAGCGCGTGGGGCATTGGGGTATGCACTGGAATATTCGGCGGCGTTGTTCTGGGAATTCTACCTGAGCTGTAAAATATGCATCAAGCACGGCTTCGACGTAATTCACGCGTGCAATCCTCCCGATACTATTTTTCTGGTCGCGTTGTTCTTCAAGCTGTTTGGCAAGAAATTTCTTTTCGATCATCACGATATCAACCCTGAATTGTATGAAGCAAAATTCGGGAGGAAGGGATTTTTTCACAAGCTTCTGCTACTATTCGAGAGATGGACGTTTCGAACAGCCAATGTGTCAATTGCTACCAATGAGTCATACAAAAAGATTGCTATCGAGCGAGGTGGGATGAAGGCTGAGCGCGTATTCATCGTTAGAAGCGGGCCACACCTCGAACGGCTCCAGGTCCCTCCAGCAAGAGAAGAGCTGAAGAAGGGACGCAAACACCTGGTGGGATATGTCGGAGTGATGGGTAAGCAGGAGGGAATTGACTATCTGCTTCGGTCGGCGAAATACATCGTTGAGGAATTGGGACGCAAAGACATACATTTCGGGCTTGTTGGGGGCGGGCCTGAGTTGGAATACCTGAAGTCATACGCCAAAGAGCTGAACGTGGATGAGTACGTGACGTTCACTGGGCGAGCGCCGGATAAAGAGATGCTGGAGATGCTCAACACTGCGGATGTGTGTGTGAATCCAGACGTATGGACTGTGATGAACGACAAGTCGACGATGAACAAGATTATGGAATACATGGCCTTGGGCAAACCTGTCGTTCAGTTCGACCTGACGGAGGGACGATTCTCAGCACAGGAGGCATCGCTCTATGCCAATAGAGATGATATAGAGGATATGGCAAACAAGATCGTTCAATTGCTCGACGATCCTGAGCTGCGCGAGAAAATGGGGCGATTTGGCAAGAACAGGGTGGAGAACGAGTTGGACTGGAAGTACGAAACGCCAAAGCTTTTAGCAGCATATGACATGCTGTTCGAGTGAAACTAGCCTGCACAGGCAGATACATACCTGATGAATCGCAAAGTAATAACATTCGCAACTATAATGGTGGTATTCGTCTCTCTGGCGACGAACTATGTCCTCGGCGGTCTTGCGCTTAAATATTACAAGCAGTGCGCACGTCTGCACCTTGATCCGGCGAGGCTGAGTTCTCAGTGCAGTGATCAGTTTACCGGCGTATCAAAGCAGGATAAAACCATTGTCGCTCTGATTGGAGATTCTCGGATAGCACAGTGGCGGGATTTGCCTGAACGAAGTGACTGTGTGTTTGCCAATCTCGGCATTGGCGGCCAGACAAGCAAGGAAGTTCTGGTTCGTCTTCGTCAGACAGAGTGGACAACAAAGCCTGAGATTGCAATTGTGCAGGTAGGGATAAACGATTTGAAATATATCGGTCTTTTTGCATACGAACGCAAAGGGATAGTCGAAACATGTAGGGCCAACTTGAGAGATATAGTTCAACTGTTAGCGGAAAGAAATATTCATACTGTTATGCTGACGATGTTTCCCACAGGCAAATGCTCCATCGCTCGCTCGATTATCTGGCCGGTGGATATAGATTCGGTAGTGCGGGAAGTTAATGACTCGATCAAGGCTCTGGCAGGGCCAATGGTAACGGTTGTGGATTGCGATACGCTGCTGCGGAAAGGCAACGGGATCAATCCAAAATACTACAAAGATACGCTGCACCTCAACAACGAAGGTTACGCACAATTGAACGCCCACATCGGGCCTGTTTTAAGCAAACTGACGAATATCGTGGGAAGTACGAAGTAGTGCTATTCAACAGCTATACATTCATGGTCTTCTTTCTGATTGTAATCAGCCTGTATTGGCTGATGAACAGCAGCTATAGGCGGCAGAACTGGCTGCTGTTCGTGGCAAGCTACGTTTTCTATGCGTGGTGGGACATTAGGTTTCTTTTCCTGATAGTCGTCTCAACAGTTGTGGATTACTGGACGTCTCTGCTCATGCAGAATGGCAGGCTATCCGTAAGACAGAAGACAAGGTCCGGCCTGTTCCTGGTATTTTCGGCATTTGCGTTTGCCACGGTCCAATGGCGGCAAGTCAGTTGGCAAAACATCAACATTGCCAGCCTGTTGCCTGATAGCCTTGGCGGTTGGTGGGTCATGGGGGCGGCAGTATGCCTGTTTCTCGCCATGAATATGATAGAGCTGATACCTCGGCGAGTTAGATTTGCCCGGCCGGAACGGTTTTTCCTGTTTTGGTGTGTCTTTACGAATCTGGCTATCCTGGGAGTTTTCAAGTATTTCAACTTCTTTACGGATAGTTTCGTGTCCCTTTGGTCGATGCTGTTCAACGCCGATCCAGGACAGATAACGACGCGAATCATTCTGCCCGTCGGAATCTCATTCTTCACATTCCAGACCATGAGCCACGCAATCGACGTGTATAGAAAGGACATCCCGGCGACCGGCTCGCTCCTGGAGCTTGGCACATACGTCGCCTTTTTCCCACAATTGGTGGCCGGGCCAATCGAGCGAGGCGCCCATCTTCTTCCGCAATTTCAACGGCCCCGAAAAGTCACGCGCGAGCAATTCAGAGAAGGCACCTGGCTGATATTCTGGGGTCTGTATAAGAAGATTGTAGTCGCGGACAATGTTGCGAAGATCGTCAATGGAGTTTTCGGTCCTTATGACTCGCTGAGCCTTTCGGGTATTCCTGAGGATGGGCTGCGTTGTCTGATCGCTATTTACGCGTTTGCAGTTCAGATATACTGCGATTTCTCGGGCTATAGCGATATCGCCAGGGGGACGGCCAAGCTGCTCGGATTCGACATCATGTTGAATTTCAATCTACCCTACTTCGCTAAGAATCCTCCTGATTTCTGGCGCCGCTGGCACATAAGCCTCTCCACCTGGCTAAGGGATTACCTTTACATTCCTCTCGGAGGCAACAGGTACGGCAAGTGGAACACATATCGCAACCTGATAATCACGATGCTGCTGGGTGGGTTGTGGCATGGAGCGGCGTGGACATTTGTCCTGTGGGGCGCTTTTCACGGTTTACTGCTCGCTGTATGGCGTCTTCTGAGCGGTAAAGGATCCAAGACGAAACCTATCGCGGTCAGAGTTTTTTGGAGCCTTGTAACGTTTCACTTAATCTGCTTCGGCTGGCTGCTGTTTCGGGCGCAAAATATTGCCACGATCACTACATTTACGCAGGCTATATTCACAAACCTGCACGCTTCGGAGGAAACGTTCATCTGCATCAGGCAACTGCTGTTCTATTCATGGTTTTTAATTCTCTTTCAGGTCGTACAGGGATGGACAAAGAATCTGAATATCATGAGCAGAGTGCATTGGTTCGTGCGGCTGAACGTCTGGGTGCTTATATTTGTGTCCCTGTTCAGATTGGCGCGCCCCGGGGCACAAGAATTTATCTATTTCGCGTTTTAATAAATAACGATGGTTTGTATGAAGGGAAAATCCGGTCTGGTCCTGAAGGCACTGCTTGTTCTGTGCTACTGCCCTTTGGCGGCTGAGGTGATGTTGCGCATCATGGACCCGGTCCCAATGCTGCCTCGATATGTTAAGGCAATGCCTTACGGAGTGCGAGGCAACGAGCCAAATCGGAGCTACTGGCATAGAACCGCTGAGTACAAGGTGTATATCCGAACCAACGCGAAGGGGATACGCGGCGATAAGGATATTCCCTATGAGAAGCCTCCAGGGGTCAAACGCATAATTTTACTGGGGGACTCTTTCGGAATGGGCTACGGCGTAAGCTACGAGCAGATGTTCATTAGCCGGATGGTGCACTACCTTGAAAAAGAGCACGGTATTAAAGCCGAAGTAGTGAATCTATCGACCTCGGGACATGGTAATTCAGAAGAGCTCGTTACGCTGGAAAACGAGGGTCTGAAATACGATCCTGATATGGTTCTGTTGGCGTGGCACCCTACCGACGTTGACGACAATGTGCGGTCCAATCTGTACGAACTGGCCGACGGCAAGCTAAAAGGAAAGGCATCGACATACCTGCCCGGTGTGAAGACGAGAGAATTGTTGTTCAGCTACACTGCGTATCGTCTTATGGCGGAGAACTCGCAGTTGTATAACCTGCTGAGAGACTGGGCGGGCCGGAATATAAAAGCATGGTTGGCATCTTTTCGTTCGATCAGGCGCACGAAACAAATGTATACAGAAAACAAAGCTCCAGAAGATTACTCCCCCAAGCTCACAATCGCTTTGCTTGAGGAGATCAAACACAAGTGCGAGCAGGTCAACGCAAGTCTTCTGATTCTCGACATACCGCGCCGATATGGTCGCACAGATTTTCGCTCGTTGTTCCCTGCCGGATTCATCGGGGAAGGCAACGAATTAGACATTGTATCGCCGATATCGAAATTTGCTGAAGCAGGCGGGAGAAAAATATACTGGGAGCGGTCTCAAGGCCACTTCACACCATTAGGTTGTGATATGGTCGGGCAGTTGCTTGCGAACCATATTGCTTCGCAGAACCTACTAAAGACGCCGGACAGGTCCAAATGATCATCTCAGACGAAGAGATTCAATGCAAAGCGGAAGTATCATAACTGCTGAGACAACCAAATTATGAGAGTACGGTCACCAGTCGATATCGATAGTAGAGGGCATATGAACGCGATAATACTTGCCGGCCATCATGATTTCGGACTGTGCGCCCTGACAGGCAAGCTGCAGATGGCTCTATGGCCGGTAGACGGCAAGCCCGCCATCGAGCATCTGCTGGACCACCTGGCCGACCAGGGCGTAAGGCAAGTGACCATCTGCACAAACCACGACAGCACCGATTTGTCTGGTTCAATTCAGACCGATAACCGTCTACAGGTTAAGTTTTCCAAAGATGAACTACCGGCGGGGACGGCCGGGTGCATACGCAATGCAGCGGGGGATTCCACGGATTCGCCATTGCTGGTTTTTCCAGCAAATATAACGAATCCACCACCAATCGATATCATACTGGATGCCCATAGCAACGGCGGCGCCGATCTGACAGTGATGTTAGAACCCGTCTGTGGGGAAAATGAGCCGGGTCAGCGGATGTCAGGTGTCTTCGTTTTGAACAGCAGCATTCTGAAGCTGATACCCAAGGCGGGATACTTCGACCTTAAAGAAGGCCTAATCGCCGAGATGGTCCGCATGGGCAAATCTATCCACGCTGCCACGTTGCCCTATAGCATTGGTAAGTTCCGCAGTTGGCGCGAGTACATTAGCGCGATGGGCGATTATCTTGAATGCAAATCAGGACGAAATATGGACATAGAGCCATCCAGGCAAGGCAGTCCATGTACGACGTTGGTAGCTGATAACGCCGAGATAGACTCCACAGTTAGATTGTGTGGCTCAGTAAGGATTCTAAGCGGTGCCAAGGTAGCAGGTGGTGCAGTGATTATAGGACCAACCGTGTTGGGACATGATGTAGTTGTCGGCGAGGATAGTCTCGTATCGAGAAGTGTGATATGGGACCGCGCCAAGATAGGGCACCGTGCACAGATCAGCGGATGCGTGCTTGACTACGGGACAACTGTATGTGATTGGGAGGTCGTGCGCGATCAAGCTGTTTCTGCGGGGGTGAAGAGTGTAGTCGAAACCATCCGGTTGAAAACGCGGCAAACAATGGCTGCGATTGCGAAAGCAAAAACGAAAAGACAACACGCAAAGTTGCGTGCTTCTACGCCAGAGGCGGTTAATTGCGAACAACGCAGTATAAGACTCCGCCTCGGCTATCTTCCCGGCGCACTCGTTCTGGTTGCGTTCCTCTACTGCTGCTGGCCTAATATCATAGATCTTATGCATGTATGGCGGAGCAGTGATGAATACTCGAGCGGTTTGCTGGTACCGTTTCTTGCGGCTTACGCATTATGGGCAAGGAGAGATGATCTGCTCAAGTATCCGAGAAAACCGTCTCTTCGATGGGGACTATCGGCGCTTGTATTCGCTCAGGCGTTAAGATTCCTCGGTTTGCTTTTTATGTACGGATCTGCCGAGCGTCTATCGATCATATTGACTGTAGCAGCCCTTGTTCTGTTGTTATTCGGCTGGGAGTTCTCTAAACGAGTATCGACTGTGTTGCTGTTTCTTTTGCTGATGGCGCCCTTACCTAACCGAGTGCAGCTTGCGATAGCACAACCGCTCCAGGACTGGGCGACCAGATCGGCAGTTTTCATGCTGGAAATTCTGAGCTACGAGGCCGTTCGAGAAGGTAATATCATCAACATCGGGGACACATCCGTTGCGGTAGCCGAGGCGTGCAACGGCCTTCGAATGATTACGTCATTTTTTGTAATCGGCGGACTGATCGTCTTGCTGGTCAAACGAGCATGGTGGGAGAAACTCATAGTTCTCGCCTCGTGTCTTCCGACGGCCCTGCTCTGCAACACGATAAGGCTCACTGTCACTTCAATAGCTCTTACAGTACTTAAGGGTGACGACTGGAAACAAATCTTTCACGATTTCGGTGGATATGCAATGATGCCGCTCGCCCTGCTGGCGGTGGTCGGCGAGCTGTGGCTGCTCAAGCAGCTTACCACAACTCCTGAAAACAGGGATGTAGTTGTAATCGAGCGACATAAAGGGTGATATCGTCTCAAATTGAGGAATGAAAAGAATGAGTAATCTGGACAAGTATCTCGATCGGATTATTGTGCCAAAGACTCCGACTGGGGAAAAGACTCCACCCGTCGAGATCCCGCAAATGCCATCGGAAGACGATTCGGATGGACCTTCTGCAATTGACATGGTCAAGGGCGTTTTTCGTCG
>CAZYMD010000152.1:0-12654 GCA_964649005.1 uncultured Pirellulales bacterium
CTGAGCGAGTTCACCGCTGCTAATCCCAGCCTGAACCTCGCCAATATCGATTCGATCTCGCTCGGCTTTGGCACCAGGGGCAACACAACTCAGCCTGGTGGCTCCGGTCTGATTTTCATCGATGACATCGGATTGTATACGCCGACGTGTGTGTATCAGTTGGGCAAGCCGGATAATGATTACAGCAACAACTGTGTCGTTGATATGCCGGACCTTGAGATCCTGACGGATAACTGGCTCATCAGCGATTGGCAGGTTACGCCACAAGCTCCGAGCACTTCGGGTCTGGTGGCTAATTACCAGTTCCAGAATAATCTGCTCGACAGCGCCGGTGGTCACACAGGTGACCCGTGCGGCACGACAGTTGCTTACGCAGCCGGTCAGACAGGCCAGGCGATTAATCTTGGCGGTACAGCCTATGTCACTGCCGGTAACATAGGTATAACCGGTGCCGCACCGAGGACGATCGCAGGCTGGGCCAAGGCAAATGTGCCCGCCAGTTCAATAGCAGCCTGGACAGATGTATTCGGTCTCTCAGGCGCTTCTGCTAGCTTCAGGCATTTCGACATCCAGGCGGTTGGCGACACAGGCACAACCACATCGGGCTACTACGGCATCCACCTCTACGGTGCCGAAGACAACCTGATCCCGATAGATCAGGATTGGCATCACCTTGCCGCCACGTACGATGGCACAACGATTGTGGGTTATGCTGATGGTCACCAGACGGGTAGCCTTGACCAGGTTCTGGATACCGAGGGCGTCCTTCAGATAGGCAAGCGTGCCGACAACACCAACCTGTTCAATGGTATGGTCGATGAGGTTCGGGTTTACAGCCGGGCTTTGCCGCAGGCCGAGATTGCATCGCTTGCTGGCAAGACTGCACCGTTCACGCAGGACGTTGGTCTGATAACGACGATTCAGAATGCCAACATCGATGTTAACGGCGACGGCACGATCGATTTCAAGGATTATGCCGGCCTGCTCGATACATGGCTCGATGAGGTGCTCTGGCCGTAAGAAGTTGTTTTGATTATTAACGTGCGATCGGTTCTTCGGTCGCACCAGTAAAAAGATGGGGCCTGTACAATATTGTGCAGGCCCCTTGTCTTTGGCCCAAATTCCCAGACTGCATTAGCTATATTGCCAGGATATGGGTGATATTGCTGAAACACTTATCTGAAAGATATTATATGGTGGAGTGACTTTTGCCTGGGAAAATACGTACAGGCCGCAGTTGACAAGTTATTGTGGCGTGATTATAATTAGGCTATTCGATTGTCGCGTTTCTAAAGAAGGAGGATTGAAGCGTGAGCTTTCTGTTTCGAGAGGGCATTAATAGCTTGTTGGAAGGAGAATGGGTGTATGAAAAGGCAAGTCAGGATTCTGCTGTTAGCACTTGTTGTGCTTCATGTGTGCAGTTGCCAATTATTTGCAGGGCCTTCTGGTATTAACGTCTTGAGCCAGGAGTATCACGTCCAGGGGTCCTACAGCCTTTACGATTTCAAGGTAGGCGACGTTAATGACGCTTTCGACGCAACAAGCAACAGTCCGCTTGCAAGATCGATTGCGTATAGCAATCCGCTGGCGGGAGCTTACGCAAACGTAGAGAGCAGTTCAGCTTTGCTAAGCCAGTATGCTTACGCGGCAGTAGTAGATTCTACATGCTGGGCTTCGGCGGGGGCCACCGCGAAAATTACACTTCAGCCTATGTATAATTCGCTGACGGGCCAGTTTGACGGCTTTAGCGAATATGGCTATCTCGTCGCCATCAAATTGCTGGATACAAATACAGGCGTAGCCCTGATGGATTTCGACGGCGATACTTTGTTGCTCCAACAGACTACCCAGCAGGCGATATGGGGAGATCCGGCGGGTGTCTTAGGGACCTGCACTTGGGCCGTGGACCCGAATCACACCTATGAGCTTACTTATAGTGCGTACGCCAATGCATCATACGGCAGCGAAACAGCGAGCTGGAACATGTCCTTTGGACAGGGCCAGGCCGTTCCAGCCCCATCCGCTCTTCTGCTAAGCGCCCTCGGCGCCGGTTTAGTAGGCTTCATTCGCAGGCGGATATAATCCAAGATAAAACACTAGCACCGGTTCAAGGCCGGATACTATGGGCGGACGGGTGTAGCTGGTTTTCAGGCGAGAAATCCGGACGCTCACAGCATATAGACGCCCATTTTTTTCAATAACGCAGACTCCGTTCCGTTCCTTCAACAAGGTGTCTCTCCGTCACACAATCCTTTACAGGGGGCAATCCAACGCGAACGCGCCCTGATGCCCCACAGAGCTTAATCCAATATAGGATTGACCGGACGCTGCAAATCTGCAATCATACCCTGCTGTTTTGCCTTACGTATGGCTGGTAGTGCCGCCTTCGTTGGGCAATACCGAGTGGAATACGGAGAAATGGCGTGGCAGGACCCGCAAACAAGGATGGACGTAGGGGACGCAATGTTGTACGAGGCCCGAGTACTGACGATAATTTCCTCGTCCAGCGCTGCAAACGAGGCGATTCTGACGCCATGGAGCGCCTCGTAGTCAAATATCAGAGCCGTATTTACAACACAATCCTCAAAATCTGTGCAAATACCGATGATGCTGCGGAACTTACCCAGGATACTTTTGTCAAAGTAATAGAAAACATTGAAAAGTTTCAGGGCAGAAGCAGCTTTTACACCTGGATATTCAGAATCGCAGTGAATCTGACCCTGAACTACTGCAGAAAAAACAAAAAAGTACAGATTAGGTCCCTGGAGGCTGAGACCGCCGAAGTATCTCAGTCGAGGCGAAAGCTTCTGAAGGAGTATCTCAGCGACAATAATTCGCCGAATCCTGAAGAAGTCGCCCAGAACAAAGAACTCGGCCAGATCGCCCTCAAAGCGCTAATGATGCTGGGCGAAGATCAACGGGCCGTCCTGGTTCTCAGAGATATTGAGGGCATGAACTATGCCGGAATAGCCGTGGTCCTGAACGTTCAGTTAGGCACGGTTAGAAGCAGGCTCAGTCGCGCCCGCAGTAGTCTGAGGCAGATTGTGGAGGCCTTTACAAATGAAGGTTAGTCCAAAAGTGAGTACCGACGATATTGAAAAATTGCTCAACAGTTACCTCGATGGAGAGTTGCCGCCCAGGCAATTAGCCGAGGTGCAGCGTCTGTTAGCCAAGAACAAGCGGCTTGCCAATCGCCTCGATCAGCTCCGAAAGGCCAGAACACTGCTCCAGGCTGTGCCATATATCGAGGCCCCAGCGAGTATATTAGAAAGCGTCAAGGCTGCTATTGAAAAAAGAACCCGGCTCTACGAGAAGGCCCCGGTGGTCAGCGGCCCAAGGGGCGCCAGGCACCTTATGCTCAGAAAGGCGTTTACAGCCGCCGCCATGTTCATTCTTATAGCTGTTCTTGGCGCCGTCATTTACACTATTGTTGCTCCGGAGACTGTTTCGCCGAAACAGATGGCGAACCAGCCAATTGTGAACTCGCGGGCTGGAACATCTGTCGAAACCGGTCTTTCTCTTGCCCAGGCTGATTTCACCGGAAGACTTGAGCTTTCCAC
The DNA here is from genome assembly GCA_964649005.1 of uncultured Pirellulales bacterium. GTDB lineage: Bacteria > Planctomycetota > Phycisphaerae > Sedimentisphaerales > Anaerobacaceae > CAZGMJ01. The sequence continues at coordinate 3,561 of CAZYMD010000152.1, forward strand.
AGCAATGCTTAACGAGGCAAGTGCTTCTATCAACAGGGCCCTGCGGGACGCACAGTTGGATGATCAATCTTTCACTGTCGAGCGCAGTAAGACGAATGAGATCGTGTACACAATCGTGTGTCCAAGCGACCGGCTGGGCGCCATGCTGCAAAGGCTCGAAAGTGATTGGCCTAAATTCGATTCCGCCAAACTTGTTGTACAGGCCGAAACCCCGGCTGACCGTATTGTCATAAGCCAGGTGACAATTAAGCAGATATCCGAGATTGTCGCTCAAAGTGATGGTGAAACGTGTATTCGCGCCGCCAGGTACTTCGCAATTGCCGGTGATGCCTCGAAGATTCAGCCAGGCGAGACAAATCCGGATATGCCCCAGATCGAGAATCTCGACTCAATGACCATACCCAAGCCAGTCCTGACCGGCGGCCCCCCGGAATCCGGCGCTAAGACCATGATCGGTCTGACGGTGGTGGTGACTGGCGGCCAATAACACCTCGTTGGTTTTATTATCTCACGGATGCAAATCTGCACAGCAAAGGACTGACAAATGCTCGAACCACACGATTGCTGCCTTACAGTCATCGATGTCCAGGGTAAGCTTGCCCAGTTGATGTATGAAAAGCAGTCTCTCTTCAGCAACATCCGAATCCTGATCCAGGCCGCTCAAATACTCGATATCCCAATCCTGTGGTGCCAGCAATGTCCCGATGCGATTGGCCCAACGTTGCCTGAAATAGCCGAACTACTGACCGGGATCGAGCCTATCGACAAAGCCGGCTTCAGTTGTTGCCGCTCCGAGCAATTCAATGCCCAACTAAAGGATTTGAACCGAAGCCAGGCGATGCTGTGCGGCATCGAAACACATGTCTGCGTTTATCAGACAGCTCTCGATTTAACTCGTAAAGGCTACGAAGTCACCGTCCCTTCGGATGCAGTCTCTTCGAGATCTGTCGGGAATAGGCAGGTCGGTCTCGAACGAATGTCCGCTGCAGGCGTGCAGATAAGCTCCACTGAAATGAGCCTCTTCGAATTGATAAAGACAGCCGAGCACCCAAAGTTCAGACAACTCGTCAGGCTGGTGAAGTGATGCGTTTCGGTGAGTAACGGTCTGTCCCGCTTGCCCGTTGCAAAGGCAGATGGATTCTCTCAGAACCCATCTATGAAGGAATCAAGCCGACTTCTTCTTGTCTTTGGGCTTGGCTTCCGACGTGCTCTTGCTCTTGCTCTCGCTCTCGCTCTTCGATTCTTTGCTTTCGCTCTTGCTCTTGTCCTGTGTTTTGGTGCTATCAGGCTTTGATTGGCCTTTTTCAACCTCTGCGGCCTTCTTGTAGCTTTCGCTTCGGTAGTCGGTTTCGTAAAATCCGGAGCCCTTGAAAATCACCCCGGCACCCATACCGATCAACCGTTTCACCTTGTTCTTGCCGCACGAGGGACACTTTCGCAGCGGTTTGGATTTTATCGACTGGAATAACTCAAACTCGTGATCGCAATTGTCGCATTTATATTCGTAGGTAGGCATTTGGATTACTCCTCCATCTCAGGCTCTTCATACCTCTCGGCTGCTTCGCCTTCGTTGTCTGATTGCTCCTGAGATTTCATTGCGTCCCTGCTGTCACTTTCAGAAGCCAGCTTATTGACAATTACCTTGCTCGGTCGAAGCACACGTTCGTTGAGCCTGTATCCTTTTTGGAATTCCTCCAGCACGATATCATCTTCTGCATCATTCTCGCTTTTTTGCAGCATCGCCTCATGCTTTGTCGGGTCGAACTTTTCCCCGACCGAAGCGACCTGCTCGACCCCGTGCGATTTAAGAATATAGAGCATCTGGTCGTAAACGATTCGCACTCCCTTGACAAGCGCATCGAAATCCTGTGCCGATTTTGCGTTCTGCAGTGTATGCTCGAAGTTATCCAGCACGGGCAGGATCGATTTTAGTATCCTCTCCTTTTCGTACATGATACTGTCGGTCACCTGTTTCGGAACGCGCCTCTGGAAGTTGGCGTAGTCCGCGCTGACCCGCTGCAACTTCCCCACAAGCTCTTCCTTCTCCTGCTCCAGCGCCTGCAATGCCGCCTGCTGCTCTTCCATCTCAGCATTTAGCGACGTGGGTTCTGTGTCATCTTTGGATTTGTCTTTCTTGTTGTGTTTCATTACAGCATACCAAAATGCTTCTTGAGTTTCTCAAAGAATCCGACAGCTTTCGGAGATACGCTTTTGTTCTCTGTCTTGGCAAACTCTCTTAGTAATTTTTCCTGGTCGGAATTCAGCCGAGCGGGGGTCTCGATCAATATCTGTACGAGCTGGTCGCCGGTTCGATGCGTCCGCAAGTCCGGCAGGCCTTTGCTCTTGATTCTAAACACATTCCCGTACTGTGTTCCGGCGGGGACCTTTAACTGTTGCGTCCCGCCCAGACTGGGCACCTCGATCGTGGCGCCCAATGTCGCCTGCGTAAAGCTGATCGGCACAACCGCAACAAGGTTATTGCCATCGCGATCCAGGAACTCGTGACGTTTGAGTCTGACGTAGCAGTACAAATCGCCTCTCGGTCCGCCGCCTCGTCCGGGCTCTCCTTCGTTGGCGACCCGAATCCCCTGGCCTTCGTGGACTCCAGGCGGAATCTTGATGCTGACGGTGCGCTTCTTCGGCACGCGTCCCGTGCCTCGGCACTTCTTGCACGGCTTGGTGACAATCTTACCAATGCCGCCACACTGGGGACACGTTGACACCATCTGGAAGAAGCCGCCGCCTCTGGCGACTTGGCCGCTCCCGCCGCAACCCGGGCATCTGCTCGGTGAGCTTCCCTTTTCGCAGCCGCTGCCCGTGCACTCCTTGCAGGAATCCTGACGAGTAAACTCTATTGTCTTCTCAGTGCCTTTTGCGACCTCTTCGAGTGTCAGTTCCACGGTGGTTTCCAGATCGTAACCTCTCGTGGGACCGGCTCGTCCACCACTTGAGCGTTTGCGGCCACCGAAAATGCCGCCGAAGAGATCGTCCAGATTGAACATGCTGAAGATGTCATCCACGTTCATCCGCGAGAAGTCGTGCATCCCGGACCCGCGAAGACCTTCATGGCCGAACTGATCGTACCGCTTACGCTTCTCAGTATCACTCAGGACTTCATAAGCCTCGGCGCACTCTTTGAACTTGCCCTCAGCTTCCTTGTCACCCGGATTTTTGTCCGGATGATATTTCATCGCCATGCGCCTGTACGCACGCTTGATGTCGTCTGATGAGCCGGCCTTTTCTACGCCGAGAACCTCGTAATAGTCCCGTTTCGCCATTTTCTTGTTTCTCATCGCGTCGTATGCTGCATGTCGCAATCAGAAAGCTTTGGCGACACACAACATACGACACGCGATTTGCTATCTATCGGACAGAGCCGTGAATTGGCTCTTCGTCCTTGTCGTCGTCCTTCAGTTCGGTGACGAGCACGTTTGTGGTCAGCATGAGGCCTGCTACCGATGCCGCCATTTCCAGTGCCGTTCGCGCCACCTTGGCCGGATCGATAATGCCTGCCTTGAACATGTCAACATACTCGCCGGTGTTGGCGTTGTAGCCGGTGTTCTTGTTTTTTGGCAGTTTCTCGAGAAGCTGCGCCACAACAACGTCACCCGGTTCGCCCGAGTTATCGACGATCTGTGTCGCCGGCGCCTTCAATGCTTCAGCCACAATGTCGAATCCGATCTTCTCGTCGCCTTTGGCTTTCGCACGTGCCTTCTGCACTTCCGGAATTGCACAAAGGAACACTACACCGCCCCCTGCGATCACTCCTTCTTGAGCAGCAGCTCTTGTAGCGTGAAGTGCATCGTCAAGCAGGTCCTTGCGCTCTTTCATCTCCGCCTCGGTAGCGGCCCCGGCCTTGATAACTGCGATCCCGCCGGTCAGTTTAGCGAGCCGCTCCTGAAGCTTCTCGCGGTCGTAATCGCTGGTTGTCTTTTCGATCTGACTGCGTATCTGCTCGCACCGAGCGGTGATGTCCTTCTTCTTGCCGCCGCCTTCGATGATAGTTGTTGAGTCTTTGTTGATAACGATTTTCTTGGCCTGGCCCAACTGTGAGATTTCGACGCTCTCCAGCTTGATGCCCAGATCCTCGGTTATTACCTGGCCGCCTGTGCTGATTGCGATATCCTGCAGCATCGCTTTGCGCCTGTCACCAAAACCCGGCGCCTTCACTGCACAAACCTTCAATATGCCCTGTAACCGGTTGATGACCAGCGCTGCCAGCGCCTCGCCTTCGACATCCTCTGCGATAATCAGCAGCGGCTTGCCGACCTGCGACACCTTCTCCAGCAGCGGGATAAGCTCGCGAACGTTGGATATCTTCTTCTCCTGCAGAAGAATGTAAACATCCTCATATGTTGCTTCGAGAGTCTCGGCGTTAGTCATGAAGTAGGGGGATATATAGCCCTTGTCGAATTGCAGACCCTCGACAACTTCCAGCTCGTTCTCCATTCCCTTGCCTTCTTCGACCTCAATGACGCCGTCCTTGCCCACCTTGTCGAACGCTTTGGCCATGATCTCGCCGACATCAGGATCGTTGTTCGCACTGATAGTTGCGACCTTGGCGATATCGTCGTGACCCTTGACTGGAATGCTGATCGACTTGATGTAATTGGTCGCTACCTGGGCCGCCTTGCTGATCCCGCGCTGAATCGCTGTCGGATTGACGCCCGCCGTTACGTATCTAAGACCGTTCGTATAAATCGCCTCGGCCAGAACCGTTGACGTTGTCGTTCCATCGCCCACCACGTCAGACGTCTTGCTGGCCACCTGGTTGACCATCTTGGCGCCCATATTCTGGAACGGTTGCGGCAGGTCGATCTCCTTGCTGACAGAAACCCCGTCCTTGGTCACCTTGGGCGAGCCCCAACTCTTGTGCAGGATAACGTTCTTGCCCGTCGGGCCGAGCGTCACCTTCACCGCCTTGGTCAGTTGCTCCAGCCCTTCCTTGAGCTGTGCTCTCGCTGTATCTTCGAACATCAGTTGCTTTGCCATCTTTTGTCACCTCTTTGAATTATTTCAGGTTCACACCTGCTGGTTCAAGCTCCACGAAGCATATGCCATGAATCATGAACATGCGATTGTGAGCGTATTGTCACCTACTTCTCGACGATGCCAAGCACGTCGCTTTCTCTGAGTATCACGTATTTCTCTCTGTCGATCTCAATGTCACTGCCCATGTACTTGGCGTAGATGACTTCGTCGTTCTTCTTCACGGACATGGATGCTCTTTTACCGTTGTCGAGGATCTTGCCCGGGCCGACTGCAACCACCTTGCCCATTTGAGGTTTCTCTTTCGCCGTATCTGGTAATATAATACCGCCGGTTGTCTTCTCTTCAGCTTCCGACTGCTTGATTACGATTCTGTCATCCAATGGGTTGAGTTTCATATCTCACTCCTTGCTTGTATTCAGTTTCACAAATTATTTTCTCGTTTATTTTGTCGTCAGAACGACTACCGTATCGACCGGACAAACAGCCGCCTTGGGCACAGTTACGACAACGTTCTCATCGTCGTCACGCGAAACCTCCAGCTTGGCCTTCTTATCCGCCAACAGGTAAGCCTTCTTTACTTCACCTTTAACGCCCGGAACGACTATCTTGCCGTCCTTAGGCAAATCGAAAACGTGCAAGTACAGCTTGCCTCGTTTGGCCGTACACCGACCCCACGGCACTTCGCCGATCGGGCTGGGATTCGTGCCATAAATGCTTTCGCCGTTAACCTTCACCCACATGCCCATTTCCTTCAGCCGCTCAACGCTTGGCTCCGGTATGAGTCCTTCAGATGTCGGCCCCACGTTCAGCAGGAAATTGCCGCCCTTGCTCGCGCAGTCCACAAGCTTGCGTACGAGGTCCGTGGTGGATTTCCAGTTATGGTCGTCGGCCTTAAAGCCCCACGTATCGTTCATCGTCATGCACGATTCCCAGTCCAAGCCGGGAATTCCCTTTGCCGGAATCTGCTGCTCGGGAGTCCCGAAGTCGCCGCTGTATTCCTGGTCGTCCTTACTTAGGCCTTCCATACCTTGACGGCCTTTGCCAACGCGATTGTTAACGATAAGATCAGGCTTGAGGTCTCGGATGTACTTATACAGTTCCTTGCCCTGAGGCTCGGTCCAGTCCTTTATCCATTCCCCGTCGAACCACAAAACCCCTGGTCCATAGCCGTCGATCAGCTCCTTCAATTGGGGCTTCATATAGCCATCGGCGTACCGTGCGAAGTTCGGATTGGATTTGCTCGTGTCATTATAGTTGGGATAGAACGGCGCCTGAGCGTCCGGATGGTGCCAGTCCATGATCGAGTGGTAGAAGCATAGCTTGATGCCTTGCTTCTTGCACGCCTTCTGCAACTCGCGGAGAATATCACGCTTGAAAGGCGAAGCGTCCATGATGTCGTATTCCGTCACCTTCGAATCCCACAGACAGAAGCCGTCGTGGTGCTTCGACGTAATGACCAGATACTTCATCCCGGCGTCCTTGGCGATCTTAACCCATTCGTTGGCGTTGAACTTCACCGGGTTGAACTCCCCCGCGAGCTTCTCGTAGTCTGCAACTGCGATGTGGCCGTTATTCATTATCCACTCGCCGATGCTGCCAACCTTCTTGCCTTCCCATTCGCCTGCCGGAATCGAATACAGACCCCAGTGGATAAACATCCCGAACCGGGCATCGCGCCACCACTCCATCCGTTCATCCTTGCTCGTTGCCTCGTTCGCAGTCTTACAGGAATTCTTCATTCCCGCGCAGCCCGAAAGCAGCAAAGCGCACATCGCTGCGGCCAAAACGCCCTTGTTCAGATGGCTGACCACCCGAACGTCGGATTTGCCGGATATTTCATACCTGCCACTCATGTCAGTTCTCCTTGACTGTCTGCATGTAATCCCCCACGCTCAGCGACCTTGCGGCTACTACATCATGCCGCCCATGCCGCCCATGCCACCCATGCCGCCCATGCCACCCATGCCGGGATCCATACCAGGTCCTCCGGCGGGCATTGCAGACTTGTCCTGTGGCTTCTCAGTAATGAGGCAATCCGTCGTCAGCAGCAGCCCGGCTATACTAACCGCATTCTGCAGCGCAGTACGCGTAACCTTAACCGGATCGATAATTCCCGCTTCTATCAGGTCCTCGTATTTGTCGTCTCGGGCGTTGTATCCGAATCCGCCCTTGCCCTCTGCAACCTTGTTCACAACCAGGTTCGGAACCGCCCCTGCGTTGTAGGCAATGCTGTAACAGGGCTTGCTGAGTGCGTCAGCTAAAATATCGACGCCGAGCTGCTCGTCGCCTTTAAGCTTGAGCTTCTTCACCACGTCGATGCAGCGTACTAAAGCAACGCCGCCGCCGGGAACGATACCTTCCTCGATGGCCGCTCTTGTCGCGTGCAGTGCGTCTTCGATGCGGGCCTTCTTTTCCTTCATCTCAGTCTCGCTTGCCGCTCCGACGTTGATCTGTGCCACGCCGCCTGTCAGCTTTGCTAGCCTTTCCTGCAGCTTCTCGCGGTCGTAATCGCTCGTTGTGATATCGATTTCGCCTTTGATCTGCTTGATTCTGCCGTTGATCGCACCTTGGCTGCCGGCCCCTTCGACGATAATCGTATTATCATTGTCGATGGTAACCTTCTTGGCCTGGCCGAGCTGCTTGATGGTAATGCTCTCCATCTCGATCCCGAGGTCCTTGAAGATCGGCTCAGCGCCTGTCAGAACCGCGATATCCTGCATCATAGCCTTCCGCCTGTCGCCGTAACCCGGAGCTTTCACCGCCGCTACCTTAAGGATGCCGCGGAGCTTATTGACTACCAGCGTCGCAAGTGCTTCGCTCTCAACGTCTTCTGCGATAATCAGCAGAGGCCTGTTGGCTTTGGCTGTCTTCTCCAGAAGCGGTATGAGCTTCGCCACGTTGCTGATTTTCTCTTCGTATACCAGGATAAAGGGCTTCTCTAACTCGCAGACCATATTGTCCTGATCCGTCGCAAAGTGGGGCGAGAGGTAACCGCGATCGAACTGCATGCCCTCGACGAAGTCTACATTTGTCTCGAAGCTCTTGCCCTCTTCGACCGTGATAACACCGTCTTTGCCGACCCGCTGGAACGCCTGGGCCATGATCTTGCCGATTTCGGGGTCGTTATTGGCCGAAACCGACGCGATATTGATGATATCGTCGGCCTTTGAGATGTTAATGGGTTTCGCCAGGGTTGCTAACTTCTCCGTAACCGCCTTCGCTGCCTCCTGCATCCCGCGATTGATCGCCATCGCATCCGCTCCGGCCGCAAGGCTCCTGAACGCCTGCTTGAACAGCGCTTCAGTCAGCACCGTAGCGGTCGTCGTCCCATCGCCTGCGATCTTGGAAGTCTTGCTCGCAGCTTCCTTTACGAGCTTGGCGCCCATATTCTCAGCCTTGTTTATCAAGTCGATCTCTTCTGCGACGGTAACACCGTCCTTGGTTACAGTCGGGCCGCCCCAACTCTTGTCAATAATGGCGTTTCTGCCCTTGGGGCCGAGCGTTGGCTTGACCGCCGCCGCGAGCTTTTCAACCCCGGCCAGCAGGCTGGCCCTTGCATCTGTTTCGAATGCCAGGTCTTTCACTGCCATAGTTGCCTATCTCCTTTAGTTATATTGAGTTAAATCTATCCGTCGCTTATTTGCTTCTGCTATATAACGACTGTTATGTACTGCATTACGAGCCTAAAACCACCCGTATTGTCATTCCCACGTAACCATACTGTCATTCAGAGTTCATCCCGGACACCGATCCGGGACCCAGGCGGGAATCCAGAAGTTCTGTCTTCTGTCTTCTAAGTCCTGAATTCTGATGGATGTGCAAAACATGTACCAGCCGCCGCAATCCATAATCACAAAGCCCTCTCTGTGCTCTCTAACTCCTTTTGGTCTATAGTCTTACCAACTATCGCAAAATGCCCCATAACCCAAACACCCCCCCAAAAACATGCCAATTCTGGCACCCCCCAATCCCACAACACGCCAACTTGACAGGAGAATAGTTCGCGAGTTCGCTGCTTTCTGGGTTTTTGCCCTTCCTCAAAAGAATAGTAATGGGTCAGTTATGGGTGGGTCACTGGTTTTCTCGTGTAGCAATCTAAAGG
>CAZYMD010000153.1:0-5729 GCA_964649005.1 uncultured Pirellulales bacterium
GGATGCCCCACACACGGGGAATATCTGGACTTTTACAACGTCTGATTGCATCCTGATCGAAGACTTTGAGGTATACAGCTTTAATTTGAGCGGCGGCCAACCAAAGCTATATCCATCATGGCACCCTGCACTTTACGGTGCTAACATAGATATCAGCGCAGATGAGGAACATGTTCACAGCGGGGCCAAATCCATGCTGTTGAATTATGATATCCTCGAGCCGTATACCTCGGAGATTCAGCGGGTATTCGAAGAGCCACAGGATTGGTCGGAATTCGGTATCAAAACGCTCGAACTGTTCTTCCGCGGCGATCCCAACAATGGGACGGGAGTAGCGATGTACCTGAGTCTTAATGACGGTCAGGCCACTACCAAAATCCCCTACAATGGCGATCCCAACGATTTAGCCTCCGAACAGTGGCAACGGTGGATAGTTCACCTCGAAAACGTGTCAAATGTGAACACCAATAATATTGAGTACTTCGGCATTGGATTTACAGACAGCGATCCAACCTCATACGCCAACGATGATGGCACACTCTACTTCGACGACATCAGGCTGGATTCGACAGTATGCCTCGCAGAATTGCAGTCGCACGGAGATTTCACGGGTGACTGTATCGTGGACCATCGCGACGTGGAACAGTTAGCTGATTCATGGCTGGACAGAGGCTATAATGTTTATCAAGTAGAGCAGCCCAATGAACCTGCCTTATGGTACAAGTTCGAAGGGAACGTTAATGACAGCGGGCCCAAAGCCTATGATGGACAGATACTCGGCTTCCCTATTTACATGCCTGGTATGTACGGCCTGGCGATGAAGTTCGATGGGATCGATGACGCAGTAAGCATCGTCCAGGCGAGGTATCTGTTCGAAGCTATCAACGATGGAATAACAATTGCCTTCTGGCAACAAGGCGACAACACGGGTCACGACAGGGACACACTGTGCTGCTCTGATTTTGCGTATGGAATCAAGAATCCTACGGTTGCGGTCAACTTCGGCTGCTGGAAACAGCCGGGCAGGTACTTCTGGCAATGTGGATCGCAATGGTCATTCGACAATCAAATAGCAGGCGGGCACAAGTATATCAGCGAATGGACCGAACGATGGAACCACTGGGCCTTTACAAAGGATAGTGTGAAAGGGGAAATGCGCATCTACCTCAACGGAGCTTTGTTGGACAGCCGGGCGGATTCCATTAACATTGCCGGAGAGGTCGAATCGTTCACAATCGGATCGGGCTGGTACGGCGGATACGACGGCTTGATAGATGACTTCCGTATTTACGATTATGCGCTTTCACAAAAAGAAATCGCCTACGTGGCAACTAATGGCACAGGGGTGTTCAACCTGCCGTTGCTGTCACCGCTCGATTTGACACAGGACGACGCGATTGACTTTATGGACTTCGCGGTCCTGGCGGAAAATTGGCTTGAAAACCAACTCTGGCCTTAAGTGACGCCAGCATAGCGTGCACGACTCCGGCGAATCGTGCTACACAGATAGCCACATCACTTTTCGCTATTGAGTCTTTTGATAATGACCTCGCGAATCGTCAACTCAGCAGTCTTGTTCGAGGGATCACCGCCAATATGGAAACCGACTTTTCCCTCGTCAGGTCCGGCCGTACGTACGGCGCCAATCTCTTCGCCATTGAGCCACACATTCACGCGTCGGCCCTCGGCCTTAATTGAAATCGTGTTCCAATACTCTTTGTCGATAAGCTCATCGTCGAGGTTGAGCAGCACAAGCCCTTTGCCAGGCCATAATACACTACCTGTACAGGCGCCTGTCTTCGCATCATCGCATATCTCCACGCGAGGGCCAAGATTCGATCCATCTCCATGAACGTGTATGCCCGCATGGATAGGCCAGTCGGCTCGAAATGTCAGTGCCAGCTCGTAATCAGCGTATTTGCTCTGGGTCCAGAGAATGCCGGCCTCGCCATCGCTGCTCTGCTTTGCGATGATTCTGCCTGACTTGACTATCCAGGATGCTTTGCCTGAGGTCTTCCAGCCACTAAGGTCTTTGCCATTGAATATGGCTACCGGCTGTTCGTCGCTCGTATCTTCAACATCCTTGTTGAGGTTGTGTGTCCCGTGACAATCGGTGCAAACGGACTCAGCCGAGACAACGCGGCCATTCGGTCTATTACGACCTTTCCACTTCTCGAAGAATTCCTCGACCTTCTGCAGGTCCTTATGATCCTGTCTGCTATAGACCAGGCGCCCCTCACCAGGCTTGTGGCATGAAGGATCGGAACACATCTTTTGCACCTCGGCTCTGCCGTAAAGCAGGTCAGGCTCGGTCATCAACATTTCATCGTGCATATGCTCGGTGGAAGTCCCGTGGCACTCGTCGCAGGTAATACCCATTTCGACATGGCTGGTGGTGATGTCCTCTGTCTTCAAGCCTGAATGGCAGACGTAGCACTTGGCATTGTCGTCGGACTGCCCTGGCTGCTGCTCCGATTCAGAGGCAAAGCACGCCACGAAGATGCACACGCACACAAGGGCCCCGAGGATTGTCCACGAACTCCATGAATTGGTTCGACTGTACAGATGCACTGTTCTATCCCTTCTCAGCGTAATCAAAAAAAGCGGCAGGCGCCGGTTAGCACCTACCGCCATATCTCCAAACTCCGCTGTCCACCGGCTACGGCCGGTGGACAGCGGAGTGTTCAACGCACTACACCACTTCCCAGTCACGCAGCCATTCGTAGTCCGCCGGCAAATTCTCCCATCGCTCCTTCGTAATCTTCATGAGCCATTCTCTGTCTGCGGCAGTAACTCCAAGCGGCCTTGTGTACGACGCCCTTGCAGCGTTCTCTACCTCGTACTCGGTGGAAAGGCCCGGTATGGCGGCGGTCACAGCCTTGTTTGCGAGAATGCATTGCAGAGTCAGGCGTGCAAGGTCATTCTCTTTCTTGCTACCCACACCCATAACGGGGAATTTAACTTTCCCGATGCTATCTGCGAATACGCTGCCGCCATGGAACGGCTTGATCGTAACTATGCCAACGTTCTTATCCAGAACGGTCTTAAATATGCTCTGTGTCTGGTCCGAGTTATGGCCCGGATTTATTTCCTCAACATTGCCCCATACAGGCGGCTTGCCCTTCTCGCGAGTCATCGCACTGCAAGGGAAAATCACCATTTCGAACTGCGGATACTTTTCCAGCACATGCTCGATCCAGGGGCGGGAATGACTCGACATGCCAAGGTGACGAACTTTGCCCTCTTTGCGCAGCTTATCGAAGGTTGCAATAAGCGATTCGACTTCAGCGTCGGTGTTGGAGCCATCCATTTTCGCCTGCGGACGCCAGATATCGAGATAATCCGTCTGTAGATACTTTAGACAGGTCTCCACGTTATGGCTCTGGCCCTTGACGTTGCAGAAACTCGAATTGCGGGGCCCAAGGTTGTGAATATCGGCTCCGACGATCATCTTCTCGCGCCGGCCCTTTAGGGCCGCGCCATAGCTGAGGCACTCTGCCGCAGTCGTAATGTCAAGATAGTTAATCCCGCACTCGATGGCCGTGCTCATAACGTCCGTTCTGTTCTTCGCGACATCTTCCGGCACCTCTTCGTTGGCAAAGCTATCCCAGTAGCGCCCGGCATTGCGGTTCTTCCAGTGGCCGCCAAGGCTTATCTCTGAGAGCATGAGATTCGACTTGCCCAGCCTGCGATAATGCATTTTTTCGTTGTAGTTCACAATTTTGGAAGTGTCGGTCGCATTCTCAGCGGCTTGGCCATCGCCCGCCAGAGCGCCGGCTACAGTGCCTGCGGCTGCAAGCGATGTGTTGCGCATGAAATCTCTGCGGGAAAGCTTGTCTTTCTTCATAGATAATCTCCTTCTTCAATTCGCCCCGGCCTGTATATCCAAAAACAGTTGCCCCCAAACAAGCCGACACTAATAAAATTATCCCAGTCCAATTCCTCAATATCGTGCCATATTGACATCGCAATGTCAAAGTATTTTGGACCTGTTCGCATTTCGTGGCACTGACCAATCGGCCCACAAAAACAGGTAAAGGCCTGTTATACATGTGGTTATATCGATATCTCTCTTGGCTTTCAGTTCAGATATGTCGTAGATTGAATCAGAGTGACTATTTGTCTCTGTTTGGCGTAACTTTAAGCAGGCATTGTTCATGTACAAAGTGAAGGATTGGTGGATATATGGGATATTGTGTTAATCGTGGATATCTGGCTTTGGGAGCAATGATGGATTGGGCGATTGCATGCCTCCTGTCGGGCAGCGAGTTAATATGCATTTGATGGGGGGAGGACTTGTCAGGATGAGGCGCCGGTCAATCGGTCTGAGCAGCGACGGGCTCCTTTTGCTCCTGCTGCGGCTGGTCCTGTGCTTTGTCGAGTTTTTGCGGTTCGGCGACCCTGCGGTAGCCGAGAGCTTTTATGACTTCAAGGACTTCTGTCCATGTGGGAAAGGGTCTGGAGTTCTTCCTCTTGTACTCGTCGATAGCCATTAGGAACTCGAACTGCTCCTCGGACATCTGGCCTTCTTCTGCAGCCTTTCGCGTATCGCTCAGGCGTACTCCAGGTCCTCGGCGTCGTTCCAGGCCGAGTCGCCTGTCCACCACACTGTCCCTGCGATCCTCTTCGTATTGACTTTCTTTGTGCTCTTCCGTGCTCATACGTTCGAGACCTAAAATATAGTACCCATTCCCAATCGCCCAGCTTTGATACAGCCGGGGATAATCCGACAACATCCAGAGGCTCTGAATGTTCGGACAGATCAGATATCAGTAGTCTTCGTCAAGGTAGTCCCCGCCGAACTCGTCATCATCGTCCGACAGGTCGTAGAATTCATCGTAGCCGTTCTGCGATTCGATTATTACGTGGGCTTCGTCGAGAAACTCGTCAGGGACCATTATAGCTATTTCATTAGCACCCAGAGATTCGTCGAAATGTTCCTCGATAGCAACGGGGATATCACTGGCTTTTAACAGTGATTCGTAATCCCTGGCTTCATCAGAATCGTCGGCAAATGTAACGACCACGTAGCCTTGCAGCTTCGCTTGCGACCTACTGTCTTTTTTTGAACGCCTTGCCATTGTATCTCTCCATCTACGAACTTTGACAAACGCCCCCGATAACGCAAAAAAACCTTGGGCTTGGGCTATTCTCTTTACACACCCGAAACACTTAACTAATGTAGACTTATTCGTCAAAACGAATGTCGTAGATTATGAAAAAGCTGCAAGGTTGTATGAAAAAAATGGCGATACGCTTGTTTCTCGCGAACAAGATTTTGATCTATTACGCCTCTGGGTGCAAAAATTTACAGTTTCAGCCCATTTTTTTGTTGAAAATGCTGTTACTTGGCGGTAATAACAGCCTTGATGTTAACAAATTATAGTTCCGGCTTTAGGAAAACTGTACCGGATAGGAGAAACCTAAACTTTTCATGGAGGACCCGTAGAATGGCAAAGCAAAAAAGGGAACCGTTGGTTGTCGCCAGCAAAGTGAAGAACTACATCAAGAGCAAGAAGATGATGACCTCATCCGATGCCCTTGAAGCACTGAGCGATAAGGTTTACGACATGCTTGATGTCGCTATCGCCAGAACCAAGGCGAACAAGCGCAGCACGGTCAAACCGCAGGATCTCTGAGAGCACCCGGTTCTCTGGGTTGCTGACGGGCGATGTCGTGTCAGGTGACCGACGATAGAAAAGAGGGGGCCGTCCCAAAGCTATTTGCTT
>CAZYMD010000153.1:5829-12584 GCA_964649005.1 uncultured Pirellulales bacterium
CCTAAATGGCCTATGGACCAGAGAAGAATATTGACGTGCTGACAACATGAAATCATCGTAAACTCATTGAGATCATGCTATTATGAGAGATAGTTGGCAGGAGGCACCTTTAAGAGTCTTCATGTTGGGCTGGGAATTCCCACCGTTCATAAGTGGTGGTCTCGGGACAGCCTGTTACGGACTCACAAGAGCAATGGCACAACTCGGCGTGCAGATCACTTTTGTCCTGCCCAAGATGATTGAGGCCGAGTACAGCACCCACGTCAAACTTTTAAGTCCAGGATCTTCTGTTCCGCTAACTGCGGTCAACTTGAACGAATTGAAGAACGTCAAGGTCCGTACTATAAGCTCCCCTCTCCAGCCATACGAAACACCAGGATTCTATCAGAAGAGAATAGAGCAAATCATCAAAAACAAGCAAATGGTGCACGGCAGCATAAGCGCCTCCTCAGAGTTCGTTGGAGCATCCGACTACAGCAGCAACATGTACGAGGAAGTACATCGTTACGCTTCAATGGCTGCTAACCTGGCCGAACAAGAGCAGTTTGATATTGTGCACGCACATGATTGGATGACTTACCCTGCCGGCATAGTCGTATCCAGGTTATCCGGCAAACCGCTCGTAGTCCACGTTCATTCAACCGAGTTTGACCGAAGCGGTGAGCATGTGAACCAGGCGATCTATGATATTGAGCGACAGGGTATGGAACAAGCCTCAAAGGTCATCACAGTTAGCCATTTCACACGAGGCATCATCATCAGCCGGTATGGTATTAGCGGCGACAAGGTCGAGGTTGTATACAATGGTGTCGAACGGAATACGAACGCCAAGGAGTGGGCTTTGAGCGATACCGGCATCAAAAAGAACGAGAAGATCGTCTTGTTCCTGGGCCGTATCACTATGCAGAAAGGTCCGGAATACTTCCTTCATGCGGCAAGAAAAGTGCTTGAGGTCATGGATGACGTAAAATTCGTGATGGTCGGTTCCGGAGACTTGATGCACCGAGCTATCGAAATGGCGGCTGAACTAAACATCGGCCACAAGGTTCTTTTTACCGGCTTCCTCAGAGGAGAGGATGTCCAGCGGATTTATAAGATGGCCGACCTCTATGTAATGCCTTCTGTCTCGGAGCCTTTTGGAATTGCACCGCTTGAGGCGCTTGATAATGACGTACCTGTCATCATAAGTAAACAAAGCGGTGTTTCGGAAGTTCTGATGCACGCTCTGAAAGTTGATTTCTGGGATGTCAACGAGATAGCGAACAAGATCGTAGCAGTATTAAAGCACCCTCCGCTACAAATGACTTTGAGAGACCACGGCAATTCTGAGGTCAGGCGGCTGCGATGGTCAGACGCCGCGGCCAAGTGTACAAAAATCTACGAAGACACGCTCGTGGCTGTTTAAGTATCGAGCGTTGAAGCAGCAACGCAACTGATATTATAAGACGCCGCAAAATAGGATCAGCTAAGCAGAACAGGAAATTTGGAATAACGGATTATGCCTTCAGTTTGCTTTTATTTTCAAGTCCATCAACCATTACGTTTGAGGCACTACACGGTTTTTGACAACCACGATCATTACTTCGACGATTATAAAAACGCCTCTATCTGCCGAAAAGTCGCAAACAAATGTTACCTACCCGCAAATCGTCTAATCCTCGATTTGATTCGCAAGTATGACGGTCAGTTCAGAGTTTCATACAGTCTGACAGGCGTTTTGCTCGAACAGTTGCACAAATATGCCCCAGAGGTGCTTAGCACTTTTGACGCCCTGGCTGAGACGGGATGTGTGGAGTTTTTGGCCGAAACATACTATCACAGCCTGAGTTTCTTGTATTCACGCAACGAGTTCGTAGACCAGATAAGGCAACACTGCGAATTGATCGAGCGTTTGTTCGGACAGAAGCCCCGTGTCTTCCGCAATACAGAACTTATATATAATAATGAACTTGCCCAGCTTATCGAATCAATAGGGCTCTTCGACGCAATTATTACTGAGGGAGCAGATCATATCCTCGGCTTCAGGAGTCCGAACTTTGTCTATCAACCCAAGGGTTGCACCAATCTCAAGCTCCTTCTTAAAAACTACTCATTAAGCGATGATATCGCTTTCAGATTTTCGAATCGCGACTGGCAGCAGTGGCCTTTAACTTCAGACAAGTTCGCCCAATGGGTGAGCAATGTCAACGGCAATGGAAACGTAGTCAACCTTTTCATGGATTACGAGACCTTAGGAGAGCACCAGTGGGAGGATACCGGCATATTTGACTTTATGCGGCATCTGCCGGAGAAGATACTGGCGCATCCCGACAATAATTTCAAGACACCGAGCGAGGTGGTAAAAGCCTATCCCGTCTCCGATGTCGTCGACATACCACACGTCATAAGCTGGGCGGATACGGAAAGAGATCTTTCAGCCTGGCTCGGCAATGCGATGCAGTCCAACGCCATTCACGAGCTATATCGGCTGGAGAAGGAAATTAAAAGAACTGAAGATGAGACGATAATCGCCGACTGGCGACGGTTGCAGGTATCGGACCATTTCTACTACATGTGTACAAAGTACTTTGCAGATGGAGACGTTCACAAGTACTTCAATCCGTACGACTCGCCCTACGATTCTTACATCAACTTCATGAATGTACTGGACAATTTGCAGAACCGCTGTGCGAAACGATTGGGTAAACAGGTTATCGATCTGGAAACGCACGAGTCAAAAACACAGCAGGACGGCACAGTACAGACAGTCTCATAGTAGTTGCACAATCCTGCAAACACGAGTTTCGCCCGGAGCACGATGCTGCCGCGATATATTATAGTTAAGGAGTGACGCCGTGTTAACGCAACGCCAAGCTGAAACCGCCCTAACCTTCCCATCTCTTGATGAAGAGTCTGTCGAAGCCTTTTTGAACAAAGAATGGCTTCTGACGAATGGACGCGGGGGGTATTCATCGTCCACTGTGGTCGGATGTAACACAAGAAGATACCACGGACTGCTCGTAGGCTCGCTAACTCCTCCGACGAACAGAATAATGTCGCTGGCGAATTGTCTTGAAATGGTCCTCGTCGGGCAGGAAGTGATCAATCTATCAACTTTTGAGTTTAATGGCAAATTCACTCCTGAAGGTTTCAAGCTCGCAAGGGGATTCCGTCAGGATGTTGGAGTTCACTTCGATTACTCGAACCATATTTTCGAAATGACCAAATCGGTATATCTGCTTCGCGATGCCGATACGGTTGCGCTTGTCTACGATTTTAGAAGTCTGCAGGAACCGGTCGATTTGGTTATTCGCCCGTTCGTTGGCCTAAGGGATTTCCATGCACTCCAGAAATCGTACGGCCACCTGCGATCTGAATGGGCCGACGATCATCTTATGGTCCAGCACGAAGTACCGGACAGTTGCAAACTGCTGTTGAGCTGCCCCGGCTCAAACTTCGAGCAGGACCAGCAATGGTGGTTCAACTTCCTCTACAGGACCGACAGAGAGAGGGGGCAGGATCACACAGAGGATTTATGGACCCCTGGTTTTTTCAGATATCGTGTGGATTCTCCGTGCCAGATTGTTCTCTGGGCCAGTTTGGCAGCACCTGCATCGGAATGTAATCCGGCCCAATTAGTTAACCTTGACATTGACCTGGTCCGCAAGAACCTATGGACACACCGATCCAGTATCCTCGAAAACACAAATAAAGGCGACGATGAGAATTCGGCCGCTCTCTCGCTTGCGGCAGACCAGTTCATCGTAAGGCGCAACACAGCCCAAGGATCCACGGCTACAATCCTTGCAGGCTACCCCTGGTTTGCCGACTGGGGCAGGGATGCGTTCATTTCATTGCCCGGCCTGTTGCTTTGTACGGGCAGGCACAATATTGCCAGGTCCGTGTTAGAGACATTCGCCAACGCAACCGACCAGGGAATGATTCCTAACAATTTCGATGATAGAAGCAAAACTGTCCATTTTAACAGTGTCGATGCTCCGTTATGGTTCATAAATGCCGCCTTCCAGTATCTCGATACAACAGGCGATCTCGATTATTTTGGCCAGCATCTGCTGCCCACGATTCAATCCATAGTTCACTGCTATCAAAACGGAACTCGTTTTGGCATTCGTGCGGATGATGACGTATTGATATCAGCAGGCGATCACGAAACGCAACTGACATGGATGGACGCCAAATATGACGGCGTAGCTTTCACACCAAGATACGGCAAGGCCGTTGAGGTGAATGCCTTGTGGTACAACAGCCTCAGACTGCTGGACCGGTTCTTCTGCGGTCGGAATGATGACAGCCACAATTGGTACAGGGGCTTGGCGGATGAAGTCGGCGACAGCTTCCGTAGATTGTTCTGGAACGAAGAGTACCAATTCCTGAACGACTGTATTCTGCCCGATGGCTCAGCCGATGCGTCCTTGAGGCCAAACCAGATATTTGCCGTATCGCTTGCAAACTCACCTCTCTGGCGGGAACAGCAGAAATCGGTGGTTGAAGCAGTGCAGCGAGATTTACTGACGCCATTTGGCCTTCGTACGCTGAGCCCGAAGGACAGCCGCTATAAGGGCGAATATACAGGGCCACAGAGCCAGCGAGACCAGGCTTATCACCAGGGGACCGTATGGCCCTATCTGGTTGGCCCGTTCGTTGAGGCTTATCTTAGAATCAACGATTTCAGCGATGAAAGCAAGGCAAAGGCCAGGGAGTTCGTCGCCCCCTTGCTCACCCATCTGCATCAGGATGGCTGTATCGCAAGCATCTCAGAGATATTCGACGGGGATGAACCGCAGAATCCCAAGGGCTGTTTCGCCCAGGCATGGAGCGTTGCAGAGTTGTTGCGGGCCTATTTGCTCATCGAAAGCTGAAAAGGATTGTCCCTCAATGCAATGGGGGTTTTCTCAGTGCTCTCAGCCTTAATCGGCCGAATGGCATGATCACGATCTATCATCCGCAGTTTATTCCCTACCGCGATGGATGAGTTGCATTTCCATCCAGATATGTCCACACACATCGAAAATATATGTGATCGTGCGTTCACACACCAATTTTTTTGGCACAAACTTGCTTGAAATGTAGTATAATCTTGAAAATATGTGAAAAGTGGCAGTTTGTTTTGGAGGCTCCAAAGATGAAAGTCACTCCCGCTATAACCACCGCAATTCTTGCTCTGCTTGTTCTGTCCTCGATTACTTTCCAGGCAAGTGCACAGAGGACTCCGGCCAAGCCTACTGTAGAGACGGTAAATCCCCTGCTACAGAGAGTCGTCGATCGAACAATCGAAGAAGAACCGGCCATGGAACAGAGTAGTAATGAAAAGGAGCCAGCAAGAAGCATGCCCAGCTTCGTCAGGACCGCTGATTTCTACCTAAAGGACGGCCAGCTCATTTTTGGGAAAGTCATCGCGGATGACAGAAACAAGATCATAGTGGAAAAGCTGGATGGAAGCACCATTGTGGCAGTCACGTACAGCAGGAAACAGATCGAGCCCAGATCAATCAGCCTTAAGAATGTACCTGCGAGCAAGTTTTATCTCGACCAAGCGGAATATTTCGCGGGCCAGACATGGGATTTCAAAGATGATCCGGACGATTTCATCCTGGCGGTGCGCTGCTATGAGAGAGCGAAACTGACAGTGAACGATAGTTCGGAGCGAGGCGTCGAACGGCTCAGGGAGATCGATGAGAAGATCAAGTCGCTTCAAGAGGATCGAAAAGTGTGGGCCAGAGAGATTGAGGGCCGGGCCAAGCTCAAGGAACTGGAGTTTCAGGCTGAATACCAGAACCGGTTCAAAGAACTGCAGGATCAGCTTGCCGCAGCCGGTCAAAAAATCGATGACAGCATGAAAAAGCTTGAAGATGCTCTTACTCAGTCGGACACAAATCAACAGAAATTTACACAGGACCTGGCGGCTATGGACCAGGAAGTCCGGCGGCAGCTTAGCATCATGGCCGAACAAATACAAGTAACAAGAAGGATGGTGGATCCGTTCTATAGGCCTCCGGTATACCGCTACAGGCAGTATTGAGAATCGAACCTGCGAAGTAATAACAATGGCGTGAAAGTGAGGTCGATAACATAAAGAAGGTCGCCATCCTGATTGCTGTTTTTTGGTTGCTGGTAGCATGTTTATTGCTGTGGTATTTCAGAACCAGCCCACGCCGTAGTGTCGTCGGTCCACAGGTTCAGCAAGTCGAAGTGGAATTAGATACGCTTTCTTTCGATATGAAGTACCGTGGATTGACGGCTGAAAAGGATGACATATCGTATAACTCGTACTGGGGTTTTGGCGGTCCCGACGATGCAAATAATCCGTTCGTTGAAGAAATTAAAGCCAAAGTTCAAAACACGTCTTTAGTGTATAATCCGAGATTCGAAGGGGCCCAGTGGGCTGTTATCGAACACAAGGGCAAGAATGTTAAGGCCTGTACCTCGATCTTAATGCCGATGGCAAGCTTTCAGATAATGAGAAGATCGCTCCCGCTCGCCAGACTCCAAATAATCCAAATGCGACAGATTTCTTCACACCAGACTTTGTTATGAAAACCGACAATGGGGAAGTGAAGTTCCGAGTGATGTTGCAGGTTGCATTCTATGGGGATCAAGACAAGCCACAGTGTATGTGGAGCCCTGCATGTGTGCTTGAGGGTGAAAGCGAGATCGATGGAAAGCCTGCGAAGCTAATTCTATATTGTAATGGTTTTACTGGGGCTTTCGACAACTATGGAAGTTGTTCGTACTCGTTGTTGGTTGGTGATGTCAAG
>CAZYMD010000154.1:0-5337 GCA_964649005.1 uncultured Pirellulales bacterium
TATCCAATGCATAGTATGAGACCGAAGGCCAATGCCCGAAAATCTGCACAGACACACCTGCCCGGCCAAATCAGATTAGCCTTGCCAGCCTCAACGTGCCTGTGTATCGTCTGATGTCAAACAACTATCAGTATATTAGAGTACAGGTGTGCGATGGTAAAAGTCGGAGCCGTGATATTCGATTGGGGAGGTGTTTTGATTGAAAACCCCGCACCGGGTCTGATGCGATACTGCACCGACGCCCTTGGCGTGTCGGTCGAACGGTACGTCGCAGCCCATCGCAACTTCCAGGATGAATTCCAAAAGGGATTGATCGCAGAAGAAGTCTTTTGGGCGAGAGTTTGCAGTGAATTGAGCTGCCCAGGTCCTGCCGCTAAATCGCTTTGGGGCGATGCCTTTCGAACCGTATACCAGCCGAGAGCCGAGATGTTCGAGATGGTCCGCAGGCTCAAGCAGAAAGGCTACAGGACAGGCTTTCTCTCCAACACCGAAGTTCCGGCCATGAAATACTTCCACACACTGGGCTACGACATGTTCGATGTGATCGTGTTCTCGTGCGCAGAACATACGCGAAAGCCCGAAAGAAAAATATACGAACTGGCGACTGGAAAGATTGGCATGACGCCGACCCATTCAGTCTTCATCGATGACAGCCCTGTGTATATAGAAGGAGCCCAAAAGGCGGGACTCAACACAATCCTTTTTAGCAGCGTCGCAGAAGTGAGAGACCGGTTGGCTGAATTTGGTGTCGCTGTGGATTAGCAACAAAAGTTTTACAAAATTGAACTTAGGCATATTTTGGGAAAGTTCAGTAGCAAGCTAAAAGGAGCAGCCTTAGAAGTGGATTTCCTGACTTTCATCGAAAACCAAAAAGTCGTCCTTCTGGATGGCGCCATCGGCACTGAATTGGACAAACGCGGCCTCATGGGACGGGGCAGTGTAAATCTCGACGCACCTGACGCCGTGCTGGAAATTCAAAAGCAATATGTGCAAAGTGGCTGCCATGCACTTACAACAAACACCCTCACCATGAATCGCATCTATATCAAAACGCACAACCTCGGCGTATCCATCGAGCAGGTCAATCGGGCCGGAGCCGAGATTGCCAGAAAAGCCGCAGGTGACAATTGCTATGTATTGGGCAACCTCAGCTCTACAGGCCAGTTGCTCGAACCCTATGGTGACCGCACTGAGTCTGAATTCGAAGATACCTATACCGAACAGGCCACAATTCTCACCGAAGCCGGGGTCGATGCATTCATAATCGAAACAATGATCGACCTGCGCGAAGCGTTGTGTGCGCTTCGCGCGTGCAAAAAGCTGGCCGGTCTACCTGTAATTGTCTCGATAGCCTTCGCAACCGAGCAAAAAGGCGGACGAACAGTAATGGGCAACACTGCACAGGACTGTGCTAAGCAGTTGGAGGATACCGGCGCCGATATCGTGGGCGCCAACTGCGGCGAGCTTGATCCCTATCAGATGGCCTCCATTGTATCACTGCTCCGGTCAGCGACGAAACTACCCATTTTAGCGCAGCCAAACGCAGGCAAGCCCAGACTGGAAGCCGAAAAGACCATATTCGACATGGAACCGGACGATTTCGCCCAGGGCATCAGTGTTTGCATAAACGCAGGCGCAAAAATCGTAGGGGGCTGTTGCGGAACAACACCAGACCATATACGCGCAGTACGCAGATTACTGGACCAGGGTTGTTGAAACTTTTCGTTTTTACAACTGCAACTGATATATTACATTCTCTCTGTTTTGTAGAAAATATCAGACATTGCATGAATACAAGCCGTTCGAAGCCGATCACGAGTTTCAGACACGCTCATGGCGGATTTCAAAATAAATTCGCCCCGTCAGCCGTCTATGTGTGTGAATCTTGACTCCTACTGAGTGGATGGACCATTGCATGGCAACACAGATTGGACCCAAAAGAGGACTCT
Organism: uncultured Pirellulales bacterium; assembly: GCA_964649005.1. GTDB lineage: Bacteria > Planctomycetota > Phycisphaerae > Sedimentisphaerales > Anaerobacaceae > CAZGMJ01. Next base: position 1,950 of record CAZYMD010000154.1, read on the forward strand.
CACTTTTTGACTCGACCTGCATCATAGTCGGCATAATCATAGGCGCAGGCATCTACCAGACTGTCCCCGGCGTTACCGGAGGAGTCTCGAACGCGGCTGCCTGGCTTCACGCCCACGTTGGCGGCCTTTCTCTTGAGGCCTGTCGCTGGCTTTGCGTCCTGGGCATCTGGGGTGTGGGAGGCCTGCTGTCACTTTTCGGGGCCCTTGGCTATGCCGAACTGGCCAGTGCATTTCCGCGTGAGGGTGGTGACTATGTGTATCTGACCCGGGCGTACGGACGATGGGCTGGCTATCTGTTCGGCTGGACTCAGCTTACGATTGTAAGGCCCGGCGATATCGGCGCCATGGCATTCGCATTTGCCACCTACGGCGCCGCTATGTGGAATCCTTTTGGCCAGTCGGATCAGCAATTAGCCGTTGCCTACAAGGTTTATGCAGGCGCCGCTGTGATTATCCTGACACTTATCAACGTCATTGGTGTCAGACAGGGCAAGTGGACGCAAAACATACTTACGGTCGTCAAGGCGCTCGGGCTCGTGGCCATTGCCGGTGTTGCCCTTAAAGCCGGAAAGAACTATCCGCAGGTCAAGTTCGCTGGGGGATTGCCCATCAGCGTCGCTATGATCATGGTTCTCTTCACCTTCGGCGGATGGAATGAGATGGCCTACGTAGCCGCCGAAGTGAAAAACCCACGCCGCAATATTGTAAGGGCCCTGCTGCTCGGAACTGTTGCCGTGACGTTCCTCTATTTGTTGGTCAACGTTGCGTTTCTCTACGTGCTTGGCTACGAGGGGGTCGCCACTTCAGGAGCCGTTGCCACCGATTGTGTCTCAAGCGTGCTCCGCGCCAACGCAGGCAAGTTCATTGCCGCCCTGGTCTGCATATCTGCCCTTGGCGCTGTCAATGGACTGATATTCACAGGCGCCCGCATTACATATGCCATGGGCGCTGAACACATCGCCTTTCGTCCGCTCGGACGCTGGGGTGTGAGGGGACAAACGCCCACTGTTGCCTTAATCCTGCAGGGATGTATAGCCCTGGGCGTTATCATCTTGTTGGGCTCATTCCTCAACGCACTGATCTACACAGCCGTCGCCGTGTATTCGTTCTATCTTGCAACCAGCATTGGCCTAATAGTCCTGCGCTTCAAACAACCGGACGCCGAACGACCCTACCGTGTCCTCGGCTACCCGCTGACCACAATCATATTCTGCTGCGTGTGCGCCTATCTGATCTACAGTTCTATCAAGTACGCATATGATCCATATGCAGCGTTTCCAATGTGGTATGGTGTACCCAAGTGCTTTGTCATCCTGGTCATAGCTCTGTTAGTAGGAGTGATAATCTACCTCCTGACCGAACGCAGGGATTCCCAAAAGGGTTCTTCCGCATAATGGGTAGGTAAGGGTGGCGTAAAAAAAGACCTCACAGACGCTGTCATAAAGAATCTGCTCGTTTTCCGCACAGACATGAGCCATACAGGGGAGGGAAAAGGTGGGTTTGTGAGCCGTCAGCGCAAAAAAAATGCCCGTATTCGGACTTCGGGCTGATAGAAAAAGTCGGATACAAGGGCTTCAGATCGCCCAGCTCCTGGGATATAGGACAGGCGTGCTGATACGAAATCTGCCGGACAGTTCCGTTACGAGAGCCTGGACCTTGCGCTTTTGGAGATCCGTCGGGCGGGTGTTTTTTTCATCCGCCACAACACAGATGCGAATAGTGCTGCTGCTGCCAAGCCAGCCCTGGCCTGGCGTGATTGAAAACTGCCTTAGCCATTTCTCCGCCGTCTGCACCTGACCGTCATAGCCGCCGTCTCCGTTGCAGACGATGAAATGACAGTTTATTTCCTTTGGATTTCTAAAACCGCTGAGCTTGGCCAACTGCTCGATATTTCCGGAATTGGTGCCGCTGTAGCAGACCTCAATTCGGTCCCAGCGAATAGGTAACTGCAAAACACTGGAATTAACCGCAAGCTGGACTGAATCAGACCGCAGGCTCCGAGAAAGAGACCAGGGCCCGGCTGCCGGTGGGTTATGGCCCAGAGCCATAAGAACTATCGCTCCGATAGTCATTGAAGCCAGCAGTGCTGCCAGAACTTTTACAACCCGCGGTTGATTCGACATACTCAAACTCTTGTAATCAAATGTAAGGACAAAGCGCAAAACACTCTATCAGAGTGTTCTCTGGAATATATTGTAAATCATCGGCGGTTACGAATATATTACTTCAGATTTTACGCGAAATTCTGTAAATTATGTTTGTTTAGTTTTCAGACTGCGTCACGGCCCCGGAAGTGCCGAAATTCTGGGACTGTCGAGGACTACGAATTTAACAATTTGATCGTTGTGGTGATAACAACTCACAGGCTACCTGTTAATTGTGATCTTGTTTATCGGACGATCATGTCAAGTACGGTAACATAGATAAACCAGGCAAGGTTTTAGGGCGGCAATAAGCAATATTAGATTGATGCTGTTTACGTGATTACGGAAGGTATACATATGGAAAGTGAATTTCGCGAATTATCTCCGGAAGAGATCGGCATATTAACCGAACAGGGCTGCACATGTCCTGATTGGTCCAGAGTCCGAGTTGCCGACCGTTTCAACGCAACAAGAGTAAGGACATCGTGTTTTTCCGGAGATGTAAAGCTTGGTGTGTTTGAGAAAACAGTGTCGTTTTTTAGCTCAGTAGAGAAACCTTCAGGCATAAGCAATGCACAAATCCATAACTGCACCATCGGCAATAACGTGTACATCGACCAGATCAGGAACTGCATCGCCAACTACAAGATTGAAGATGATGTGGTCATCGAGAACGTTGACCTGCTTGCCGTGGAAGGCAAGAGCACATTCGGCAATGGGGTAGAGGTGGCGGTTGTAAACGAAGCGGGTGGCAGAGAGATTCCCATCTTCGATAAGCTGTCATCACATACAGCCTATCTCATGGCCTTCTACCGCCACCGACCCAAACTCATTGAAGCGCTTCTAAAGATGGTCAATGAGTATGTAGCCTCAATCAGCAGTCAGACCGGTTCGGTTTGTCGAAGCAGCAGGCTAACCAACTGCCGAATCATAAGAAACGTCAGATTTGGTCCTGCCAGCATTATAGAAGGGATAAGCAGGCTTGAGAACGGTTCGATCAACAGTTGCCCCGAAGATCCCGTGTACATAGGCCCGGGCGTCTCGGCTGAAGATTTCATAATTTGCAGTGGAGCTAAAATCACCGACGGCGCGCTGATATCGAAATGTTTTGTTGGACAGGGCACAGAATTGGCAAAACAATATTCCGCTGAGAATTCCGTCTTCTTTGCGAACTGCGGCGGATTTCACGGGGAGGCCTGTGCGATATTCGCCGGGCCGTATACCGTGACGCATCATAAATCCAC
>CAZYMD010000154.1:5437-12510 GCA_964649005.1 uncultured Pirellulales bacterium
CACGAGGATGAGAGCATTCTGATTCCAGGCGTGAACCTGCGCAGCGCCGGTACTGTTCGAGACGCTCGCAAGTGGCCTAAAAGAGACAAACGAAAAGACCCCAATAGGCTCGACCTGATCAACTTCAAACTTCTCAGCCCATACACGATTCAGAAAATGCTCAACGGCGTTCAGATACTCACAAGCCTTCAGCAGGCCGCCGGCGAGCACACGGAGTACTTCACTTACCACAACGTGAAAATCAGAAACTCATCTCTCAAAAGAGGTATCCGCTTCTATGAAATAGGCACTACCAAGTTTTTAGGCAACTGTCTGACCAAGCGGCTTGAGAATAGAGAGATTCACGACATCCAGCAACTGCGAGAAGCGCTTAAGCCGGATACTGAAATTGGCAAGGATAAATGGCTCGACCTTGTTGGCCTGCTCGTACCCGAAGAAGTGGTTGATCGAATGCTTGGCGACGTGGAAGATGGACGCATAAACACGTTGGAGCAGCTTGCCGGCGCATTTGCCTCGATGCACGAAGGTTACGCTTCTTATGAATGGACCTGGGCGGCGAACGTGCTGGAAAAGCAGTTGGGCAAGAGCATCGGTGATATTACGGGCGCCGATGTTGAGCACGTAGTGAGCCGGTGGAAAGATGCCGTGGTTGAGCTCGACAATCTGCTCCATGCCGACGCGACAAAAGAATTTGCACCTACCGTACAGATCGGGTACGGTATAGACGGCGATCAACACACAATGAGCGATGACTTCGCCCAAGTCAGGGGAACGCTGGAGGCAAACAGTTTTGTCTCTGAAATAAAAGAGCACATCGACAGGAAAACTAAACTTGGCGATGAAGTTATCGCCAGAATAAGGCAATTGCCTGCAACGTAGACAAGTATTCAGGAGAGCAAAATGAGAGTAATAATCCAGCCCGACTATAAGCTTGCATCCAAATGGGCCGCCAACTATGTGGCTGCACGGATAAGAGATTTCAAACCCACCGCCTCGAAGCCCTTTGTTCTCGGCCTTCCGACGGGCTCGTCACCGCTCGGTATGTACAAAGAGCTTATCAAGCTGAACAAGAAGGCGGTCGTATCCTTCAAGAACGTCGTCACGTTTAACATGGATGAATACGTGAACATTCCAAAGGATCATCCTGAAAGCTATTATTCCTTTATGTGGAACAACTTCTTCGGCCAAATAGACATACCGAAAAAGAACGCCAACATCCTCAACGGCAATGCCCGCAACCTTGAGACCGAATGCGCTGCCTACGAAAAGAAGATCAAAAAGGTAGGCGGCATCAGGCTATTCGTCGGCGGCATCGGGCCCGACGGGCATATAGCATTCAACGAGCCGGGCTCATCTCTATCGTCCAGAACGCGCGTCAAGACACTTACATACGACACGATCATCGCCAATTCACGATTCTTTGGTGGCGACCTAAACAAGGTTCCGAAAACTGCTCTTACCGTTGGCGTGGGAACAGTCATGGACGCGCAAGAAGTGCTGATTATCGTTAACGGACACAACAAGGCCAGGGCCCTGCAACAGGCTATTGAAAGTGGTGTGAATCACATGTGGACCATCAGCGCGCTGCAGATGCATCCGAAAGGCATCATCGTCGCAGACGATGAAGCTACCGTGGAATTAAAAGTCGGTACGGCCAAGTACTTCAAGGATATCGAGTCGGACAATCTTGATCCCGCTGGCCTGTTGAAGTAATCCCTCTGTTCCGATATATCTGAATATCAAAAAGAAAAAACGGGAGACCTTATCAAAGGTCTCCCGTTTTATTGTTGTTCAGTTACTTAAAGGATTACTGGACGGCGCCGGGAAAAGCGGGCTGTGCCGGTGCCGGTTCCTTGCCGGGCGGATAAACGATCGTCGCCTTGGCTTTCAGGGAATCCATATACTCGCCGGCCATCGCCATCTGCTTCTGCTGGGTCAGTTCCGCTATGATTTTGTCTTTTACATCCTCGAACGTTGGGTCCGTAGCATCTTTACGGTCGGTCACCTTTATAATGTGGTAGCCGTATTGAGTCTCAACAACGTCGCTGATCTCTCCTATCTTCAATGCAAAGGCGACATCCTCAAAAGGTTTCGCCATCGCCTTCCTGCCAAAGAAATTCAGATCGCCACCGTCCATACTCGAACGACACGTAGAATTAGCCTTCGCCAACTCTGCAAAGTCCGCGCCTTCCTTGACCTGCTTGAGCAGGTCCTGAATCTTTGCAAGAGCTTCTTTCTTGGCCTCATTGGGGTCGCCATTCGGATCAGGTGGAATAAGAATGTGGCTGGCCCTTACCTGTTCAGGCGTGCTGTAGTCGGCTTTGTTCTCTTCGAAGTGGCTCTTTGCCTCCGCTTCAGTGGCATCCCCTTTACCGGCCCATTGGGCTTTTACGACCTTGCTATAAAGCAGACCTTTACTTATTTCGTCTTTCACCTGGTTAAAGTCCTGGCCGGCCTGTGCAAGAGCCGCCTGGAACTGCTCCAGTGACATCGGAGGCTGCTGTTTGGAAGCAATCTCTGTTATTTGCTGCATTACTTCGTCATCACTAACGGTCATGTTGGATTTTTTGACTTCCGCATCCAGCAACACATCAACTATCATCCTATCCAGCGCCGATCCTCTCAGTTGCCCCCGATACTGCTGCAAAAACTGAGGTGGCAATTGCTGTCCTCGCGCCATTATCCGTTTGAGCATTGGTTCTATGAGTGCCTCGATCTGGCCCTCCGTTATTTCCACCCCATTGACTGTAACCGCAACGTCATTCTTGTCGGATTGAGCGGCCTGCCCGGGTTGGGTAGGTTGGGCATCGTTCTGATCGCTCGTGATGCCGGCCGGAGCTTGAGATTTATTGGGATCAGGCTGCTCCGTTTTTGAACTGCAACCCACGACAAAAACTGCCCAGAATGCTATCAGGCAGGCTAAAACTTGCTGGTAATGACGAGTTTTCATAATATTGTCCTTTCGTTCGTCAAAAAAAGAAAATGCCCTTATAGAGGGCAACGAGCCATATTATTCTATCTTGCGCCACGTGTGTCAAGGCAATTAGCTATGCTTGAATCAAGATACAACCTGTTTATTGTCGGCAGATGATGCCCTGCATCCACTGTCTTTTTTGCGAGTCAATCGCTTAAAAATGCCCCGACGGGCGTCTCCAGCAGGATTTTCCTTTGCTTGCACCGCGCACCCGCCAATAATGGCCCCTGTTATACTAATCCCCATATAGTGGGGCTACGCTAATCGAAATGAAAGGTGGGCTTATGTGGATAAGGCATGCGGTATTAGTATTGGTAATCTCAACATTAGCACAACACCAGGCCGATGATGGCTACATTCTCCGTAAAAACGAGCGAACGCTCCAACAGGCGGATAAGGCCTACTCGCAGATTCAACCGGTTAAATTCGCTGCGCCTACCGGTCGCTGGAAGAACCTGCCGCGTACTAAAAGACTGCTGGCCGAAGGCGGAACGCTGCACATCGTCATGTTGGGCGACAGCATCGTCAACGACACCAGCCGCTCAGCCTGGGACCTTGTCCTCCAAAGGCGCTATCCCGCGTGTAAAATAGAGAAGATCACTTCCGTTCGCGGCTCGACAGGTTGCTGGTGGTACAAAGAATCCGACCGCGTGCAAAAGTACGTACACGATCACAATCCCGATCTGGTAATCATAGGAGGCATAAGCCAGAGAGACGATACTGAATCCATCGCCGAAGTCATTCGCCAAATCAGAGCCGCCTCACATCCCGACTTCCTCCTGATGACAGGCGCCTTCGGAAACGTCAATCCGAAAGATGATAATCAATGGCGGAGAATCTCCGAGCCGCAGCATCATAGCAACTATCGCAAGAACCTCGAAAAGCTCGCTCGTGAAGTGAATGCCGCTTTTTTTGATATGGAGTTGGCCTGGGCCCAATATATTCGCCAATCCGACAAGGACCTCGACTGGTTCAAGCGCGACGTGGTCCACGCCAACGAACGAGGCGAACAGATAATTGGCAGAATCCTCGCCCAGTACCTGTCACTCACTCCGAATGTCCACCCGAACAATAAGGAGACTGACCCCCTCGTTCTCGAAAAGCTCGAAAAGTTTCAGGACTGGAAGTTTGGCTTTATGATGCACTGGGGCATCTACAGCCAGTGGGGCTGCATCGTATCGTGGCCTTTGGTGGAAGCCGACAAGTGGGCCCGGCCCGACAATCTTAAAGCATGGACGCAGCGCGACAAGGATTTCCAGCGCTTCTCACGCGATTACGTCGCCCTGAACAAGACCTTCAATCCGCAGCACTTCGATCCTGCAAAATGGCTCGAAGCCGCCAAAGATGCAGGCATGAAATACGTCGTATTCACCACCAAGCACCACGATGGCTTCTGCCTGTTCGACACGAAGCAGACCGATTTTCGCACAACAGATCCATCGTGCCCGTTCCACACCAATCCAAAGGCCGATGTCGTCAAAGCCGTCTTTGACACGTTTCGCCATGCAGGCTTCGGAATCGGCGCCTACTATTCCAAATCCGACTGGCATCACCCGGGCTACTGGTCCCCCGACTGGCCCCACAAAGATCGAAACGTCAACTACGACATCACAAAATACCCAGACAAGTGGGCCACCTTTGTAGATTTCACCCACAACATCGTCCGCGAACTCATGACAGGCTACGGCCCCGTCGATATCCTCTGGCTCGATGGTGGCCAGGTCCGCCCGCCCAAGCAGGATATTAACATGCCCAAACTCGCCACGATGGCCCGCACCCACCAGCCCGGCCTGATCGTCGTAGACCGAACCGTAGGTGGCCGCTATGAAAACTACCTCACCCCCGAACAGAAGGTCCCCGACAAACCCCTGCCCTACATCTGGGAAACCTGCATGACAATGGGCGACCAGTGGTCCTGCAAATCCGACGACAAATACAAATCCACCCGCGAGCTAATTCACCTGCTCGTCAACATCGTTGCCAAAGGAGGCAATTTCCTCCTCAACGTCGGTCCCGATCCCGATGGCCGCCTGCCCGAGCCGGCCCTCGAACGAATGCACCAGATAGGCCAATGGATGCGCATTAACTCCGAAGCAATCTACGACACCCGCTCCATCGCCCCATACAGAGTCGCAAACGTATGCTTCACTCAAAAAGCCGATACCATCTACGCCATCTACCTATCTGATAAAGGCCAGGACACCATGCCCCAAAAAATTGCCATCCCAGCAATCACAGGCTTCGATTCGGTCCGCCTTCTTGGCAGTGACACACACATCCATGCAACGGCGAACGAAAAAGGCCTCGAACTAATTATCCCCGAGCCCCTTCGTATGTCACCGCCCTGCAAACACGCCTGGACCTTCGAAATCTTCGGTGCAACTGTTAAAGCCCAATAGGCGCAGACCAAAGAGATGACATGGATAGGAAACCATGAGAATACTCTTAGCTCATTAAATGGAAGCGAACAATGATATCGAATAATAAAAACCGTAATTTGCGAAATGTTTTAGCGATCCTCATTTTATCTATATGCAGTATCTGCCTGTCCGCTCAGCCCGCCCCAATGCCTTGGGACACCAAAGCATTGTTCCAGCCGCCGCAGCAATATGAAGCCCCGGACATGGAGACGCCAGGCGTAAAAGCCATTTTCTACGACGCCCTCCCCTGGAAAGGCAAACCAACCCGCGTCTTCGCATTATATGGCATTCCCGAAACCAAACCGGGCGAACGCCTGCCCGCAATGGTCCTCGTTCATGGCGGTGGCGGCACCGCCTTTAGCGACTGGGTAAAGCTCTGGACCAGCCGGGGCTACGCCGCAATCGCAATGGACACCTGCGGCTGCGTCCCCAAAGGCGCCTACGGCAACTGGCAGCGCCACGAAAACGCAGGCCCTCCAGGCTGGGGAGGCTTCGACATGATTGATCAACCCATCGCCGACCAATGGACATACCACGCCGTCGCCGACGCCATTCTCGCCCACTCACTAATCCGCACCTTCCCCCAGGTGGACCCAAACCGAATCGGCGTCACAGGAATCTCATGGGGCGGATACCTCACCTGCATCGTCGCAGGCGTTGACCATCGCTTTCGCCTCGCTGTCCCCGTCTATGGCTGTGGCTACCTCGGTGACAACTCCGTCTGGCTGTCCACATTCGAAAACATGGGCAAGGAAAAATCCGCCAAATGCCTCAGCCTCTGGGACCCATCCGTCTACCTCCCCCGCGCACCAATGCCCATTCTCTGGGTGACAGGCACCAACGACTTCGCCTACCCCATGGACTCGCTCCAAAAGTCCTACCGCCTGCCCAAGGCCCCGCGCACGCTCTGCCTCCGCGTCCGCATGCCCCATGGCCACGGCGGAGCAGGCGAAAACCCCGCCGAAATTAAATACTTCGCCGACAGCATATTAAAATCAGGCAAACCTCTGCCTAAAGTGACATCGCAGGGCCTCGACGCCGGCAAAGCCTGGGCCACTTACACCTCCGAAGTCCCAATCGAAAAAGCCGAGCTAACCTACACAACCGACTCAGGCCCCTGGCAAAAGCGCCTCTGGCAAACAACCCCCGCCGCCATCGACGCAGATTCCAAACGCATCTCCGCCAACCTCCCCGAATCGACAACAGTCTTCTACCTCAACCTCTTCGACACTCGCGGCGCAGCCGTCAGCACCGAACACACCGAATTAAACCCACCAGGTCAGCCTTAGAACCTTTTAAAAGGTGAAATGAACTTTATGCCCCTCAAAAAAGACTATGCAATCCTCCGCCAGCGTCTCTGAAGCTTTGCGGGCTTGCATCTTTGGCAACCTCAACACCATCAACGTACAACGTTCAATAAGCACCGTCCCAGGTAAAATGGCATGACCTATGGGCGGATCGCCCAATCAGTTCCGCGATGCTCTGAAGACCTGTCACCCTATTCCGAAATGCGTCTCAGCGTCCTGCGTGCCTCGTCAAGTGATGCGTCGTTGCCCTCAACCGTCATGGCGCCCTTACTGCCCCTCCCGGCGGGATAGATGGACTGCTTGTACATGGGATAGGCCTCGGTCCGCAGATGGCCCAGCATATGATGTCCGCGCCGCCGCTCGCGCTCGGCC
>CAZYMD010000155.1:0-12380 GCA_964649005.1 uncultured Pirellulales bacterium
AAATGGAGTGTTCCTGGACTGTTGAAAGCTGGGATGGGCGGGAATGGGGCGAAGATAGTGTTACAGGCCTTTTGTTTGTGCCTTTTTGGCGGAGGAAAACTGTGGAATACAGACAGAATGACCTGATTAAAGGCACCGAGGAAGAAAACAGGTAACTTTATGGCGAATGATTTGAAAAGAATGATTTAATCTGAGGCGTTATGGATTACGAGATATCATTTGTTGAGTCGGGGAGTTTTCATCTTGTGAAGACTGGGGGGGAGATGAACTGCGAGGATTTTCTTCGGATGGGGGCGGATTTGTTGAGGCATGAGAAGTTCCAGGCGGGGGGAAATGTCGTATTTGACCATAGAAGGCTTGATTTAAGTGCTGTCAGGCAGGATACGCTGGACGAAATAAGAGGATTCCATCGGGAGAATGAAGAGGCTATTGGGGCGGGTAAATCGGCGATTGTTGTTGGTTCAGGCAGGGTTGATGCGTGGAATGGGCTTTGGCGAATGGGGCGGAAAATTGTAACATCCAATCGTGTAGAAGTGTTCGAGGATATGGACTGCGCAGTCAAATGGATTAACCAGAGCGAGTAGTTCCGACAGGATGCATCGGGACATGAGATTGGCATCGAACGGCTCTTTCTTGAATATCTGGTGAAGGCGAGGTGATTAGCTGGTGCTACGGTTTTTTTCGGGGGCTTGCTACCTGGTATATACGTATCATGCTTTTTAAAAAAATATTAGGTTTTTTCAACTTTTTTGACCTTTGCATATAACATCTTGTATATTAATATCTTATGGTTTTTGTCTGGCGGGCAGAGATGTTTTGTTTGCAGGAAAAATATTTGACTGAGCGGGCGAGTTAGTGTAATGTAATGGTCTTTTGTGATTGTGAACTCAAGTACTAAGTAGTCGTAAATGTTGTTATGAGGTATCATCGAATTCCTGATGAGACGATCAGGCGTTTGCCTGTTTATCTAAGAGCGTTACTGAATTCTCTGGAGCAGGGCCAGGAGAAGCTATCGAGCCGGGGGTTGGCAGAGCTTGTCGGCGTGAATCCGAGCCAGATAAGGAAGGACTTTTCCTATTTTGGCGAATTCGGCACGCCAGGGGTGGGTTACGAGACTGAAGGCCTGGCGAGGCAGATCAAGAAGATCCTGAGATTCGATGTTATCCAGGAGGCAGCGTTGGTAGGAGTAGGTAATCTGGGCTCGGCAGTACTATCATATCCTGGGTTTGGGGTGTTCGATTTGGATATTGTTGCGGCTTTCGATGTTGATTCTGAGAAGATAGGTAAGCAGGTTGGTGGTGTTGTGGTTGAGGATATAGCGAACCTTTCGAGTCTCAAGGATCGCAAGATACGGCTTGCAGTGGTGGCTGTGCCTCGTGAAGCGGCCCAGGAGACGGTGGATTCATTAGTAGATGCCGGTATTCGGGGCATTCTTAACTTCTCGCCCTGCAAGGTAACGGTTCCTAACAAGGTAAAAGTGGCTACATTGGATATTGCGATGGAGCTTGCTCGTTTGCCTTATTATGTTCCTGCCGATCGGGGCCAAGAAACAGAAAATAATGAGCAAAATGCTCTTTGACTTTGGGTTGGCAAGCGCAGAGAATAATAAGTTCAACAGTTGTTATTAAACGGATTTGTTATGTTTCACAGGGCCATAGGCCGGGATTGAGAGATGAGTGTAAAGAAAATATCTAAAGAGGCATTTGCAGGTCTTATCGATGCTATCGCCAAGACCGAGCAGGTTATTGGTGTTCAGGCAAAGGGTGACAAGTTCGATTTTGGCCCGCTCGATTCGGCCAAGGATCTGAGACTTGACTACGATGTCACATTACAGCCGCCGAAGAAGTATTTCCTTCCGCCGCGAGAGACGCTGATGACCTATGAGGTTGGGGGCGGGTACAAGTCACAGTTTGGCGAAGAGAAGCTCGTTCTTGTCGGCGTGCATCCTTACGATGTGGCGGCGATCAACCAGATGGATGTACTTTTCAGCCAGGATAACTACGACGCCCATTATATGACCCGCCGAAATAATATCACGATCGTAGCATGTGACGTGGTGACGCCTTCGGCGAACGTTTTCGCATCTTCTATGGGGACAGCGGTCGTCAAGAAAGGCTACGACGTTCTGTTGACGGATGTTGGTGATGGTTATGTTGCAGAGGCGGCTACTGAGAAGGGCGAGAAGCTGCTGGCGGGGGCCAAAGGGGCGGCTGATGCCGGCGAGAGTGACCTTAAAAAGCGTCAGCAGGTATGGGACAAGAACGAGCATGGGTTGAACAAGCACGAATTGAAATGCAATCCATCCTATTTGCCCAGGCTGCTGGACAAGGCTTACGATCATGCTATTTGGGAAGAGAAGGCGAAGACCTGCTTCTCATGCGGCTCGTGCAATTTAGTGTGTCCGACGTGCTACTGTTTCGACGTACAGGACGATGTCGACTGGGACCTCAAAGGGGGCAAGCGGGATCGATGCTGGGACGGGTGTCTTCTGGACGGGTTTACGAAAGTTGCGGGCGAGCATGAGTTTCGCAAGAACAAGGCGAACCGGTTCAGGCATCGTTTGTATAGAAAAGCGAAGTATGTGCCGGCGAAGATCGGGGGCGAGATAGCATGTGTTGGTTGCGGCAGATGCGTTGGGGCGTGCCTGCCTGATATTGCAAATCCTGTCAATGTATACAACAGGTTAGTTGATGATTTGGGTATTGGTTAATATTGGACGGGCCTGTTTGGCGCCTTTAGCCAGTAAGGAGCTTGATTAATGTGTCAGTGTTGCACCAAAGAAAAAGATATATATCTGCCTCAGATGGCGACCGTGGAAGAGGCTGAGCTGACGAATGCGACAGAAATGTATTTGCGGCTTACGATGGACGACGGGCAGTTCGATTTTACGCCCGGTCAGTTCGTGGAGGTTTCGGTGGCGGGGATTGGCGAGGCGCCGATAACGATTGCATCTTCGCCTACACAGAAGAACGGGATAGAGCTTGTGATTCGCAAGATCGGGAACGTAACGAATGCGGTTCATAAGTTGAAAGTTGGTGATAAGGTCGGTATTCGCGGGCCGCTGGGCAAGGGGATGTATCCGGTCGAGGAAGCCAAGGGCAAGAACCTTGTGTTCATCTGCGGCGGTATCGGGCTTGTGCCTCAGCGGGCGTTTATCAACTATGTGCTGGACAATCGCAAGGACTACGGCGATATTACTATCGTGCTGGGCACCAAGGAATACGAGCAAAGATTGCTCGTATCGGAGCTGGATAGCTGGGCGAAACGGGACGATGTTGCATTTCTTGAGACTATCGACGAGCCACATAAAAAGTGGGATGGGAATGTCGGTGTTGTAACAACACTGATTCCCAAGATCAAGACGGACCTAAAATCTGCGTTATCTTTGATTTGTGGTCCACCCATTATGTACAAGTTTGTGCTTATGGCGTTGGAAGAGTATAACGTGCCGCACGATAAAATATATCTTAATCTCGAACGCAAGATGAAATGCGGCGTAGGCAAGTGTGGACATTGTCAGATTAATGATGTCTATGTATGCATGGACGGTCCGGTGTTCAAGTATTCAGATTTGGCGACTTTGCCGGAGGCAATATAAAAATGAGTAAACCGAGAATCGCAATTTTTGATTTCGCCTGCTGCGAGGGCTGCCAGTTGCAGATTGTCAACCTCGAAGAGGAGATACTGGATTTGCTGGGGGTTGCCGACGTTGTGGAATGGCGTGAGGCAAGGAGCGAGCAGAGCGAAGAATATGACATAGCTCTTATCGAAGGCTCCATTACACGTGACGAGGATGCTGAGCGGGTTAAAGAGATTCGCAGCAAGGCCAAGATTCTGGTTGCGCTTGGCGCTTGCGCCACGATGGGTGGAGTTAACAAGCTGAAGAATGCATTCGACCTTGGTGAGGTCAAGGAATATGTTTATGGCAAGGATGCGGGCAAACCTCATTTGAATACAGCCATGACAAAAGCCGTCGACGAGGTTGTTAAGGTCGATTTCAAGGTTCATGGCTGCCCGATCGACAGGAAGGAATTCACGTATATTATCCGTTGTTTGCTGATGGGCAAGACGCCTGAGATTCCTGATTATCCGGTTTGTGTCGAGTGTAAGGCGAAGGGTAATGTCTGCCGATGGGAATACGGTGAGGTTTGCCTTGGACCGATTATCAGAGCCGGTTGCGGGGCGAGATGTCCTTCGTCGGGATTCAGGTGTTTTGGCTGCAGGGGCTATGTTGACAATCCTAACGTTGATGCGGCCAAGGACGTTATTGAGAAATATAATCTGACCGTCGAGGATCTCAGAAGCAAGATGATTCTTTTCGGGAGCAAGCAGGAGCCGACTATCAATGGGTAAGACAGTGAATATAGATGTCAAGCATATGACCCGTGTTGAGGGGCATGGCAATATTGTTGTAAATGCGACCGATGGCAAGATCGAGAGGGTCGAGTGGCAAGTTCCCGAAGCGCCTCGCTTTTTTGAAGCGATGGTTCGCGGTCTGGACTATACGGATATCCAGATTGTCGTGAGCAGAATTTGCGGCATTTGCTCGATTACTCACTCTCTGGCTTCGACGAAGGCGGTTGAAAAAGCGCTCGGGATTGAGGTTTCGGATCAGGCCGACAAGATTCGCATTCTGATGCACTACTCCGAGCAGTTGCAGAGCCATATTCTGCATATAGGCTACCTTGCGGTGCCTGACTTTTTCGGTGTTCCTTCTGTTGTGCCTCTGGTTGCGATGGCTCCTGATGCGGTCAAGACCATTATCGGTTTGCACAGGCTTTCGAATGAATGGTCGGATCTTATTGCGGGCAGGACGACACATCCTGTTACTTTGGTTCCCGGTGGTTTGACAAAGATACCGACGGAGAAGGAATTCCGCGATTTGCAGCAGCGATTGAAAGACAGCGTTCCAGCGTTGAAAACCGCCGCCGAGGTGATTTTGTCGGCTGCGGGTAATATTCCGGTCTTCGAGCGTGATACGGAATACGTATCGTTGAAGCAGGATAATCCTGCGACATACACATTTTATCACGGGGATATAACGTCAACCGATTATGACGGCACTGTCAAGATCAACGACTGGAAGAGCGTTGCGAATGAGTACGTAAATGACCAGTCAACAGCCAAGTGGACCAAGTGGAATAGGCCTTCTTATGCTGTCGGCGCGTTGGCGAGATTCAACAACAATGCAGAGCTGCTTTCACCTTTAGCCAAGGATGTCGCGAAGATGTTCAGCCTTGAGAAGGGTTGTTGCAATCCTTATATGAATACGGTGGCTCAGCTTGTCGAATGTGTTCACGTTGTTGAAGTCAGTATTGGGATGATCGACGAATTATTGACAAAGGGTCTGAAAGAGGAGAAGGCCAAGAGTTCACCGAAGGCGGGCAAGGCAAGCGGTTGTGTCGAGGCACCTCGCGGGATACTGTTCCACGAGTACGAATTCGACAGCAGAGGCAAATGTGTTGCGGCGGATATTTGTATCCCAACGAACCAGAACCACGCCAGCATACAGGAAGATTTTGAGAAGTTAGTGCCTGAGATTATTGACGAGGGTGAAGATGCGATTCGGCAGAAGATGGAGATGCTCGTTCGCTCTTACGATCCGTGCATATCCTGCTCGACGCATATGCTGGATGTCAAGTTTGTCAAATAGATTAATTCGATCCGGTCGTGCTGCTGATTGGAGCGGCGCAATGGATGATCGTTTATACGTGAATAGGCCACAACGGCCCGATGAAAAAGGATTTAGTTGTAATCGGTCTTGGCAATCCTCTTATGTCTGATGAAGGTATAGGGGTAAGAGTTGTCGAGCGTCTGTCGCAGGTTGGGGGTGAAAAGTGGCCCGATGTAGAATTTGTGGATGCCGGAACGGGTGGGCTTTCTATCCTTTATCATATCGAGGGGCGGCGTAAGGCGATTCTGATAGATTGTGCCTTTATGGGAGCCGAGCCCGGCGTTATCAGGAGATTCAATCCGGATGAAGTTGAAAGCACCAAGGCTCTTGCCCACCAGTCGTTGCACGAAATGGACGTGCTGAAAGTCCTTGAGATGTCGAGTCAACTTGGGCAAAGTCCGGAGGAAGTGGTCATATTCGGTATTGAGCCGGAAGTGGTGGAATCCGGGCTGACGTTGAGCGAAACGCTTAATGGGCAGCTCGAGCATTATATTTCTGTTATTATTGAGGAGCTTGGCGTTTGATCGATCTGGATTAGCCAACGGCGATACTATCAGGTAAAGGCGTTTCTGGCTGTAGTTTTATGCGGATCGTTATTGACGTTTGCGAATCAGCGGTATACATTGAATGTAAAGTATGAACTGAAGGTGTCGATTTAGGACTGAATTGAGGGTCAAAATGGGACTGGGCAAGATACTTATTATCGATGACGATCCTGACATTACCGAAGCAATGCGAGTTGTCTTAGAGAACAGAGACTATGATGTTGACAGCGCCCTTGACAGCGAAGAGGGGATGACGCGCATCAAAGCGTCTCGGCCGGATCTGATTATCCTCGATGTCATGATGAACACTTCTCAAGAAGGCTTTATTCTGTCTCGTACCTTGAAGCGCAGCGACGAGTACAAGGACATACCGATTGTGATGTTGACCGCGGTCAAGGAGAAGACCGGTCTCGATTTCAAGTCGGAGGCAGGCGACAAAGACTGGCTGCCGGTGGAAGAGTTCCTGGATAAGCCGGTTAAACCCGATGTGCTTATAGAGAAGGTGAAGAGCCTTCTAAAGAAATCCTGATAACCTCATGGAAAGTCTCCTCCAGAACACAAGTCTTGTTCAAAGGGCGTACTGGCTTGTGAAACTGAGGTGGGTGGCGATTGCGATGCTTGCCTTTGCTACTCTCGCCGCCAGTAATGTTCTGGGCATATCGCTGCCTACTTCCACGTTGTATTTGACTGCCGGAATGCTGGTTATATATAACTTCCTGCTGTATGACCTGGTGAAGTACTCAACCTGGGGCGGTAAGGAGCCCACGCCTCAGAAGATCGGGCGTATAATCACATTTCAGATCTCGGCGGACCTTTTCATTCTCGCTACGATACTGCACTATTCCGGGGGGATCGAAAACCCGTTCCTCTTCTTTTTTGTGTTTCACATGATAATCGCGAGCATTCTATGCTCCAAGCTTCAGAGCTATCTGCAGGCGACGCTTGGGGTGTTTTTATTCAGTCTGCTCGTGCTGCTCGAGTATTCCGGTTCCATAGAACATTACAGCCTTATAGGTTTTGCAGGCCACAAATTATATCTTGACGGCACGTTTGTTCTGGGAACCCTTTTCGTCTTTTCCGTTACGCTTTATCTTGTCGTATATATGACGACTTCCATCTGCGAGCAGCTTCGCAAGCAACAGGATGATTATGAGAGGGCGAACCAGCTTCTTGAGGAAAAAGATGATTTGAAGAACGAGTATGTTCTGCGTCTTACACATGACATAAAGGGGCATCTGGCGGCTATCCAGAGCTGTGTGAATATCGTAGATGATGAGATAGTGGGGCCCCTGAACGAGAAACAGAAGGATCTTGTTAAGCGGGCATACAGGCGAACATCGAAGTGCATGGCGTTTATAACCGCGCTATTGAAATTGACTCGCATGAAGCTGACCGGTCATCTGGAGATGGACCACTTTTCGCTTAAGAACTGCATTTTTGACGCACTGATGGCTGTGCAGGCCAGAGCGAAAGAGAAATCGCTCACTGTTGAGTATAACATCGATCCTTCGGTCGATGATATCTATGGTGAGTCAGTTCTTATCGAGGAGACAATAACGAATCTGCTGTTCAATGCCGCCAGGTACACACGGGAGGGGGGGCGGATAATATTAGATGCCAAAGATGACGGCAAGCTTGTGCTTTTACGGATCAGCGATACAGGCATTGGAATACCGGATGGGGAATTGACAAAGATATTCGAAGAGTTCCACCGCGCCGATAATGCGAGGGAAGTCGAGCGGAACGGCACCGGTTTGGGGTTGTCATTTGCAAAGCAGGTTGTCGAGAGACATGGCGGGAAAATATGGGCGGAGAATAATCCAACGGGCAAGGGCAGCACGTTTATCTTGACACTGCCAAAGGGCGAGCCGTCGAACGTGATGGCGTGACAAAGTCCTCATCTGGAAAGTTTTTCAACACGGCCCGGCAATAATATCCACAAAATTTTATATGCGCGAAATGTACACATTAACATACTTTTGGCCGCGTTAAGTTTAAGATACTGTACAGCAAGCAATTAACGTGACAGATGTCACCGTTGAGAGCGAGAAATTTCTTTGACAGTTGTCGACGATGTTCTATAATCACGATAGTCGTAGTCTGTGAATGTGAACTCAAGCACCGAACGTATTAGAGTTGGCAATGAGATACCATAAGATTCCAGACGAAACTGTTCGGCGGTTGCCTATATATCTGCGAGGGGCGCTCCATCTCTCACAACAGGGCGTAAAAGGTGTATCCAGTCAGAAGCTGGCCGGCCTGCTCGGTGTGAATTCATGGCAGATCAGGAAGGACTTCTCGTATTTCGGTGATTTCGGCACCCCTGGCGTAGGGTACGACACCAGCACGCTGATAAAGCACATCAACAGGATTCTGAATCTTGATACCGTTCACAAGGTTGCGCTTGTAGGTGCCGGGAATCTCGGATCGGCGCTTTTAGCGTTCCCCGGTTTCGAGATTTACGGTTTCGAGATCGTAGCCGCCTTTGATTCGGACAAGAGGAAGGTTGGCAAGAAGAACAGCGGCGTGACAGTTAAGGATATTTCGGATCTGTGTGTATTGAAAGACCATGGAATCAGTATGGGCATTATTGCGGTTCCTGGAGATGCGGCCCAGGATATCACCGACAGACTTGTGAATGCCGGTGTCAGGGGCATACTGAATTTTTCGCCACGATATGTAGTAGTTCCGAAGAGAGTTAAGGTCATAACGATCGATATTGCGATGGATCTGGCTCGTCTGCCTTATTATTTGCCGGCGGGATGAGTTGATAATATTAAGAAGCAGTAATCATAAGTCGTTGGAACTTGGCGTTTGGTTCGAAGCCTTGTGGATGTGCCGTCAGGTTGTTTGATGGCTCTCCAGGGGCGGCGGTCCGATTCAGGTGGGAACTATGGAGACTGTGTTTGTTAGTAAGTTGAAGCCGCTGCT
Source organism: uncultured Pirellulales bacterium (assembly GCA_964649005.1). GTDB lineage: Bacteria > Planctomycetota > Phycisphaerae > Sedimentisphaerales > Anaerobacaceae > CAZGMJ01. The sequence continues at coordinate 9,151 of CAZYMD010000155.1, forward strand.
CGATGCGATTGGGCAAAAAATGGATCTGTATGGACCCAAGCGAGTGGGTTCGAACTTCGTATATTGTCGCTACGAGCCCGATGGGCGGGACCAAATCGAATACAATAATATACGAGCATGCACTCCGGTCAAGGAGTTCCTGTTTCCGTTGAGAGAGCTTGCTGCGGTATTTCCTGAGCCGGTCGAGCCTGAAGAGATCAAGCCATTTGCCGTGTTTGGGCTAAAGGCCTGCGACCTGCAATCTATAGAAATACTGGACAAGGTATTCCTCGAAGAAGAATTCAGGGATGAGTTCTATGCGGCCAGGCGGGAGAAAATGTTTATTATCTCATGTGATTGTGCGGACCCCGGCGAAAGCTGCTTCTGTAATATTATGGGGGGATCTCCATTCGCCACAAATGGATACGATCTGAATGTTTCCCGGCTTAAGGACGGCTATGTAGTTGAGTCGGGCTCTTCGCGTGGTAAAGAGTTTGTCGCAGCGCAATCAAAGCTATTTGCGTATGTGCCTGATAGTCTGTTGGCCGAACGAGAAGAAAGCAGGTCGCAGATTCAGAAACAACTCAATGAGATGAATTCTGAGTACGAACTGACTGAATCTGTCAGTGAGGTTCTAAGCAAGGGTCATGATTCCGGAGTATTCGAAGAGGAGGCTGCGACGTGCGTTGAGTGTCAGGGGTGTACGAGGGTGTGCCCGACATGTCACTGTTTCTATCTCTACGACACCAAACAGAAAGAGTACTTCAGCAAGATGAAGATGTGGGACAGTTGCATGAGGATGGCCTACGCCGAAGTGGCGGGTGGAGCGAATCCGCGCAAGGTTTTGGGAGAGCGTCTGCGGCATCGGCTTATGCACAAGTTCTCCTATTTCCTTGAGAGGTATGGGATCGATATGTGTGTGGGCTGCGGCAGGTGTGTGGATGCGGAGGCGGGAGGGGTGGATATCAGGGTAGTGCTCAAAAGGCTAAACGAGGAACTTGTGACAAAGGCAAGAGGATAACGAAAGCTGGAAAATGGATCGAAATCTCTACCAACCCATTAACGGTGAAGTTGTTGAGATAATCGATGAATCACCGAGTATCAAGAGCTTCGTGGTGGTGCCGGAGCGGGAGTTCGGATTCAAGACGGGTCAATTCGTGGAATTGACTTTGCCCGGCGAAGGGGAGGCCCCTTTTACGCCTTCTTCATCACCTGCTATTACTGACAAGATGGAGATAAGCATCATGAAAGCCGGGAGGGTTACGGCCCTACTGCATGAGTGCGAGAAGGGGCAGAAAGTCGGCATTCGAGGACCCTATGGCAACGGTTATCCGATAGGCGACTATGTTGGCAAGGATGTCTACATCGTCGGCGGGGGTGTTGGTCTGGCGCCAATAAGGTCTCTTTTCCTGACTCTTGTCGACAGAGTCAAGGATTTCAAGTCAGTAGTGTGTAGGTATGGAGCGAGAAGTCCTGAGGATTTCATTTACAAAGATACGCTTTTCGGTTCATGGCAGCAGATAGATGGAGTTGACATCAAGTTGACAGTCGACAAGGGCAACGGGGATTGGGATGGGAATGTCGGGGTTGTGACGACGATTCTCAAGCCTGACGATGTGGACATAAAGAACGCTGTGGCGGTGGTTTGCGGCCCGCCAATTATGATGAAGTTCGCTACGGTCAAGCTGCTGGAGTATGGTTTTGCTCCGGAGAGTATATATCTTTCGATGGAGAAAAACATGAGCTGCGGCGTCGGCAAGTGCGGGCACTGCATGCTTGGTAAATATTATGTCTGCAAGGACGGGCCTGTTTTCACTTACGATCAAATCATGAAGTATCCGAATATCTGGGACTGATGACGAGCGAAGGAAGATTAGGATTATGAGTGCAAAGCTGATAGTAGATTTAGCCAAGTGTAGCTTGCAGGAAGAGTCAGGTGTTCGGTGCTCGTATAGTAACCACCCAGACAACAGGGGTTTCGATTCGCTTTTGGAGATAATTCGATTCGCGTTGATTTGTCGCAAGTGTCAGAGCGCTCCCTGCGTTGCCGCCTGTCCGAACGATGCATTGGAGAAGATTTCCAGCGGGGATGACGATGCGGGCATTCTCAAACGCTTCAACATGTTGTGCACAGGTTGCGGAACTTGTGCGATTGCGTGTCCGTTCGGGACTATATATACCGACCTGATACCTTATCCAAGCAGTGTTTGCGATGTGTGCAGAGGCAGGTTGGGAGAAGGTGAGAAGCCGCTGTGTGTTACTACGTGTCAGGATGGCAGTATCGACTATGGTGAGAATACGGGAGGGGGAGATATGGTTGAGGTGTTCGAGGATATTGTTGTGAAAGTGGCGGATGGGATTTTGTGGGAGCCGTTCTTGAAGGAGAAGTCTAAGAAATGAGCGCTGCGATGAACGTTCTATTCTGGATAGTCGTTGTACCGGGCACGATCGTCCTGGGCCTCGTAGCTTCCTATATTGTCAGGAAGGTCAGCGCCCTGGTGCAGTGGCGTGTTGGGCCGCCTGTGTTGCAGCCTGTCTATGATGTTATGAAGCTGATGGGTAAGGAGATCCTCATACCGCAGGATGCACAACGGACTGTGTTTATGTTCGCGCCGATGGTTGGGCTTGCGGGTATTTTGTTGCTGTCGGTAGTCCTGTGGCGGACGATTTTTTCGGGGGCGGCTTTCGCCGGAGATATCATCGTGGCGATTTATCTGATGGTGTTGCCTTCGCTGGCGTTGATTCTTGGCAGCAGCGCCAGCGCCAACCCACACGCGGCGCTCGGTACGGGAAGGGAAATGAAGCTCGTTATGGGTTATGAGCTACCGTTGATTCTTGCTTTTGTCGTAGTGATAATCAAGACAGGCGGGCAGCTCGATCTCGCCATCATATCGGAGCGAACCATCGCCTTCAGCGTATCGGGAATGTTGGCGTTTCTTGTTTCGCTGCTGTGTGTTCAGGCGAAACTTGGCTTTGTTCCGTTTGATATTGCCGAAGCTGAGGCGGAAGTGGCCAGTGGGGTGATAATCGAATACTCGGGGGCGTTGCTTGCGGGGTGGAAGCTTATGCAGGCTGTGATGTTAGTGGCGCTGCCTCTGTTTTTGGTTACTGTGTTTCTTGGTGGATTCGGTACCAGCGGATGGCCCCTGTTTTGGGGAATATTGAAATACGTGTTGGTGTTAGTGCTTGTGATTCTTATCAAGAATACAAATCCTCGCGTTCGGATAGATCAGGCCATGAAGTTTTTCTGG
>CAZYMD010000156.1:0-12354 GCA_964649005.1 uncultured Pirellulales bacterium
ATGAATAGTCTTTGCGAATAAGTGATACGTTACGTATTGTTTAATTGGAACGCCTTAGAAGTCACTCAACATGATACTGGCCTCAGTCTTCCGGTGGGGGAAAAATGGCACCGCCAAGATCGTTCATGCACCGACATCGTCGCGGTATTGCGCTGATTCTATCAATGATTTTTGTCATTATTTTCTCCGCCCTCGCCGTTTCGATGGCAACAATGACAGGAACTAACGTGCAGCTTGCGTCCAATCAACACAAGGTCAACTCAGCCCTGTGTGCAGCACAGTCGGGCCACGAAATTATTCGCCACTATATGAGCGATGTGACGATACCGGGTATGACATCACCAAGTGAGAGGTTCGCGTATGTGGTCTCGTTTTTGCAGCAGGCTTGTGCCACCGCTCAGTTGCCAACAACGATTTACTACGATGGGTCCGCGATGACCATGCCTGGTGTCACATTGGATTCCTTGGCCCAGAGCAGCTTTGCCGCACAGATCACGCAGGTGGATCAGGATACGCTGCAAGTAGACGTACAGGGTGCATGCGGACAGATTTCAAAGACGATAAGAACGAACTATACCTTCGGAACACGGGAGGATTCGGTCTTCGATTTTGGCGTCGCAACCAAAGGGCCTCTTTCCCTTGCGGGTAATATCCTGCTCGACGGTGTCAACGTAGCAGTCGAATCCGACGTATATATAGAAAGCCAGAACTACACCGAGGCTCTGTCAATAATAGGCAACTCTCAAATCGCAGGCGAGGTCAGTATCGTCAATCCTGATGCCACAGTCACTCTTCAGGGCGGCAAAGCCGGAATCGGGGGAGAAACCGGAGATGATGCGATAGAAAACCACGTTATATTCGGCGCTCCTCCCACTCAGTTCCCGATCCCTAATCCGGAAGAGTTTGAGTACCTGGCGACAAATCTTGTCGATTCAACTACCGATACGTCCTCCGATGCGACTTTTGAAAATATCAGAATAGAAGCGGGAACTGATCCGATCTTCTCTGGCCATGCTACACTAAAAGGCATCGTCTTCATCGAGTCTCCAAACGTTGTTGTCTTTACGGGTACTGCCGACATAATAGGTATAATCGTTGCAGATGGGGATATATACGACGATTCAGGAACTAACCAGTTGACCTTTCAGGGAAATGTGATAAGCAGATCCGTATCCGAATTATCAGATGAGCCGCAGTTCGAAGATATTCGCGACCTGGATGGAAGTTTTGTCATAGCTCCGGGCTTTGCAGTATCATTCGGCGGAAGCTTCGATACCCTCAACGGAGCAATTGCCGCCAATGGAGTGAGCTTCTTTGGAAACGCCGGCGGGATTGTCAGAGGATCGATCATTAACTACGCACTGACACCTATGACCCTAACGGGGAACAGCGATCTGTTCTTCAACCGGTCAGGCATTGACTATGTGCCACCTGGTTTCATACCTGAAGTAGTTCTCCACTATAACTCGGAGTCATACTCAGAGCCCACCACTTGCACATTGTTCAGCCAGTAATCGTACGGGGCCGAAGTGTTTTTTGGCCTGACATCAGATGTTTCGTATGATTTATCTGGAGTGTATTAGAAGTTTTGGAAAGTCAGTTATACCACCGTCTCATTCCCGTGGGGGGAAGAATGGCAACCGTAGTAATAATAGTTCATCAGAGACATCGTGGTGTCGCGTTAATCCTGTCGATGATCTTCGTTGTGATATTCTCAGCTCTTGCGGTCTCCATGGCGGCAATGACGGGAACGAACGCACAACTTGCATCGAACCAGCACAAGGTAAATTCAGCGCTGGCGGCCGCACAGTCGGGCGTTGATTGCGCCATGTACATTGCATCAACCGTAAGCCTCCCACAGACTGGTTTTAACTTTGTAACCGACGCCGAGGCCGACCAGGTATGGACAGACTTCTGCTTACGCCTTCAAAATGCGGCCCTTGACGGCCAGAGCGTATCATCGTCCGCGCAGTTCTCAGACACCGGCGGGCAAGGCGATCAGGTAGTAACCAGCCCGCTCGAATATGGGAGCCCCAATACAAACTTCACAGTAAGATTTTACAGATACGACGACAATCCCCATGTAATCAAGGTCCAGGCGACCGGAGTTGACGGCCAGATCACAAGGCGAATAAACATCGATATGGAGATCACCAAGGATAACCAAGTCCTCAGCTACGCCATCGCCAGCAGAGGCAGGATGTGGCTCACGGGCGACACCACGATACACGGTGACATTTTCAGTTCGTGGGACGTGCCGCAGATATCCCCGTTCAACGTTACCAGCGATTCGGGCGTGTTGGGCACCATCAATACGGTTCTCACTCTCAACCAGATCCAGAACCAGAGCTACCAGATGGAGACGCTCGATGTTAATGATGAGCCGATGTTCGATGAGTCGGGCAATCGCATCTACAGCTCGTATGATGAAGTCCAGGGATACCACGAAGGAATCAACTACTCGCAACAATCCGAAAACATTCCGGGTATGGACATTGACGACTACAACACCGATATGTACAATTCCGGTCTTGCTAACATTCCTTCCTGCCCAACATCCCAGAGGGAGGTTGAATACTTCCCACATGCTTCGGGCAACTATAACTATCCAAGAGACGGTACACCATATTACACCTCGAATCTTAAACTTACGCGACACGTGTATGAAAACCAGAACTTTACGAATGCACGGCTGCCTGACAATTACAACGCGCTGTTCAGGAACTGCACCTTCGACGGAGTGCTCTACATAGACTGCTACAAGAACACCAGCTCCTATTACAACAACGTCCGCTTCGAGGATTGCACCTTCAACGGGACGATCATCACAGACGTACCGCAGATTTTGAAGTGGAAACAAAACTGTCTATACTTCACGGGCTCGGCCGCATTCGATAACCAGTCCGGAATCGAAGAGGCTACAATTCTGGCGCCTCACTTCAACGTAAACCTCGGAAATACGAATCCCGAGCAGAGTGACAACAACGTCATCACCGGCGCCATAGTCGGTGGTATTGTCGATGTTAGAGGCAACGCGCAGATATACGGAACCATCATATCCATGTGCGATACGACGCAATGGACGTCGGGATATGTGACAAATATCGGAGCGACGCTCGACGATGGCGGCTCGGAGACAACGGAACTCGGTGACATTGGAGTGATAAGCATTACGCCGGAGGAGGACCAGATGCTGCCGAGCGGGATCACGAGTCCAATCGTCATCAAAGCTGTGCAGAGCACATATTCGGAAGGATAGATCAGAGAAATAACAGGAACTTAAACTCATATAGAGTTGAGGAGTAACAAACGATGAAAAAACTGATAATAAATTTTCTTGGACTTGTTGTAGTCACACTGCTGTTGGTGATTCTCGCGGTGAACGCCAATGGTATGAACCTGACGGTGAATCAAACCGCCACGTATGTAGACGAGGATCCCAACGATCCGAACAGCGATCCGGGGTGTGAATGCACGCCGATGAGCCTGTTGCCCGCCGAGGAAGATCCGAATGATCCTGGAAGCGATCCTGAATGTGCGAAAATGGGGCTTGTCGTTCTGAGTGATGAAGAACCAGCCGAGCCGGCTGAGCCTAACGAGCCTGAAGAGGGCTCCGGCTTTCCCGACAGTGAGATAGCATAAAGGATTGAAGCCAAAAACATTGTGATAGACTGTTCATGGGCTATTCCTCGATGGAGTAGCCCATTGCTTTTTTAAGTTTAGGGAAATCACCTATGGGAGCATCTTCTGATCGATACAGCCGCACATGGAACGTATCGCCATGGCCAGTATGCCTGGGCACACTACACGATGGACACAAAAATACATCAGGGGCATTGAACCAGTAAGGCCACATTCGCACGTACCACATCGAGTCAAACAGGTTCGAAGAATCCAAATCTGTCATTAGTCTACATTTACCAGCCGTTATAGATCAAGGAGATAATGTCAATTGTGAATAACAAAGAACGGAGGTGTCTGTGTGGATTTTTGAGTTATTGGGCTTGTAATATATCGATGGCTGTAAGCTTTGACACAGATATTGCATTGGGGTATCATTGAGCAGGTTAGCAACGCCACTGGCACAGGTGATTTCACAATTATTGCCGGCTCATTCACCGATACACGCTGAGCGGTCGCTGATCGGTATCATAAGGTAAGGATTAGTTATGTTCGCAAAGCTGTGGCATCCGGTTTCGACTATAGGCTTGCTGCTAATATACCTGAGCTTAGTCAGCAGCGATGCGACAACGGCCCAGGAGATATTCAGGCAGGCGGAGAGTGTCCCGCAAATTTACTTCGGCATTATCGAGCCTCCGGTCGTTGCGCAACAGGATATCACAGTTCGCGCCCCTGCATCCAATCAGCAGTTGGAAGAAAAAGCTCTCGAGTGCAGCAGCTTCGCATGGGTGGACGGCAATCTGCTGATCTCCAGCGACCGCCACAACCATCTTCTGTTCAGCTGCCCGGTCGATCTGGAGAGTATGACTGTGAGCAAGCCCACGCCTCACGTATTGATTCGCAATGAGCAGGAACTACTCGAAGACATCGAGTGCATGACCATTGTCCGAGAGGATGGCGGTCGAACGTTCGTTTACATGATGTGCTCGCAAAGCAACGATCCCAGCGCCCAGCCCCTGCCAAAGCGGCGGCATGCTATTCGTTTTCGTCTGCGTAGTGTGGAGCCTTTCAGTTTCAGGCGACCGGTCATTTTAAATGCCGGGGTGGTGCGCGATTCTGTAAACGACTACTTCAAGGATGTTGGAATTGAACCTTACCACACGTTCGATGCAAGTTTCACAGGTATCGACAAGAACACATATCGCTGGGGTAACGTTGAGGGAATGTGTTTCACACCTGACAGTGCAACCCTTCTTCTGGGAATGAGGAATCCTTTGTGCGCCAGCCGTGCGATTGTTGTGGCGGTGACGGCTGTATCGGAGGCCTTCGAAGAAAAGAATCCCAATAAAATGCAAATCGCAGATCTGTTCACTTTGAATCTGGGAGACCGCGGAATCAGCGATCTTTGCTGGGATCCACTGACCAGTGGTTATTTAATCACGGCGGCAAAGAGCAACGGCCCGAAACATAGTGAAGACCAGCCTTTCCCCCCCAACACTCTGGATAGCGCGCTGTTCTGGTGGAGCGGGCGCAAAAACGAGGAGCCTATCCTGTTCGCCAGACTGCCTGACATGAAGATAGAAGCTGTGTGCAGGCTTGGAGAGACGCAATTTATTGCGGTCGGCTCTGACGAAGGAGACCTCAGCGAAGGGCGAATCCGGCAGCAGCAAAGTATAGTAACTATAATCCATTTTACGGGCATCAGACTCAAAACAAACAACGGTCGACCTTCATGAACAGCAAACCGGACAAAGACAAAGAAGAAGCTTCGATGGACGAATCTGAATTCGAGGCGAGTCTGGTTCAAGATTCCGAATCCGACCTGATCGAAGCCAAAACCAGAATTATTGAGCCCAAATTGGATGCGCCCGAACCTGTCGCGAAGCCGGCACGACCGGCCTGGGCGGGGAAGATCATGGGCCACTTCAGACTGATCAGGCTGATCGGCGAAGGAAAAATGGGGCGAGTGATACTGGCTCGTGACATCAACCTGTACCGGCTCGTAGCCCTAAAGGTCCTGTGCAAACGCATGAAGGGCATCGGAGTCCAGCAGCGGGTGGATCAATTCCTGCGCGAAGCCCGCGCCGCGGCCGAAATCGAACACCCCAATGTCGTGCATATTTACGAGATTAACCAGCACGATGGCTGGTGGTACATAGCCATGGAAATGCTTGATGGAGGGAACCTTAGAGACGTGATCAAGGGAGCCGGACCATTGTCAACGCCACGTGCGTGCTCATTCGTGGCGGATGCCGCCGACGCCCTGGCGGTAGCTCATCACCTGGGAATCATACATCGTGACATTAAGCCCGCAAATCTCATGCTTACCCGCCACGGGCGATGTAAAGTGGCGGATTTCGGTCTGGTTCGAATGGATGATCCCAACGACCCATTCGACTTCACGAAAAGAGCTGTAGGCTCACCACTGTTCATGGCCCCTGAGGTCATATTGAGAAAGAAGCAGACCACAGCCATCGATATCTACAGCCTCGGCGCAACACTATTCTATGCACTGACAGGCAAGGCTCCATTCACAGGTCAAAAGATCAAGGACATTCTCAAAAAGCACACAGAAGGCGATATTCCTGATATAAGAAACGTGCTCGCCAATTGTCCGCAAACCCTGGCCCGCTTGATATCGCGTGCGATGGCGAAAGACCCAGCTCAAAGACCCTCAGCGACCGACATGGCCGCTTGCCTGCGAGCAGAGGCAATCGTACCCCAGGCAGGTGACACAGCCTTTGCAGGTTCGTCCACATTTGCTCGCCAGGCTGTCGGAGCTGACTCGGGCACAGTTAACATTTTGACACAAACTCAACAGCCGCCAACAAGCGGACTATATGCGAGGGTCAGAAACATCGTTCGCACGCACTGGATTGCTGTGCTTTCAGGCCTCATAGTCGCGATTGCCTTGCTGGGCTTGTACACCACAAGAAACAGACTGATGGGTCCGTCAAAGCCTGATCCTGCAAGGCTCGTTCAATACTTCCCGGATGCACCCAAAAGCTATGGCCTGCTACCGCCTGGAACAATCCCTGAGCTGGTTGTTATAAGCCCGAAAGATGCACCTCAGTTCAGTTGGGTAGGCAAAGTTAGCACCGATGGATTCAGATTCATCGCAAGCAAAAGAGGCAAAAGCTTCTATCCCATTGATGCCTCTGAGGCAGTGCTTATCCGATCTGAGGATTTCACAGGGTACAAAACCAGTGCTGAAGCTGTTGCAGATGGAAAAACGCCTGCAAAATAACCACCAGCCGACATCTTGCACAGCCTAAATCCAAGCCAATTCAAGCCACACTTAGTTGGCAACCGGTACGCTTTCAGGGATGGCAAAAGTTGAGGGGATGTCAAATTCGCAGAGGAGGAATTGTCCAGAGCAAGGCTGACGATTGTTTTTCATTTCTTGCCTTTGGGTTCGGTCCGGCGTAGTATACGAATATGGCAAATGATTTGAAGAATCTGTTGCCCATGAACGGGGTACTGGCTGTTGAAGTGATTGGGGAGGATTCTGCGCAGCTTGATCCGTATTTTAGAGACGACGCCGAGCAGATTCGCGACGATACGGGGCAGTTCAAGCTGCCTCAAACGATCGGAATCCTGCCGATCCGGAACGCGGTTGCGTATCCTGGAACGGTAACGCCTCTGGCTATCGGGCGAGATAAGAGCAAGGCCCTGCTGGCTGATACGAAGCCGAATGAGTCGGTTATAGGGTTGGTTACGCAACGAAACGCAGGGATCGATGAGCCTGACTTTCGCGACCTTTATTCGGTCGGAACGGCTGCGAGCGTGCTGAAGGTTATCAAGCTGCCCCAGGGATCGATTCACATCGTAGTTCACGGCCTGACGCGGTTCAAGATACAGAAAGTGGTTGCGAGGGAGCCATATCTCAGAGCAAAGGTCAAGGCCATTGAAGTTAAGTTCAGGATGACCAAGAGGCTCCAGGCACTAATGGTGAGCGTCCGGCAGGCGGCTAACAGGGCCATCGCGCTTAGTCCTAATGTGCCTGAGGAAGCATCGGTGCTGTTAGAGAATATCGAGAATCCTTCGGCACTGGCCGATTTTCTGGCCGCTAATCTCAACCTGGAGATATCAATAAAGCAGCAACTGTTGGAAGAACTCGATGCAGGCAAGCGTCTCGAACAGATATCTGTGCTGCTGGCCAACCAACTCGAAGTGCTGGAGCTGAGCCACAAGATCCAGGGCAGGGTTCGGGATTCGATAGACAAGAGCCAGCGGGAGTACTTTCTGCAGGAGCAGTTGAAGGCCATTCAGTCCGAACTTGGGCACAAGGACCTGAGAACAGAAGAGCTTAAGGATATACGCAAGAGCATTAAAAAGGCCAGGATGCCCAAAAAGGTCGAGGAAGAGGCGTTGCGCGAGCTGGACAGGCTGGGTAAGATCCCGCCGTCGTCTCCGGATTACAGCGTTATCCGAACGTATCTCGATTGGATTTGCGAGCTGCCCTGGTCGATTCAGACCGAGGACAGAATCGATATCACAAAGGCCGAGCGGATTCTCAATAAGGACCACTACGACCTTGTGAAAGTGAAGAAGCGAATACTGGAGTTTTTAGCTGTTCGCAAGCTGAATCCGGGGGGCAAGAGCCCGATCCTGTGTTTCGTCGGACCGCCGGGCGTGGGCAAAACTTCGCTTGGCAAGTCGATTGCACGAGCGATGAGCAGGAAGTTCGTGAGGATATCGCTCGGCGGGATCAGGGACGAGGCGGATATAAGGGGACATCGGCGGACCTATATCGGGGCGCTCCCAGGGAGAATTATACAGGAGCTGCGAAAGTGCCAGAGCAGGAATCCAGTGTTCATGCTCGACGAGTTGGACAAAATCGGCAGCGACTTTCGGGGCGATCCGGCCAGCGCTTTATTAGAGGTGCTCGATCCGGAACAGAACGCAACGTTCAGCGATCATTATCTGGATCAGCCGTTCGATCTGTCTCGCGTCATGTTCATCGGGACCGCCAACTGCACCGAGCCCGTCCCGCCTGCGTTGCACGACAGGATGGAGATCATTGAGCTGCCAGGCTACACCGAGATCGAGAAGCTCAATATCGCCAAGAGATACCTCGTTAAACGGCAGCTCAAGGAGCACGGGCTGGCCAGGAACAAGCTTACGATCAAAGACGAGGCGTTGCTTGCAATGATCCACGGTTATACTCGTGAAGCGGGAGTTAGAAACCTCGAACGAAATATAGCAGCGGTTTGCAGGGCCATCGCGACCGATATAGCAAAGGGCGTCAAGCGGCGGGCGACTATCAGTAGAAAGAGCCTGGCGGGCATACTCGGACCGGTGAGGCACGAATCGGAACTGGCCCTGCGTACCGGGATACCTGGCGTAGCTACTGCACTGGCCTATACTCCCGTCGGCGGAGAACTGCTTTTCGTGGAGTCGGCGTCGATGCGTGGCAAGGGGCATTTACAGCTTACAGGGCAGATCGGAGATGTGATGAAGGAAAGCGCCCAAACGGCGTTCTCCGTCGTCAAGGCGAATGCAGAGCGGTTGGATATCGATCCCAAGAGATTCGCGGAGTGCGACTACCACATTCACGTGCCCGCGGGGGCGGTGCCTAAGGATGGGCCCAGCGCGGGGGTGGCGGTGTTTACGTCTTTGGTGAGTCTGTTGCTAAGTAAGCCTATTCGTCCTGATGTGGCGATGACGGGCGAGATTACGCTGCGAGGTCTGGTTTTGCCGATCGGCGGGCTCAAGGAGAAGATCCTCGCCGCAAAGCAGGCCGGCATCAAGACTGTTATTCTGCCTGCAAGGAACAAGAAGGACATCCCCGACGTTCCCGACGAAGCCAAGAAGGGCCTGTCGCTGGAATTCGTGAAGAATACGGCTGAAGTGCTCAAGCTGGCTCTCGATCTGGAATGATCCTGCCGACAACTTTCACAACATCGACCATCTCAGCGACATCGTGCACACGGACGATTGAGACGCCTGCGGCGGCACACAGAGCAACCGTAGCGGCGGTTCCGAGCACCCTTTCGGCGGGAGCTTTCCTGCCGGTGATTTTGCCGATGAAGGCTTTGCGACTTGTGCCCACGAGGACACGATAACCACTTGAGACAAACGTATCGATGTTCTGCAAAAGGACGAGGTTGTGTTCGAGGGTTTTACCGAAACCGATACCAGGATCAATGAAGATGCGGTCCTTTGCGATTCCGAGAGTCTCGGCCCTTTGGGCACGGCTGAGAAGGAATTCAAGGACCTCGTTTACTAAATCATCGTAGTGGGGCTCATCTTGCATCGTAGCAGGCGTTCCCTGCATGTGCATTAGGACTATCGGCACTTCGTATTGCGCGGCCAGATCGCCTATGCGCTCGTCGGTTAGAGCAGTGATGTCGTTGAAGATTGCAGCGCCGGCGTCCAGAGCGGCTTTGGCGACTTCGTATTTGTATGTATCAATGCTGATGGGTATGTCGATACGATGAGACAAATGTTCGATGACTGGAGCAACGCGATGGATTTCCTCTTCGTCGCTTACGGATTGCGAGCCTGGCCTGGTCGATTCGCCGCCAACGTCGATTATCGCGGCGCCATTTTCGGCCATCTGTAAGCCATGAGCGATAGCGGTCTCGGTATACTGAAACTGTCCGCCATCGCTGAACGAGTCGGGCGTGACATTCAGGACGCCCATTACGAGGCAGCCTTGCGAGAAATCGAGCGTGCCACGAGGCCACGTTAGAATACTTTTATTACTCTCCACCTGTGATAGCTCCCTGGAGACTTCGTACGTTTACGGTCAACTTACCCTCTGGACCTTAAACCCGATGCCCGTTAGCTTCTTTTCAAGGCTGGTGTGGCCCGATTTGAGCAGGATCGTTGTGTTATGGAATTCCCGCCTGACGGGATAGTTCTTTCGCAATCCGTCGAAATAGTCACTACGCTTGTATTCGGGCTTTTCCCATACCCATCGCAGCCGTGCGTCGTCTCTTCGGATATCGTAAATCTTTTGCACGGCGCTGGCGACGACGTCGATGGCCCTGTATTCACCAATGTTGACACGCAGCTCGTGTATAGGCGGCGCGGGTATAAAATCGTCAACATCAGATTGAGCATCGAAGCCAAAGTGGTCACAGACAGCTTTGTAAATCATAATCATGCCTGCGATTTTGCCATCGAGCGAATAGCCTGCAATGTGCGGCGTGCCTATGTCCACCATCTTAAGCAGCTCCAGGTCGATGTTAGGCTCGTTTTCCCAAACGTCCAGCACAACGCCCCTGAGCCTTCCTGAAAGAATGGCGCTCTTGAGAGCACCGGTCTCCACAACGGCGCCGCGCGAGGCGTTTATGAAGACACATCGCTCTTTGAGCGACTCGAAGAATTCCTTATCAGCCAGGTGGTACGTTTTGTCGATGCCTTCACGCGTCAGGGGTGTATGGATAGTTATGAAATCGCAGTCGAAAAGCTCTTCGATAGGACGGTACTTTTCGTCGCCCGTCTGTCTGGCGAGAGGTGGGTCGTTCAGGACCAGGCCCATGCCGAGGGCGGCAGCTTTTTCGGCCACCCTGCCGCCAACGTTGCCAACACCGATGATGCCTATCGATTTTTCATCGAGATCTATATCGTACTTCTGGGCGGTTTCGAGCAGCCCTGCTATGACATATTCGGCGGCGGAATTCGCATTGGAACCCGGGGCCGATGCGAAGCCGATGTCGTTCGCGGCCAGATAGTCCCTGTCGATGTGGTCGAAACCAATCGTTGATGTGCCTACGAACTTAACCGCCGTACCCCTGAGTAAATCTTCGTTGACAGATGTTATGCTGCGCACCACCAGAACATGGGCATCTGCTGCAACTCCGCGCGTGATCTGCCTGCCTGGAACGACCTGAACATCACCAATGGACGAAAAACACTGCTCTGCAAAGGGTATATTCGCATCAACGACAATCTTCATAAGCTGTCCATTCTTTCTCTTCACGTTAGAATCAATCGAATCCGATCCGCCTGCCGGCTCTATCCACCCATTTCAAAGCCTGCAATCACGGCCCCACAATCCGGGCATCGGCCATCAGACACGTCGTTTCGGCCAATGCTGTATCCTACTCGTTCTATTACTACGCGTTGGCAGCCCGGACAGTTCGTGCTTTCGTAGCCGCCGCCGGACACGTTGCCAATGTAAATATAATGCAAGCCTGCGGATTTGCCAATATCGTATGCTTTTTTGAGGCTGCTGGCGGGCGTCGGCTCGGAACTTTGATGCTTGTACATCGGATGGTATCTGCTTATATGCCAGGGCACATCTGGGCCGGCCTTTTGAACGATGAAGTCCGCAAGCTGCTTTAGCTCGTCCTGCGAATCGTTTTCGTCTGGCACGAGCAATGTCGTAACCTCCATCCAGATGTCGGTGTGTTTGGCTATGTACTCGATTGTTTCGAGCACGGGCTGGAGGCTGGCCTTGCAGAGTCGACTGTAGTAATTGTCGGTGAACGCCTTTAGGTCCACGTTGATACCATCGAGCCAGTCGGCTGTGAAATCGATGGCCTCTCGCGTCATGTAGCCATTGCTGACGAAGACATTCTTGAGGCCTTCGTCCTTAGCGAGTCTGCCGCAATCGGCGCATAGCTCCATGAAGACTGTCGGCTCTGTGTATGTGTACGCAATGCTCTTGCACCGACTGCGAACAGCGGCGGCTACAATCTGTTCGGGGCTAATCGCCTCGCCATCGATGCGCCCGGTCTCTACCGCGGCCTGGCTGATCTGCCAGTTCTGACAGAATTC
>CAZYMD010000157.1:0-9242 GCA_964649005.1 uncultured Pirellulales bacterium
AATCCTCTGTCCTGGCCAGCCCAATCCGCCCTCCAAGCTTGGAATAAGCGCTGTAGGTAATATAGTACGCGCCCTCCAGATGCGTGATACGAGGATCCTCCACGCCATATTCCTCGTACTCTTTGAATATCCCCTCTTTGCTCGGAACCATAAACGGCTCCGCTCTCGGTGTGAAATTGAAACCATCGTCGCTCTCAGCAATCCCAATAATCGACCGCCCCGTATCCAGGTGTGAACGAAACAGCATCACATACCGCCCGCCAAACTTCGTCACGCCCGCATTGTGCACCGTCTGCACCGGATAGGGAATATCATCCTTCGTCAGTATCGGATTGCCCTGGTATCGTTGAACAAAGCTCTTTTTCATTTGTCACATCCTTGTGCAATTATCGTTTCTTTAACTTCTCTCGCTTGAATATCTCTTCGTACACTTTTTCGTAGCCGGCAACCATGCAGTCAATTGTAAAATTCTCTTCCACACGCTGCCTGCACTTTCCGCGATCAATCTTTCCAATTACCCCAACGGCGGCAACCGCCCTTTC
Source organism: uncultured Pirellulales bacterium (assembly GCA_964649005.1). Taxonomy (GTDB): domain Bacteria; phylum Planctomycetota; class Phycisphaerae; order Sedimentisphaerales; family Anaerobacaceae; genus CAZGMJ01. The sequence goes on from CAZYMD010000157.1 coordinate 543, forward strand.
AACACTGTCAACCAGATACCCCGTCACCTTATCGGCAATCACCTCCCGGCAGGACCCCAAATCCATCGCAATAACAGGCGTCCCCGCCGCCATGGATTCCGCCATCACCAGCCCGAAACGTTCGGGGATCGTATTAAGATGCAATACAGTATAAGCCTCCTTCAATAGCGCATCCCGCGCCGTCGGATTTACAGGCCCGATATATTGAATCGTAGAGTCATTCAGATAAGGTCTTATCTTCGAATCAAAATACCCCTGATCCTGGATAATCCCAGCGATTAGCAGGTCCATCCCGCTTCGCTGCGCCACCTCAATCGCCAGATGCACACCCTTGTCCGGGTGTATACGCCCAAAAGAGACAAGCTTGTCACCAGCTTTTTTCCTGAATGTAATATTTGAAATATCTATCCCATTGTACACGGTCGCCAAATAGGACAGCCCCGGATCTCTGTCGGCATCGCTGATGGAAACGAAGTATGTGTTGTCGTATCGCCGATACACAGGCAATATACCAGGCTCCGAAAAGCCATGTATGGTTGTCAATATCGGGGCGCCTATCAGCCGCGAGTAAGTCAAAGGAAGGTAATCAAAATTATTGTGAATCAGGTCGAACCGCCCGGCCTGCTCCATGCAATGCGCGATATGCAGGCAGGCAGAGACCGGAGGCATCTGAGATTTGTCGCGCTCGTATCCCCTTTCGATGACACCTTCGAGCCGAGCCTGTGTAATGGAGTCTTTCGTAGCAAAAAGCGTTACGTTCTCCCACCCCCGAGCGATAAGCCCTTCGGCGATATTGCTCGCCACCGTCTCCCACGCACCATACGCCCTTGGCGGTGTCCGCCAGGCCACAGGCGATAAAATCGCAATCCGTTTGCTCTTCAAATCCATCATTGTCCGTAACGTCTATCCCAACAACATCAAAATAGCCAGTATCGTCAGCATTTCCATACACAATCTGGTCGTGTGGCGCTGCTCTATGAGTAATTTTGTGCAGTCTCACCCACAGAGCTATCAATCCTCAACGAGCTGATAAGAATGATAACACAATCGGGAATGCTGACCAATGCTGAATTTATCCGCTTTGCAACTGCAGGACATTGTTCTCAGAAGACTCGATAAATAAAGGAATCGTCAAAGCCGACCGGTCTGCAAAGGACAGGTGGTTCGGGAGTTGCGAAGGGGCCGCCCGAATGTTGGCAACCACATATCTTAGCCTTGTTGGGATGTATCGGCTGTTACTGGAGTTCTGTCCTTGCGCCTTAGCTTCAAAATGTATGCGATGATGTCTTTTCGGCTGATGATGCCGGTTACTTTCCCATTGTCGGTAATAGGAACTCGGCGAAAGTGGTTGCTGATGAAGCTCTCAGTGATATCGATGAGGCTGTCATTCTGGTCGAAACTGGCAACCTCTTGCGTCATGTAATCTTCAACATTTCCGGCTCTATTGCCCGTATCATACAGGAGTCTGAGTACATCCTTTTCGGTGACTATTCCCGCGATAGTCCGATCATCATTGAGAACGGGCAGGCCGGTTATGTTGTTTTCGACCATGATTCTTATGGCTTCATAAATCTCGGTGTCCTTGGTAACACTGATCAAATCCGTTTTCATGATTGTTTTTGCTTTGAACATGTTCCATATCTCCAAGGATTGTCTTAACAACCTGGCTTATACAGGATTCCTATTAACGTCTTATGAGATTTATAAGAGTTTGTGCCATGTCGGACAGCGAGACCACCTTCTCGGCGGCTCCGACCTCGATTGCTTCCTTTGGCATTCCGAAAACGACGCAGGACTGTTCATTCTGTGCTACTGTGTGGGCGCCATTTTGCCGCATATTCAGCAAACCACGCGCACCGTCATCTCCCATTCCGGTCAGTATCGCCCCTACGGCGTTTGACCCGGCGTATTGGGCGACCGAATTGAACAGGACTTCAACGCTCGGTTTTTGTCTGCACACAGGATCGCCTTCCGTGATGGAGACATAGTAGTTTGCACCCGAACGTTTTAACTGCATATGATAGCCTCCCGGCGCAATCAACACCCGCCCGGAGATGACGTGATCTCCGTCTTTTGCTTCTGATACATGTACGGCACATTCCTGGTTGAGGCGGTCCGCAAACGAGGTTGTGAATTTCGCAGGCATATGCTGGACGACTACCGTTCCAGGTGCATTTGCAGGGAAGGCAGTAAGCACCTGCGTCAATGCCTGTACACCCCCGGTCGAAGCTCCTATGGCAAATATTTTGTCGGTCGTCTCGACCATATGCAATCTCTTTGGCGAGGCCGAGCCTCTGCATGCTGCTATAGGTGGTACTCTTAGGTGTGCTTTGGAGGCGGCCTTGATCCTGTAAACAAGTGCGTCACAAGCCTCGCTGACGCTGTAAGCTTGTCCGGGCTTGCACATTACTTCGACTGCGCCGGCATCCAGCGCCTCCATTGCAGTTTTGCCGCCCTTTGGTGTCAGGGAACTGAGTATGATAACCGGTATGGGTTGATGCTTCATCAGCTTGCGCAGAAATGTAATACCGTCCATTCTGGGCATTTCCACATCGAGCGTAAGTACGTCCGGCTGTAACGCCATAATCTTGTCGCGCGCTACGTACGGGTCGGGAGCTGTGCCGACAACTTCAATACCAGGGTATCGGCAGAGTTGTTTGTTCAGTACTTTGCGGACTATGGCTGAATCGTCAACAATCAGAACCCTGATTGCCTTATTTAGAGTCATCACCATCGATTTACTCCTCAGATAGACTTCAGCCTGTCATATGCCCAATGGCAATTGTGATCCAGTCTTTGAACTTCAGCAGCATATCAGGCTTATCGGCTACCGGCAGCTCTTCGAAAGCATACTCGGCCTGATGGCACAGCTCGGAGACATCATTGACGCTCACCATCGATGATTCGCCCTTTATTTTGTGCAGAATACGTCGAATCGCGGAAGCGTTTTCATCCCTGTTGTCGCCCGACTCATAAGCCAACGTGACTGCTTCAAGCTCTTCAAGCATCGAGCTTGTTGATTCAATATAGTCATCGAGAAGATCGTCCATATCGGCCGGCACTTCCACTTCCGCCGGGTCCGGCAGCAGTCCTTTATTACGTATTCCTGAAAAGTCTTTTGTCTTCACTATATCCTCCGACAATTATGTTTGCTGTTCACTCAAGATTAATCTCGTGGCTACTCCAAAGCCGTCAACATTCACAATGCACGCGTTCTGCTGCATAATGAATTCTTGCCAATTTGGAGCGTCGTCGCTGGCCTTGACCACAGGAACTGTCAAATCGAAAACATCACTTTCAGTTGAAGCAATCATCGGAATCAAGAGCCCGCAGGTTACATTGGAGAGTTCCTTGAGGGCGTCGAAACGCATTTCGTCGTTGACCTGATCCATTGCGCCGATATTCTCGGCGATGACTTCGGCGAAATCAGTGCCTGCCAGTATCTGTATAGTTCCATTCCTTGGTCCGGAGAAGCTCATTTCGGCCAGAATGGTTTTTTCCGGCACGATCATGTTCTCTTCGTCGGGTATGACGGTAAGAAAAGCCATAGTCTCCAAAGCCTGATCCATTGCCTGGACCAGAAAGTTTTGTGTATCAATCATTGCTCTTGACTCCCACAGTACGCGTAATAACTTCCTTGAATTCTTCCGGCGTGAAGGGCTTGTGGAGGTAATCTTTGGCTCCGTCGGCGAGAAGCCCTTCAATTCTTGTTGTGCTGGATTCCGTGGAGACAACAACTACCGGAATGTACTTTGTTTCTTCGTTGCCTCTCATGTGATAGATCATCTCAATTCCGCCCATCTCCGGCATATTCAGATCGGCAAGCACGAGATCCACCTGCATCTGCTCGAGTGTGTTCAAGGCCTCTCTGCCGTCTCCGGCTTCGAGAATCCGGGCCACGTCAAGCTCAAGCATATCGATTATTCTCTTTATGGCCTTGCGGGTTAGAGACGAGTCATCAACAATTAGAATGTTCAGGGCCATAATTTACTCCCTATTTCAAAATTCGACTTCAAGACATATCATAGTTCTCTTTCGAGGCCATTGGAACGAACCATCACATTACCCGTTTCGACGTTCAGATACAGGTTACGGGCGGAGAAGCCTCCGACGTCTTCGGCGTCGATGAATAAGCCGTTTTTCCACATTATTTTTCTCAAGGCCAAGTGGTTTCGCTTGCCGATGTCGAATCCTTTCGGCCCCACCTGCATTGCGGCGCCGCCAGCGATCTTGACCTTCATTCTTTTACTTGTCGCTCCTATTGACACCATCTTATCGACAAGAATCTTCATTCCCGTATCGGCAAACATGAACGGTTTCTCACTTGCTCGGCTTGGATCCATTTTTGATTCGGGAAGCTGATAGTGAAGCATACCGCCGATATGTGTAATTGGATCGTACAAACACACACCGATACAGGAACCAAGCGAATATGTCACAATGACATCATTCGAATCATTTGACAACCTGGCGTCGGAAATGTTTACTATTATTCGTCTCTTGGACATTTGTGAATCCTATGGCTTGATATAGATCGTTGGTTGAATGTAGTTAAACTTATGGTCGATTCCGGTAAGAGACTCCGAATGGCCTGTGAATAGGACTCCACCTGAACCGAGCAGATCGTAATAACGATTGACCAAACGTGATTGTGTGGTTTTGTCGAAATAGATCATAACATTTCGGCAGAAGATGAAATCTATCGGTGCCTTGATCGGCCACTGCTCCATCAGATTCAAATAGTTGAAGATAACCATGTTTCTGATTTCGTTTCCAACCTCATAGAGCTTTTCGCCGCTCGATCGCCGCGTTCTTAGGTATTTCTGTCTCAGCATCTGTGGAACCGGGTCTATCCTTTCGGTGTCGTAGATGCCGGTTTTAGCGGTTTCAAGTACGGTTGTAGAGATATCTGTAGCAAGAATCCTGGCATCCCAACGTCCATGACCATGAAGCGCTTCCAGCAGAGTGATGGCTATCGAATACGGTTCTTCTCCCGAAGAACATCCGGCGCTCCAAGCCCTGATTCTAAAGTCGCCTTTCTTGCGCTTGCGTTCGAGCATAGCGGGAAGACACTTTTTGCTTAGAAACTCGAAGTGCTGTGATTCGCGAAAAAAACTTGTGAGATTCGTACTTAGTGAATCCACAAGAATTGAGAATTCCATGCCCGTTTTATCGTTGAGCACATGTCTCATATAATCTTTAAAGGATGAGAAATCACCGTTTCGCAGTCTCTTGGCGAGTCTTGCCCGGACAAGTTCTTTTTTGCCTTCGTGCAGGTTGATCCCGCAGTGCTCGTAAACCAGACTGCTGATTTTGCGAAAGTCACTTTCGCTCAACTCGAATTCTCTCGCGGTCAATAAGACCATTTTTAATCCACCCTTACCTACGGTATGAGACTACCTTCAGCCCCTGGACAGATCGATCAATCCCGGCACATCAAGTATCAGGCTTATCAGTCCATCACCCATTATCGCGCCACCGGAGACACCCTTGACGGTCCCCAATCCCTGGCCAAGATTCTTTATCACAACCTGCTGCTGCCCCAGGAGTTCATCGACGAGCAGACCACAGCATTTATCGTCTTCTTCAACGATTACAGTCAAAGCCTCAGTTGGATCTTCCGTTACAGGTGTGATGCCGAAAAGCTTGTACAAACGAACCAAAGGAATCAGTTTTCCACGAATATTCAGCATCTCAGCACGTCTATGCACAGATGAGATATCATCTCGTGTCGGCTTGAGGCTTTGCACGATTGAGTTAATCGGAATAATGTATCGTTGGTTACCGATTTTCACGATTTGCCCATCAATGATTGCAAGGGTAAGGGGCATGCGGATCGTAAATGTTGAACCTTTACCAGGTGTCGAAGCGACTTCGATTCTTCCCCTGAGGGCTTCGATGTTCTTTCGGACAACATCCATGCCGACTCCGCGACCCGAGACGCTTGTGATTTCCTTTGCGGTCGAGAGGCCTGCGTGAAAGATCAGCTTGAATATTTCTTCGTCGCTCAATTCTTGATTGGCGCTAACGAGTTCGTTCTCAACGGCTTTCTTGAGTATTCGCTCCTTGTCGAGGCCTTTTCCGTCGTCCTGGATTTCTATAACAATGTTGCCGGCCTGATGAAATGCACGGAGTTCAACCTTACCTACAGGATCTTTGCCCCCTTTTACACGCTCTTCGGCGGACTCGATTCCGTGGTCCAAGGAATTGCGGACCATATGTACAAGCGGATCGGCAATCTTGTCCACAATGCTTCGGTCGAGTTCGGTTTCTTCGCCGGACGTGCTGAATGAGATTTTCTTGTCGAACTTATGGGCGAGATCACGGACAAGCCGGGACATTTTCTGAAAAACTCCGTGAATTGGGACCATACGCATAGCCATGGACAATTCCTGGAGTTCGCGAACAATCTTGCTCTGATGGGCGATTTTCCGAATAAGTTCGTGTTCGCCTATCATCGTTGCATTGACTTGTTCAGCCACCATTAGCTGGGCGATAACCAATTCACCGGCCATGTTTATCAGGTTGTCAAGACGTGTTGTGCTGACCTTGATCTTCTCATCAGTTGAAAGAATCTTTGCCTTTATTGTCGCTTGTACAGGTGATCCCGACGTGTCTGTTTTTTGTTTAGCGTCCAGTATTTCGTCTATTTCTTGATCTTCTTCTTTGGTCGGTGGCTTCTCGGGCTGTGGAGGCGGCGCCTGAATTCGGCCTTCGGCGGCAGCCTTAAGTTTCTGCAGTAGTTGAGGAAGGGCCTTCTGTGGCAGCAGCGGCTGACCTTGCTCGATTGATTCAGCCAAGCCGGTGACCATCTTCTTTATCATGTCGATCGACTCGAAGACAATGTCGGTATTTGCGCCAGCTAAAACCAGGTCTCCCTTTCGAGCCATATCGAGCAGGTTTTCGGCCGAATGCGCCAATGAACCTATCTCGGTAAGGTTAAGAAAGCCGGCCATTCCCTTGATGGTGTGGAAGGCCCTGAATATCTGATTGAGAACCTCATTGTCACCGGGCCTCTCTTCGAGTTCGAGCAGCCCCGCTTCAGATGACTCAATGTGCTCATTGCTCTCTGCGACAAAATCCAAAAGTAATGGTATGTCGTCTTCATGTAAGATCGTGGCCTCTTGTGGTTCAGTCTTGGCCTGAGATTCAGGTTCGGATTGCGGCTCGGATTTGACATCTACCTCGACTTGCGTCTGATTCTCCGCCGGACATTGGGGTTCTTGTGTCATATCGGCCTCTTCGGACGATGACACTGTCTCAGCGGTCTGACTCGGTGATTCCTGAGACTGCTGTGAGATCTCGTCAATAAGACTCCGAAGCTTCGATATCGCACCGCCGACCTCCACGATTGCCTGGTTCGTATCGTCGAGCTGATTCTGCAATATCTTTTTCAGTGCTGTATCGACATCAGAGGTTGTTCCTTTTACCTGTGCGAGCAGTTGTGCCGGGCACAGGGAGGCTACCTGTTCGATACTCTGCTCTATTTGGTTAAATATCGCCTGTAAGGCTTCGATCTCGGCAGTATCTGTTGGATTCAGTTCTCCTGCCAAAGAGGTTGCACGTCCTACAAGTTCCAGAATGTTATCGGCAGCATTCATCTTCTTTGTATTCTTGCCTACGTAAGTGACTATCGAGTCTGCCCCCATATTTATAACACAACGCTATTTCGGCCTGAAGTAGAGGCAAGTTTAGGAGCTATTGAAGCACACAAAGAAAAATAGCGGCAGAACATTCACTTGCTAATTAGGTTTTCTGTGGTCGCATGTGGCAGGCCGAAAACTGATTCAACGGCTTTATCGCCCCGAAAATGTATTATTCAGTGTAAGCAAATCAAGCAAATTGATCGTAGGTGTAGAATTTCACAAAGGCATCGATACCGATTTGACGCGTGTTATTTGTACCGACCATTGGCAGTCTGTGGAGGATTTATCGCTCCCTGTGGAACCGACCGGTAGCTATATTAGAGGTGGGGCCTGTAGCGTTTTGCCGACGGTCGAGATTTTTGTGTTTGCCTCTATTAGCGCTTTGAAGATGTCAAACACTGTTATGAGACCCACGACCTGGCCTTGTTGGTCGATTACTGGCAGACAACGTCCGCCGAATTCGCGCATATTCTCCATTACGGCAGCGAGTGTGGTTTCGGGCGTGACGGTTCGGACGGGCCTGCTCATTATCCACTTTATTTTTATTTGAAGCGTAGCATCGTCGATAGGTCGACGCCATTTAGTGAAAGCCGGTCGCAGATAGGGACTAACAGCACCGGCCAGATCCGACTTCGACACCAGTCCTTCCAACTTGCCGTCCTGACCGATGAGCATGTATCCGGCATCACTCTGTTGCATCTTCGCAATTGCCTGCTCGACTGTATCGTCCGCAACACCCCAGACCACTTCCTGACACATGATGTCGAGCACAGGGGCGTTGAGGGACATCATTATGTACTCGCCCGGCAGTATAGCGGGTGAGTCGGCCATCTTCTTTATGGTTTCTGAAATGGCTTTCTGTTGAGTCTCCTCCGATGACACGGCCTCAGCGTGTTCATTGGATGTGCTCTCGGTTGGACTCTGTTCGGCGGGGTTGAATTCCTGAGCCTGATCTTCCTGTTCTCCGGCGTCGTTTTGTGCTTCTCCGGCACCGGCTTGTACATCCTCAGCACCAGCTTGTGCATTCTCGGTACCAGCTTGTGCTTCTTCAGCG
>CAZYMD010000157.1:9342-12172 GCA_964649005.1 uncultured Pirellulales bacterium
TGTGCTTCTTCAGCGTCAGTTTGTGCCTCTTCGTTGTTGGTGGCTTCCTCGCCAGCAGCTTGTTCGACTGTTTCTTCATCAGCAGGTGACTGCTGAGCCTGAGATTCATCGGAGTGTTGTTCCTGGATGGCTTCAGGTTCTTCAGAATCGGTTTCCGGCTGCTGTTGAGTTTTGTTTTTGTCGGTTTCTGCTTCCGCAGCAAAGATATCTTTGGGAAAGATAGCGCCAAAATCGAAGGCCGAATAGGAACCGACTGTCATCGTAAACGGAACGAAGAGAAATTCCTCATCTTCGGCGTGCCCTATGTTCTGATCCGGTTTATCCCAGGGATCTCCTATGAATGTGCCTGACTGAACGAAGTGGCCGTGACCGTCCAAACCTTCTCGGAATATCCTGTCCCAAGAACCAACGAGCAGGTTTCCAGCCTCACCCACTGCGTCACCCAGGTCTTCAGCTTCCTTGATCGCTCCGCGCTTCCGGTTCTCCTGAATCTTTGGCTCCGGCTGCATTACAATGATGCCCGCCAGAGTGAACAGACCTTCCTTGTTAAATATGATATGAAAAGACCCAGTAAGGGTGCCCTTAGTATTAACGGAATAAACAGCAGCGAGTTTCTTATATTGCTTCTTGAGGTCCTTGACCGTATAAGATACTGATTGCTGCTGTTGGGTCTCCATCTCCACATCGAACATGGCGGAGATGTCTTCACAGAAGGTGTCCATTGCCTCCGCTGACAATTCTACGCTACGCGACTGTACGTCTGTTTGCGGTGTTGTCATATCTATACTATCCGGTTCCCGTCGGTGGACTCAACCGTTATCGGGCCCCTTTTCGATAGAGAATACACAGCTCAGCAACATGTTCTTGAGCTATATCAACCTTCAGAGATGTATGGCTGGAATTTTCGCCGAGACTGTTTTCAAGTCTTCTACCACTGACCACCGATGGTATCGACACATCCAATTTATCGACAGTGCCAGCCAGACGCGATTTTACACTACCCATTATCATGTTGGCTATCTCACCGATAGCGTCGCAGACCTCTTCTTCCGCAAGTTCATGCGAATCGTCCAAGCCCAACATGTTGGCTGCAATGGCGTTAGCGCATGACATGTTACAGCAGATTGTTATGCAACCTTCAAAATCGCCCGTAAAGGTGATTGAACCCAACAAGGAATCACCTTCTATCTTAAGATTCTGATCAACTGCTGGTTCCAGATCCATGAAAACCATTGTCTCAAAGATTTCCTTTGTTCCGTCCAGCAATACGTCGCTAACTGCAAGTTGGTCTATCATTTTTATTCCTTTTGTACAAACAGATTTCCGGGTGTGGCGGCTTCTGCTCAACAAGCGACCAACGGCGACAGTTCCTCTTGGAACTTCTCGGGAGTGAATGGCTTGGTGATGAATCCATTCGCTCCGTCAGCCATTACACCGCTGATGAGATCATTAGAACTCTCGGTCGAAACCATGATGATCTTCGTATTGTCGCAGGCCGACAACTCTCGCACTTTCTTGACTAACTCAGTTCCACTCATTTCCGGCATGTTCACATCACAAAGTACTATATCGACTGGGTTGGCTTTGAGCTTCTCAAGAGCTTCGGCGCCGTTGCCCGCCTCTTCGGTCGAATCGAACTCAAGGCCCGACATGCGAATAGTTCGCATGATGATCTTTCTCATTGTCGCGGAATCATCTACAATCATAAGTGACTTAGCCATAGCTATTCCCCCGTCTTCAATTAAAGATATTAGACTGCTACACCGCCACCGGTGCGCCTATGCTTCTCTCTTTCGTTCAAATAGTGCAGCGCCTTGAGGCTTAGGAACAACATGACCGTTATTTTTAACCATGTTGCAGGTTATCGGGGCTATAGGATGTTATGCAAGTATATAAGGTTTACACACACCCGAACCATAAGGAAGTATTCTCGGACCTCTGTCTTAGCTATCTCATGCTTGTAGTTCAACACCGAAATACTCAATAGATGGAGGCAGGCAATCATAAATGCGACATCCAGAACAGCACAGCGGTCAGGCTGAGTTGGTGGCTCTTTTTAGATCGACGTCCCTCAAGTAAGCAGGCACCGAGTCACAGCCTTATTGTGTGCAATGCTGAGAGAATCACCTTAACCAGTTGAACTGTCTCTATATCGGAAGAATAGTCATTTTTAGCACCGCAATGAGACAACTTCATATTTGTGCAGTCAGGTAAACCCTTGCCAAGGCCTTGGCGACCTTCCGACCGATGCCTATTCAACTTTATGGGGCTTAATGGAAAAGTTACGTAAATATTAATTATATTTATATATCATACGAAACATAAGGTCGCATGGTCCGCCGCTACAGTTCATTATATTCACCCAATATAGAAAAAATTATATATTACCATGTCACAAGTCAACATTTTGCTACATATATCTTGAAAGACTTATGTGACAGCGTTTGTTGAACGCTATTGCATATTAGAGTAATCATATATAATGAATATGGATACATCTCAATCTTTTCACAAAGCTACATAAAGCTACATATTCTTATGTCCGAAAGGCTACCAAAGAAGACAAGTATGGGGGCCTACTTGCTGCTAATATAAAAATCGACGTAGAGATAATATAAATTCAATGTTGGTCGTATTTTGCTATTTACATTGGCAAGATTGTCCATAGCATAGCAGAATTCAACATTGATCTTCAAGTTTGGGGGTTGGTCAGGCCGGGAACCGGTTGAACGTTCCACGGCGGACAAACCGGATGAGGATAAAATTGCCGGCAGTCTTAATATGTGAAGGTCCTGTCAAACCAAACACTTAGTAGGATGTTTGGCAATTT
>CAZYMD010000158.1:0-12137 GCA_964649005.1 uncultured Pirellulales bacterium
GATATCAGGGTCTGGTATGGCAGACCTTCTTCCATCGCTTTTTTCTGGAAACGGACGAGGTCTTTCTGGGACATGCGGATGTTCACTCGTTTATCTTTGCGAACCGTCGCCCGTGCTACATCTCGATATTGCTGCATCTGCTTTTTAGCGCCTGGCACGCTGCGCCACTTACCATTTTCCACAGATTCGAGTATTTCCTTTTCTTCTTTATTGAGTTTCACCTTTTTTGTCTCCGAGGTATTTCTTCGTTATTTTTCGGCTGGGTATAATAGTTTTTAAGAATATGGTGTCTTCGTCTTCTACAAAAGGAACAAGATAGGCGTCATCATCAACATTCACCACGAAGATTTTTTGCCCTGGATATTGTTTTACATTCGGATGTTCAAGGACATCAAGCAATTCGCCTTGACCGATATGGAAGACTATCTCTTCGAAAGTAATATTACGTTGGTTTTTCAACCATTCGTTTTTATCCGGATTCCAATCAAAATACGGCATGATCCATTTATATCATAATGTGTGCATATTGGCAACAGGCATCTTTGTCAGATTGGTGCGCAAACAACCTATGTTGTCAATTCGCATTTCGTGGATCAGGCGGTATTTCGATGCGGGCTGGCGGTGGAGTTTAGAGTGGCAGGTCGCGTCGTTGCCAGATGACGGCGCCTGAGACGGCGGCTATTACGAGTATCGTCATGAGAACACACATATCGCTTATGGGCCAGACGTGTTCGACGAAGATTTTGTAGCCATTTGCATAATGGAATATCGTGAAGGTTTTCAGGCTTTGGATTCTGGGCCACCATTCGGAGGTGACAGCGATGAAGTAGTTTACGACGAGGAACGCAACAGCGACTCCTACGGCAGTGCCTCGGCGGGGAAATGAGGCGGCGCAGAGGAGTGAGATGGCGCCTACGGCGCTTGCGAGAAGGCCTCCGTTAATGGCGGTTTGAAAGAATTGATAGAGAGGGATTGGCTCGCCGAAGTTGTTTATCGTTGTGCCTGTGACTGTTCCGAGGAACATGACGATGACCAGAGCGAACATTCCTGTAAGTGTTAGAATGCCTGCGCAGAGGTATATCTGCATTTTCGTGGCGGGGCGGCTCAGGATCAATTCCATTGTTCCCCTTTGGACTTCACCTGCGAGCAGTCCGGTCGGGATTCCAACGGCGAAGAGCATGTACATGGTTAGCACGAGCGGGTGGTTGTAGCCAATGCCGATGAGACCTGCGACGTTGCCAACCTGCAATCCTTCGCCACCCAGGGCGGATTTGACGAAGCCTGGCATGAGGTCGAGGAATTTGAGCATTGTTTTTACGCTTTCGTTGTCGTGGACGATTCCGCAGACGGCTATTTGCATGAGGAAGATCACGAGAGCGATTCCGATCCAGATGGGCAGGATTCGCATGAATGAGAATCGCAGCAGCGGGAATGGAAATGGCGGTCGTGATTGACTGCTCATCTGTCGCCTCCGTTTACTGTGGGGCCCGATTGGTGTCTGTAATACTGGATGAACGCGTCTTCGAGCGAGGTCTCGGGCGTGGCGATCCTGTCGACGGGGAATTTGGCGATCCATTTGAGAATGGCGTCCGCTGTTCCCTGGTAGGCGAGATGGAGCATGCCTGGTTTCTGTTCGATTATGCTTATGCCCGGCAATTGATCGAGGGGAACGTGCAGGGTCATTTCAGGGTCAACGAACCAGGCTTTCAGGCGGCGTTGTCCCTGTTGGACGATTCCGGAGATGTGGGCAAGCTCGACGAGGCGACCCTCGCGAAGGATTGCGGCACGGCCACAGACGGCGGCGACCTCGCTGAGGTCGTGTGATGAGAGCAGGATCGTTGTGCCTGCTTCGGCGGTTTCCCGGATCAGGTCCAGGACGATCTGGCGCACCAGGGGATCAAGCCCGCTGGTGGGCTCATCGAGTATAAGCAAATCAGGTTGATGTTGAAATGCATAGATGATGCCAACCTTCTGGCGATTGCCCTTGGAAAGACTGCGTACGGATCGATCCAGATCGAGGTCGAGCTTTTCAGCCAGTTCCTGACGGCGGATTTTTGCGCGATCGTTGCCCCCGAGGGTAGCCAGGAGGGTAAGCGATCGTCTGGCGGTTAGGCCGGGCCATGTACGAAACTCGCCGGGTAAGTAGCCGATGCGGGCGTGGTTGGTGGCATGACCTGCGATAACATGTTCGCCCAGGATACGAACCAGACCGCTGGTTGGTTTGAGCAGACCCATTGCGCAGCGGATCGTAGTTGTCTTGCCCGATCCGTTTGGGCCGAGATATCCGAATATCTCGCCTTGTTCGATGGCAAAAGTCACGTCCTCGACGCCTCTGGCCGAGCCGTATCGTTTGGTTAGAGATTCAACTTCCAGTGCCTGCATAGTTATCCTAATCTATTATTGGTAGTCGCTGATTCTGCACAAAAGGTTTCCCTGTGTACAGGAAAAATGTGAACTTAGAATGAAAATCGGTAATGTGTGCCCGAGTCTCTTGATGTCTCGATGTATAGATTATCTCCGTCTGGCGGAGCGAGCGGTTGTTGTGCTATGTTGAGCGCCGAACGGGGAGAATCAATCCTGGGAACTGTGGGGCAGGTACTTTTCGACCAGACGGAGCAGCTTTTGGGTGTCCATTGGCTTGGAGAGGTAATCATCGCAGCCTGCTGATATACATTTCTGCTCATCGTCCAGCATTGCATGTGCGGTAAGGGCTATTATTGGAATGGCCAAGCCTTTGCTTTTCATGATGCGTGTCGCTTCGTATCCATCGAGCTCGGGCATCTGCATGTCCATCAGGATGAGATCGAATTGCTGTTCAAGGACTTGCCGTATGGCCTCATTGCCATTCTTGGCGACGACTACCTGGAATCCGAAACGTTCGAGCACACGCTTGATCAGGATTTGATTGGTTAATGCGTCTTCAGCCACGAGGATACGCCCAGTGTACGCGCGTTTATCGTGTTGAATCTTGCTGGTTTGTTTGTGTTGGATGAAATTGCACATGTCAAGCGGCGGTTGTTGTGAAACATCGAGGCCGACAGGTATTGTCAATGAGAATACCGAGCCGCTGTCAAGTTCGCTTTTTAGGGTAATCGAGCCTTCGAGCAGCACGGCGAGCCTCTTTGTCATGGCCAATCCAAGTCCGATTCCACCGAACTTGCGAGTCGTGCTGCCATCCGCCTGCGTGAAGGCGTCGAAGATAGCCGCCTGTTTGTCGTAGGGTATGCCGATTCCGGTATCGGCGATGTCAAACTGGATATGTGGCTTTCCTTGCGTATCAACCTGATAGACGTCGAGGTGGACCTGTCCCTGATCGGTAAATTTTATTGCGTTTGTTATGAGATTGATCAGACATTGGCGCAGGCGCATCGAGTCGGTTCGGATATTTGCGGGCAGGCTACTTCTTGGCCGCACTTCAAAGTGGAGGTCCTTCGATTCGGCGTAAGGCTGCATCGTTGATTTGATGTGGCTCAGCAGTTCTGCAAGTGAGCAGTTGATGCTTTCCACACTGAACCTTCCTGTCTCCATTTTGGAGAAATCCAGTATGTCGTTGATAACCTTAAGGAGAGTTTGGCTGCTGTCTCTGATAAGGTTGACATAGCCCAGCTCTTCCTGTTTGAGATCCTGTTCGACGAGAATTTCGCTGAATCCAATTATTGCGTTCATGGGGGTGCGTATTTCGTGGCTGATGTTTGCGAGAAACTCATTCTTGGCTTTGTTGGCAGCGAGGGCATCCTGGGCCAAAACCTTTTGCTGCTCAAGTGCGTCTCTTAGCTGTTGGTTCGCCAACTCGATTTGCTGCTTTGTCTTGAGCAATTCACCTTCGGCGTGTTTTCGTTCGGAGATGTCCTCGAATGCTACGGCCAATCTGTTTCGAGGAAGTGAGAATGCGCGAATTCGATAGGTTGCTTTAAGGCCATTCTGTCGACAGAGGAATTGGTCCGATTCAAATACTTGGCCGGTTTTGGCGACTTCAACGAGGTTTTGCTCGAAGCCTGTATTCCTAAGATTGGACCACAAGTCGGCAAGTTCGGCGCCCTTGTGGTCTTCGGTCACAATGCCGGTCAGACGTTGCGCTTCAGGGTTCCCATGTAGCAGAATGAGTTTATCAGGCGCCTCGTATTCGCATATGAACAAGCCTGATGGTATGGCGCGCACAATGTCGTCGGATGTTTGCATGACTTCGAAGAATACGTCCTCAGTCTCGCGTCGATCACTGATGTCATGGAAGATGGCTACGATTAGAGTGCTGTCGGGTAAATTCAGTCGATTTAGTGAGACTTCGGCGTCGAGTTCAGTGCCGTCATCACGGATATATTTCCATTCGAAGAGTTGAGGTTTGTGCTGGAGTGCAAGATCAATCAGTCTGCAGCGGTCGTCCTCAGACCATACATCATCGATTTGTGATTCAGGAGCGAAGTTGAACAGCGTTTTGCCGATGAGCAGCTCTCTTGGGCAGCCGAATATCCGGAGAGCCTTTTCATTGCACTCAACGACACGGTTGTTCTCGAGCAGACATATTGCATCGCCTGCGTTTTCAAACAATGCTTTGTATTTCCTCTCGCTCTCCCGCATAGAGATTTCAGGTTCGGGATCGCTTCGATGGGATATCTCTGTCATTATAGCAAGATACGACACCGTATTCTGTTCCGGATTCGTGAGCAGGCTGACAGACAGTTCGATGAAATGATCTTTTCCTGCAACATCGCGGAGGTTCATCTTCAGGCTGTTGTGTTCGGTTTGGAGGTTCGTAAGGTTATTGAGTGTTTCATGCAGCTTTGGCATGTCTCGGTCAGGGTCGGAGAACCATTTTGCGTCGAACGGATTGCCGCGCAGGTCGACCTGATCCGTTGCGAGCAGTTTGGCGCACGCATCGTTGAGGAAGGCTATATCGCCGGACTCGCTCATAATAAGAGCAGGCACTGGGATCGAAGCGATCAGTGTCTGAATATCTGGTGCGCCAGACAATATCGCCATCTCGGATTTTTCGGTATCCAAAGGCATAGATGCATTTTTCGAACTAATTATGGCAGTCTTGTTCAGTGCCGATTTCAAAGCGATCGAACCGTAACCACATTCAAAAACTTTTTAGCCATATCTGTGTTTCTGTGTTATGAATAAAATCCACCCCCATTATGAATAATGTCACACACATGAAAATTCAGCCATACTCTCCTACCCGGGTACGAATCCTCTAAAATACCCAGTTCAGGCTTGGTCACCTCTCAGCATTGACCCATATTGGGTATCGACGAGACAACGCATCTTCTTAACCGCGTTTGGGTAATACTCGATCTGGCATGCACGGATTTGGACTCGTGGAGCAAAAATTCGGGCAGTAGAGCGCGGGTAGTTCCTATAACTCGATCAGAACTGAAAGGCAACAAGTCTCTTGGGGCGATAAACATTGATGGTCCAGTCGAGTGCCATGTTGGGATATAGTCCATTTTGAGGAACAGGATGTCCAGGGCTTGGATGAATAGTGACCTCATTGGCGTAGGCATTATCGTCACCGTGTCCCCAGATAATCCTGTTGCATATTCGCTGGAACAATTTGGGGTGCGCGAGAATCGCATCGTAGCGTGGTGCGATCTTGTCGTATGAGGTGGAGATTTTGTCACGTGCTTCGGGAATGAAGTCTATGGTTTGGTCGGTGATTGGGTATGTGATGTCAGAGCCTTCTACGCGCACTATCGAATCTACATGGTCGAAGCAGAGCTTTTTTCCTGTTTTGGGGCACTTGAGTATGTCGGTCAACTCCATGCTCAGTCTCCTACCTTTACATTCGGCGGTTTTTAATAGTGGGGCATGATAGCACAGTTCGATGGTTTCGATCAAATGAAGTTGGATTTAGTAAATAGAAACCCGGCCCTTCTTGTCGGAAGAGCCGGATTCCACTGGTTTATGTCTTGGCATTATTAAGACGCCGTGAGGGCGGATTTGTTATCGCGATTTTCGATAGTATTTTTCAATCGGCTCCAGAAAAGAGGGAGTATGTTACTTGCCCTTGATTTTTGCGATGTATTCGTGTGCGTCTTTTAGGGGAAACTGGTCAGATTTGCGGACTTCTTCGCCTGCTTTGAGACAATTCTCGAACGCCTTGAGGGCTTTGTCGTTTTGGCCCTGCTCGGAGTATACTCTGCCCAGGTAGAACCATGTGGCCTCGACCCAGCCTTTTAGATGCGGATACTCGTTGACTGTTTTCTCATAGGCTTCGATCTCTTTGGCGGGCTGGCCGAGACGGCGGTGACATAGGCCTACCATCATCAGGGCCTCTTCACCGATATTCATTTGAGGGTATTTATCGTACACCTGCTGGTAAACTTCGAGCGCTTCGGCATATTTCTTTTCCTTGTGGAAGAGTTGTTCACCCTTATCGAACAAGGCTCTGCTTTGCTCGTCTTCGACCTGGTTGATGATTCTCATTTCAGCAGGCACTTCGAAGAGGGTGTCGGGGATATCCTCGTTGTAGATAATTGTGTGGGTGTTGACGACGGGCCGGCCTTCCATCTTAAGATTGTCCCACATCATGGCGCTTTCCACCAGCTTGCTTTTGGCATCGACAATGAAAGAGTACGAGTTGTTAGACGGTCCATAGCTGCAGGTGATCACGATTTGTTTTTTTGTGGTGTTGGGATCTTGTTGTTCGACCTGCTTCCAGTCGTCGCTGAACAGACTGAGAGTTTCGAGTATCTTGCCGGTCATCCAGGGGCTCATTTCGGCGGCTTTGTACCAGAATTTAAATTCCCTTATTCCAGGGCCTTGTTTGATTCTGGCGACTTTTTCATTGGGCCAGCATTCATAGGCCGTTGTGCCCTGGACGATGAAAATTATCTTTTCGCACTCGAAGCGCAACTTGACCTGCTCGGAGTCCTTGTTCGGGAAACGAACCCACAGATCGAAAGTCACGGGCGTTGGATTGGAGTCGGGACCCCAGAGGGCGTTTCCTTTTATATGCAAGGTGTTTAGCTTCTTAATAGCTGCGATTGTTTTTTCGACCGACCAGGCGGTGCCTGCGGTTTTGTCCCAGCAAAAGAAGGAAAATGTTACGATGAGGAGTGCCGCGGCGGTTAATCTGAATTTTTTGGTTTTCATGATGATTCTCCATATTTTCACGACAGCTTTCGTCGGGCTGTCGTTGTTTGTTTTGCGATTAGCCCTTTGTTGTTGAGCCATGAAAGCATCGGCATATTCCTGTCTCCAACGTTCGAAGTTGGGAGCAGGCGTTTTGCCTGGGACTGTTTCGTGTATGGCTTTGTCAAGCTGTTGTGGGCTGTATTTGCGTTTCATTTTTCTTATTTCCTGTCGAAGCCATTCTTTTTCAGATAGGCTTCCATTTTCGACCTGGCACGGGCGAGTCTGCCTTTGACCTTGTGCTCGGAAATATCCAGAACCGATTCGATCTGTCTGTAACTCATCCTATTGTAATAATGCAGCGCTATGACTTCGCGATACATGGGAGTCAGGCTGTCGATTGCATTTTTTACTGTTTTATCGAATCCGTTCAAATCGGACACATGGCTGTTTTCGATTGCAGCATTATTTTGAAGAGCTATAACTCGCTTTCTATCGCGCACAATGCCCTGCGCTGCATTTCGACAGATAGTGGCGAGCCATTGGCCGAAGCGGTCGGGCTTTCTCAGGTCCGCTATTTTGAGCCATGCGGTTACGAAGGCCTGCTGGGCTGCATCTTCAGCGAGGTCCCGATCCAGCAGGATTGAATAGGCGAGCCAGACCATGATTGCGTAGTAGCGTTCGTACAGCATAGCGAAGGCTTTTATATCGCCATTACGGACCGCTTCTACAAATTGTCTTTCGTTGTTATCGTTGGTTGTCAATTTGCCAGTTTCAATAACTCACTGATCAGTGTTCGCAATATAGATGTATCGATAGGCTAAAAAGTGCGCTATAAATGTATATTCTTGGATATTTTGGATTTTCATCCAATGATAGCAGATTCAGTTCTACATCGCTGCTTATTCCTGCATCAGTTCCACATGGAAGGCGGGGCGGGCAAAGTGGCGCTTGTGCCTATTTCAGGCGGAGTGAACGGCACGAAGCTTTGGTCTATATATTGGAGCCATTTCAGGGAAGGGTCTTCCAGTGGGACTGAGAATATGAAGGCTGCTTGAGCGGGGCGGCCATCTGCGGTGATTTCCGTTATCTCAACTGTCATTGCCGTCAATTCCACGCGATCTCCTATAGAAAACTTTGCATTTTTGTCCCTGAACAGAGTGTCCATGGTGTGTGCGTAATAACCATAGGATGGACGCACGACGAGTGTGTTTGCATCGGGGCGATGTATCTCGACAGGCTCGAACAAGCTCGAAGTAAGAATTCTTATATGGCGAGGCATCGGAAGCTCATTGGCGGCCCAGATTAAAGAATTGATTCCGGCCAGAAAACTTATAGGGGGATTGACGATGACCAGGTCCTTATCCCGAACCGACTCATCCAGCGTTCCCACCATCATACGATCCATGAATTTCCTGGGGCCCATCGGATTGGCGGCGCGAAAAGGCAAGACAACAGGTGCAATCACAAAGTGGCTTAGTATGAGCATGACGGCAAGGGACATCGCCGGTATGCGCCAGTATGACTGTTTTGGTCGGGGCTGAGATTTGTCGAAGAGCAGGGAAAGTAATTGCGCAACCAGGCCCATCGCGCCTATGCCTACGAATACAAGGAGGCGGTCATTTGGAAATGTTGCGCAGACGGGCAGGGTTGATAGAACCATTCCGGTCGCCCAGAACCTCGCAGTTCGATCTTTCAGAAGCAATGGCATAAGGATGAAAATCAGTACGATCAGAAAGCCAAGTGCGATTCGCCAAATGAGCATCAACGGACCTGGAGGAAGCATAAGGACAATATCCGATGGTGGAAACAACCACTGGCCAAGCAATAGAAACGGCAGGCGGGTTTTGATAGCGGCGATATATTCGAGAGGCTCTCCAAGCGGATCGATGTAAACACCTGCATTCTCAAAGCCATAACCGAGATGTGTCCAGAGAAGCCTCCATATTATGACAACGGCAGCACAGGGTATCAAACAGGCAAATCGCTGTTTCCATTTGGCCTTGTCGATGAACAGAGCATATGCACTGAGATAGGCGCAGGTTGATAAGCCGGCTTCTGCTGAGAGCAGGCTCGCAGCTAAGAGCAATGGGACGCATATCATGCCTGGACTCCAGTTGTAGCGCCTCCAGCGGTCGTAGGCTATGATCGTCAGGACGCCGAAGAAGGCGGCAATCAGGACATTTCGATTGGCGAGAAAGCCGACAGGTGTGCCGTGAGCATCGTCAATTGCGAAGAGAAGTGCGGCGAGGCCTGCAATCAGAGCAGTTGAGGAAAACCTGCGATAGAGAAATGCAATCACCATAACGAGGGTGGCATACCACAGAATACTCTGGGCGTGCATAAGCCAGGGAGAGTTCGGCCAGAGGATGTAGTCGAGCCAGTGGGTTAGGGACGTCAGGGGTCGCCAGAATGCTCCTTTGATGTTCTCGGAAGTCCACCATGGCAGGAATCCCAGGTTTTTCAGCTCAGAGATGCGCTGGGGATTTCCATCGAAGAAATTGAACATATCGATTGGTGATTTTAGCAGCCTTATAGGGCTTTGGGAGCCCGACATTAGCAGCTTGTGGTGGTAATCGTCGTAAATCAGCCCCACGTTCAGAGATGAAAGAGTCAAAACGACGGCTATTGCTACAATGCCAAACGGGGCGCGGTGATGGGTCAGTATTGCATGAAAGAATTTTTTGTACTTTTTCATGTGCGAGTTCTGTTTGCCATTATGAGCCATCGTGAACGAGCCTCTTACCCATGCTCACGACGTCGTCGATAGTGAAGCCGAGGCTTTTGTAGAACTCAATCACTGCTGTATTGGATGTTCTGATTTGGAGATTGATCTTGGGGCAACCTGCATTTCGCAAAAGTTCTTCAGCTTTGTGCATGATGCGAGTGGCAAGGCCGCGACGCTGATAATCAGGGTCAATTGCGAGGTAGTTGATCCAGCCTCGGTGGCCCTCATAGCCCGCCATGCAAGTTGCGACAATTTTGCCATCCATCTGGCCGACCAGAAACCACTCGGGATTGACTTTTAGTTTTCTCTGGATGTCGCTTCTGGGGTCGTTATGCGCTATGATGAGCTTGCAGGCTGACCAAAGGTTGATGACTTGCTGCTGGTCCTGGGGTTGGTATTGTCGAATTATGAAATTGCCCATCTGCGTGAAATTCCCTGGATCGGCAAGTTTCTGATCCGTTCTGTGGGCAAGCCGGATTACTTACCCACAGTGCTGGTTTCGGGGCTATTCGGTTCTGCTGGTGATGTCGATGAGGTGGTAGCCAAACTGGGTTTGGATGGGTCCGTGGATTTTGTCGAGGTCGGCGCTGAAGACGACCTGGTCGAATTCCTGGACCATCTGACCCGGGGAGAATTGGCCAAGATCGCCACCTTGTTGGCCTGAAGGACACTGTGAATGTTCCTTAGCCATGTCGGCGAAATCGGCGCCGGCTTCGATTTGCTTTTTGATGTCTTCGCATTTTTCCTGTGTTTCAACGAGGATGTGACGTGCTGTTGCAGTGGCCATAGTTGTCTCCAATTCTAAGTGTTAATAGGTAATTGCAATCGAGTTTTGGCTGACGGGCAGGCTTGGTTTCCTGCTCAGTGGGCTATTGTTGTCGCGATGTATGTTCGAGGCAAGACAATTCGAGCGGCAGACGCCATGTTTTGCCTGAACTGCTTTTGTTTGGCATTTATCTGAGTCTCTTGCTGAATTATTCGCCGATGCAGTAGATGTTGTTCATGCCTACGAGGAAGAGGCGGTTGTTCGCCACGGCGGGGGATGGGTGGTTTCCATCGCCGAGGTCGTTGATTGCGAGAACTTTGAATTCAGGGCCCGCCTGGATGACGTAGCTTTTACCTGCGTTTGCGAAGAAGATTCGGCCCTTGGGATCGGCGACGGGGCTGGCCCAGTTGGTGGAAATGCCTCGGAGCCGTTCGGAGTAGACTTCTTTGCCTGTGGCGATTTCCCAGCATTGGAGGATGCCCGGCGTGCGGAGGCGATAGAGGTGCTTGCCTACGATGATGGGCGAGCTGAGGGCTTCGCCTCTCTGGCTGATGGTCCAGCGGACGTGCGTGCTGGATACATCTCCTGAGCCGGTTGGATCGACTGCTACGCCTGTTCCACCGCGGCCATCGTCGAAGTAGACCAGGTGATCGCTATAGGCGGGCGAAGATGCGTCTCCTTCACCTTGGCACCACCAGAGGATTTCGCCGTTGGATGGATTGAGACTTTGTAAGGCTTTGGGGGCCTTATTCATGCCTGATGCGAGCACGAGCATTTGGGGTTTGTTGTTCACGTTGATTATAATGGGGGTGCTGTGAGCGAAGGTCATTTCGGGGAATTTTGTCTCCCACTTCATATTGCCTGTAGTTTTGTCGAATGCAACTACACGCGAGTCTTCCTTCTTTGCCATCGCGCAGAAGAGGAGAACGGTGTCGCCATAGAGGATCGGGCTGCTGCCCAGAGTGACGTCGAAAGAGTATGGGACAATTTCTTTGCGCCAGACGATGTTGCCCTGGAAATCGAGAGCCGCCATAACGGATGAGGCGAACGCACAGTAGATCAATTTGCCATCGGTGACGGGCGTCGAGGCGGCATAGCCACCGCCCGGGCCACTGCGAAAATCGTCGCGCAACCAGGGGCCCGGTGGGACGAGCTTGTCCCAGAGAATTTCTCCATCTGAGGCGCGATAGCAGGTGACATGATGTTCGGGGATTACCTTCTTTAGGTCGGTGACGGTATCCGGCCAGCGTGCCGAGCAAACAACAACCGCATTATCCCATACGATAGGGCTGGCGTGTCCCTGTCCCTTGAGCGGGGCCTTCCAGAGAACGTTTTCGTTGGTTGGGCCACCCCATTTGAGCGGCAGGTTCTCGTCTTGGGTGTACCCCAGCCCGGTCGGGCCTCGAAATCCGGGCCAGTTGGTCTGGGCGAAGGTATTGGAGGTTAGAAGACAAAACGTCAATCCGATGATGACAAGTCTGGAGAGGTGACTATTGAAGAATCCTGCGATTTTCTTTTGGTGTGTCATATTTCCGTATTCCTATTATTTTTATCCGTTCAACTATTATG
>CAZYMD010000159.1:0-12093 GCA_964649005.1 uncultured Pirellulales bacterium
GATACTTGTAGATGGGCAGGCTGAGAACCCGGAAGCCTGTGGCGGGCCTGACCGTGGAGTCGTCCATCCAGGCCAGATAGTCCACCTGATGGACTTGGCGGGAATTAAGTACGTCCTCGCAGACGCGACGGGGCCAACTTCGTGGAAGTTCTCGCGCAACTATCGCCATTTCCTCTGGATCGACGATGTAATTCTGATATTCGACGACATTAGAACTCACGAGGCGGGCCAATTGGAGTGGTTGCTGCACTACGAGGGCCGTGCGGTTCAGAATGGTTCTGAAATACAGCTCTCGAATAGCGATACATCCAAAGCGACCGTCCGCGCACTCTTTCCTAAAGACATGACAGTGGTTGTCAAAGAAGGCCTGAAGGACCATCAACCCGACGAGAAGGTGGAATATCTGGCCTTCACGCCCACGAAAAAGAATAGGGATGCAAAATTCATCACAGCAATCCTACCGACAACATCCGGCCAGAGCCTCCCAACCCTGGAACTGCTCGAAGGCGATGAGATGCTAGGCGTGCGAATATCAGCAGAAGAGAAAGTCACAGAGGTGTTCCTGAATCTGCGAGCGGATGGAAGACGCATGCACCGCAACAGCAACAAAACCATCGCTGGCTGGGACACCGACGCCTACATCTTTGGCACGACCCGCCGGGCCGGCACACCAAACGATCCCGATTCGATAGATCGCTGCTTCGTCATTTGTGGCAGCTATCTTCGCAAAAACGATAAAGTCATGCTCGATTCATTATCCAAAGTCTACTCCATCTTTGCGACAAACAACGAAGCAATGAACATAGCGATTCAGGGCCAGCCTGTTATCAATTGCGCTTTAAGAAGCTCTTTCGAGCCCGCAAAACTCACCATTAACGGCAAACCTACTACGCCGGTATGGTATGCCAAATCGCAAACAATCAGAATACGAATAACAGAGTGACATCCGTAACAGCCCCATACAGCATCATGTGCCGGACCGCACGTGGCAATGGGTACAACATAGAGAAAATTATATGTACGCACTGATTGCAATGGGATTGGCGCTGGGATTACTGGTAATCCTAATGCACGTAGGCGTCAAGCTCGGCCGGTCCATGGTCATCTCGTCAATTGCGCTTGCCGCCCTGCTCAAAGTCACTCCGTCTGTGTTCTGGGACGCTGCCGTAACCGAATGGTACAACAAGCCCCTGAGCCAGACGACGGGTTATCTCTGGGTAACACTGACGGCTCTGGTTATTCTGGTTAACGTCCTCGGAAAAGCCATGAAGGAAGTGGGCGTATCCGAACGATTGACCCCCGCAATTCAGGGCCTGTTCAAGAGCCGGCGCGTCGCACTGGCCGTGATTCCGATGATGATGGGGCTGCTACCCACCCCCGGTGGAATCATGCTCTCGGCTCCCATGGTGCGCGACCTCGGCGACAGTATAGGCGTTGAAAGGAGCAGGCTCGCCGCGATCAATTTCTTCTTCCGTCACCAGTGGGAGACCGTATGGCCGCTTTTTCCGTCTATACCGCTTATCCAAAGCATGTTCGGTATATCAGCTCTCGCACTCGTCTCACACAATATCGCCATTTCGCTCGGTGGAATACTTGGCGGCGTGATCTTCCTGCTTTTTTCCGCAATACCAGGAAACAGCAAAAAGACGATTTCAAAAGGACAGTTCAAGGAAAACATGCACCACTTCCTTCATGCCCTGTGGCCAATTGCGATAGTGATCGGCCTCTACACCGGCCTGAATCTTCCGCCGGCGATTGGGATACTACTGGCCGTAGTTGCTTTCCTGCTCTTTCATAAGGTGCCGACAAACCACTGGCCCGCGATTTTCAAATCAGCCTTCGAATTTGATTTCGCCCTGCTGATCCTCGGCGCCCTGTTGTTCAAGTTGAACCTCCAGGCCGGACACGCAATCGAGTCGGTCGTTCAGTTCCTCGACTACATCAACGCACCGAAACACGTGGTCATCTTCTTCCTGCCTTTCGTGGTTGCATTTCTTACAGGAGTGACCATGCCGACGGTGGCGATGACTTTCCCCTTCCTGATGCCATTCATCGGCACCGGTCCGCAGGCAAAGCTGGGGCTCGAAACCTTGGCATTCTCAGGCTTGATCTGCGGATTGACGTTG
Organism: uncultured Pirellulales bacterium; assembly: GCA_964649005.1. Taxonomy (GTDB): domain Bacteria; phylum Planctomycetota; class Phycisphaerae; order Sedimentisphaerales; family Anaerobacaceae; genus CAZGMJ01. The sequence continues at coordinate 2,127 of CAZYMD010000159.1, forward strand.
ACCCCCGTGCACCTCTGCCTGGCCCTCTCCGCCAGCTACTTCGGGTGCCCGATCACGCGAATAGCGGTTAGACTACTGGCTCCGGCGGGATTAATCGCCTGCGCAGGAATACTGATGGCAAGGCTGTTCGGCTGAAACCATCCTCTCACTTACAATGACAATTTGAAACCTCCGCACGTCATTGCAAGTCGAGCCCGGCTCGGCGTGGCAATCTCATAGTCGCAAGACTTATTTAACGCGACACAAATCCGCCGATGCACTGCGAGCCTCTATTGGTTTACGAACTGAAGGAATTCCAATGCAGCCGCCTTACTGTCGGCAAAGCTGAATATCTGGTCCAGACCAGTCCGCTGGAATATCTTCATAATCGGCGCAGGAAGATTGCACAGAATCAGTTTGCGGCTGAGTCCTATAAGCGTCGTATTCAGAATCATCAGATCGCAAATGCTCTCGGATGTAAGCATCTCGACCCTGCACAGATCGATCACAACATCACGATCGCACTGTTCGCCCGCAACTTCATGCAGGTTTTCCAACTCCGTGCCAAGCTGCGGCTGCTCGGGTAATGTGACTACAAGAAGATCTCCGGATAGATTCTGAAATGTCATATTCGGCCCACCTCTCTGGTATACAGGTTGCTTCTGCGGCGATAACGCCGGTTTTTTGGGAACATTCGTTTACAATCCTACCACAAGGAAAGTATAAAGCACAAATCCACAACATCAAAATCAGTTCGAGCTTTTAATGTTTACCAGCCGTCGAGCAAACCATTGACAGACCTTGTGAAGAGTTATAGAAATATTATGTGGCTTCCTTTTTGGGCTAAAATCATTTTAGATGCGTTGCTTGGTCTAAGGTAAAATTAAGATGAGGAAAACAAGTGTATTGCTTTTAACTCTCTGTATCTGTAGCACTCTATGCTGTTCGGCCGATTCCCCACCTAGTATGCGCACCTACCGCCAGGCAAGCGATGCCTCGGCTGCCGTCGCAGTCGGCGAGGACACATTCGTGGTTGCCGACGATGAAAACAACATCATAAGACTATACAAGACGAGCGGCCCCGACCTGCCGGTCTATTCTTACGACCTGTCGGAATTCCTAAACATCAACTCAGAGCATCCCGAAGCGGATATCGAGGGCGCCACAAGGATTGGAAGCCGTATCTATTGGATCACCTCTCATGGCAGGAACAAGGATGGCAAGCCCCGCCCCAACCGGTATCGCTTCTTTGCAACCGACGTGCTGGAACAAAATGGCAGGATCACTATCCAACCTGTGGGCGATCCTTACACAAACCTTGTCGACCACTTGATAAGCGACAAGAACACTCGCAACATGGGTCTCGATAAAGCCACCAGATTAAGCGCCGATCTTTCCAAGAAACAGCGAGAGAAGCTTGCACCCAAGGAAGAAGGCCTAAACATAGAAGCCCTTTGCGCCTCGCCCGATGGCAAAACGATGTACATAGGATTCAGAAATCCTCTTATCAAGGACAAGACTACAGGCCAGCTCTGTGCATTGCTCGTGCCTATGCTGAACGCCGATTTGGTGGTCAAACAGGGAGACATGCCCCTCTTTGACCAACCGATTCTCTGGGACTTCGACGAGTTGGGCATCAGAAGTATGGAATATTCCCGCTTCCATAAGGCTTACTTCGTAATCGCCGGAGAAGTAGACTCAACAAAAAGGTTCGCTCTGTATCGCTGGTCGGGCCTTATCAATGAAAAGACAACGCTCGTGAAGGAGCTGAGCCTGAGCAACTTCACGCCCGAGGCGCTTATCCCATTCGACAATTCCAACCGCCTGCTCCTGCTCAGTGACGATGGAACAATATCTGTAAAGGTAGCCGGCCCACACGAGTGCATCAGCGAAAATGAGTACAACAAAGACACCGGCGCCTGCCAAAACAAATACCTGCTCGACCCCAACAATAAAACCTTCCGAGCCCTATGGCTAACACCCTGACGCTACTGCTCCCGCAGCCAGTGCAAAGATAGCAACGCAAAATCTGAGAAATCGACGATGCAGTCGCCGTTAATGTCACCGGAGACGATTGTTTCGCAGGCAGGTTTGCCGAACCAGGACTTGCTCGCCTCCGCTGTCGCGCCGTATGCGCCCATGTTTAAAATACCGCCATTAGGAAACGGCTCATAACCGATAGGACTTGCCGGATCGCCTCCATCGATACACGGACTTGTCGCATCGTCGGCTACCCAATCCCCCGCCAGTGGGTCCCAGTGCCCCGCTTGAGACATGAGATGGTAGTCGCCATTGGTGGTATCTGCAAATAAAGGATCGACGTTGATATTGCCTGCGCCGGGCCATGACTCGCCTAAGATGTCGGAATGATCGACTTTGATATCGGATTCCAGATAGGGAGCCTGAACGTCTATCGGGTCGGTGGCGTCCACAATACAGTTGGTCACGTTCCAGATAATCGTACCGCTTGTCTCGCCGTACTTGTTGTGCGACTGGATGCCGAAATCGACTACGCCTGGCGTTCTCGTAGAAACTATAGTCGTACAGTCCATGTTCACTACGGTTGTAGAGCCCCCGGTTGCCTTGGCGGCTATGCTGGTGACTGTCGGATCTTCAGGAGACCTGTTGTTATTCACTACGAGGCAATTGCGAATGGTCGTCTCGCCGTTGTAGGCGCTGATGCCCTTGTCGTCGCAGTCGCGAACGATGAAGTCATCTATCAGTATATCCGCACCGAGAAGATCGATGCCGTCATCGACTATGTTCGCGGCCACACCATGACGCATAATACATCTCTGCCCGCTTTGCTGCGAGTGAACGTAGATACCGTCGGCGTCATCTCTGGCGCTCATCTCGGTAATCCAGGAATTCTCGAATAGCAGAGCAGTAGAGCTTATTTCCGGCCCCATTACACAACGGGCGAACAGGCAGTTTTGAAACGTCAGGTCCGAGCCTGACGTAGCGTGCATCAGCTTGCCTGCATTGTCGGTAAGGTTGGCATACTCGAAGATAATCGCGGAATTCGATACTCGGAAAGTTGGCCCCGTCCCCGAGTGTCCGACGCCCGGTGAACGCCCGGCCCGGTGAATATTCGTATACCGAAAGGCCGATGGCTCGGCATCATCGTGGTGCAGTTCGCCCCAGTTTTTGCCTTCTTCGTAAGCGGTGATAGTTATAGGCGCATCGGGAGTGCCGAGTGACTGAATTGAGCCTGAGACGTTAATGTCCGCCCCACCGCTGCCGGAAGAGGCGCCATCGATAAGAACGAGCGTGCCAGGTTCAAGCGTAAGTGTAACGCCAGCGGGAATCTCGAAATCGCCTCCTGTGATATGGTAGATACCACTCCAGGTTTCAGAGGCGTCCAGGCTCCCGGAAACAGTAGTAACCGGCTCATCCGCCAGGTCGGTCAGCAAACAATCCGCCTGTAAGCCATTAACATCAGCCGTTACAATGAAATCGCCGCTGCCGGTAAATGTGACCAGGGCGCTGCCAAGTCCGTTGTACATTCTTACTTCGGCCGGCGAGTACGTAATATCCGGATTATCTACCGTAAGAGTAGCCACAGCATCCCAGAGTCCCCGCTCCACCCGTCCGGCCTTGTCAACGACCTCAACACGCACAAGAACAGGAATCCCGCTGAGATAGCTGCTACGCGTGGAAATTCGCACAGTGAACAGCCCAGCGCCCAAATCGGCAACCGCTACAGATGCACAAAACACAACCATCATGGCGGTGAACACTATTCGGGCACACTTGGATAATATCATAAACACCCTTTCTCCAATATTAGTCGCCCAAAACCTGCTATTCCTTAAGCAATCCAACGTGTATATTATATCAAAATGACCGTCCTGGATAAAGTGGTTTTCTGAATTGGAGGCAGCTATGAGAAGTACATGTATCAGCATTCTGGGAGTAATTCTTGTTGCGACATTTATTTATCCGTCCGATTTTGTCTCAGCAGCAACTCCATATACCGGGTGGAAAAACGGGCCATCGGATCAGGATGATTTTTTCCCGATAACGGTGTGGCTACAAAGTCCTCGCAACGCCGCTAAGTACAAGGCGGCCGGATTCAATACGTACATTGGGCTGTGGAGGGGCCCGACCGAACAGCAACTCGCCGAGTTGAAGGCGGCTGGAATGAAATTGATCTGCTCTCAGAATAAGGTGGCTCTTGAGCATCTGGACGATCCGGCAATAATCGGCTGGATGCATGGGGATGAGCCTGACAATGCGCAATCATTGGGCCAGGGCAAAGGGTATGGTCCGCCTATCCCGCCTGAGAAAATCGTAGAAGATTACAAACGGATCACAACAGCAGATCCGAGCAGGCCTGTGATGCTGAACCTGGGCCAGGGCGTAGCCTGGGATGGCTGGCACGGCCGCGGAGTGCGCACGAACCATCCTGAGGATTATCCAGAGTATGTCAAAGGAGGCGATATCATTTCGTTCGATATATACCCGGCGGCGCACGACAAGCCCGAAGTGGCGGGCAAGCTATGGTATGTGCCGAAGGGCGTCGAACGCCTTGTGAAATGGACCGAAGGGAAAAGGGTTGTGTGGAACTGCATCGAATGCACGCGGATCAGTAATCCGAATACCAAGGCAACACCAAAGCAGGTTAAGTGCGAGGTGTGGATGTCGCTGATTCACGGCTCGATGGGATTGATCTATTTCGTGCATGAGTGGGAGCCTAAATTCAACGAAGCCGCACTCTTAAGCGATAGCGAGATGCTACAGACAGTAACCGCAACCAACAAACAAATCCACGAACTTGCACCAGTATTGAACAGCCCAACAATTGCCGGCGCAGTACGCATTTCATCAGGAAATCAGCAAGTACCCATTGCAACGATGGTAAAACGCCACGGCGGATCGCTCTACGTATTCGCCGTAGCAATGCGGGAGGGAACGACGAAAACCACTTTCGATATTAAAGGAATCTCGGATGAATATGCTGTAGAAATCCTCGGCGAGGAGCGAAGTATAACAGTAGAAAACGGGACTTTTATTGATGATTTTGGCCCTTGGGATGTGCATTTGTACAGGTTAAGTCAGAAGGGAAATATGTAAACCAAGGGATACACTACTGTCGGTATTGCGCACCCATAATCTTGACTCAGCACAGTAGGCTGATCGCCTTCGATTAGAACGTGGCCGGGTTGACGTATTCGCCAACAGCAATGGTCGCTGGCCAGTTGCCTCCTTGACCCGCGGAAATAATGATTTGCGGGCGGGCCTCACTGAGCGTATAATACTTCGCTTTCCAATGTGCACTTACAATGAAAGGATTTTCAGATGAAATATGATGTGGCAGATATGTCTTTAGCGCCCACCGGCAAGAAGCGGATTCTGTGGGCTGATAACGATATGCCCGTGCTGGCGACGATCCGTGAGAGGTTCGCCAAGAAGAAACCGTTGAAGGGAATGAACGTTTCGGCGTGCCTGCATGTAACGGCCGAGACGGCTAATCTGGCTCGTACGCTGAAGGCGGGTGGGGCGAATCTGGTGCTGTGCGCTTCGAATCCGCTCAGCACGCAGGACGATGTGGCCGCATCACTGGTGAAGGACTTCGGTATCCCGACGTTCTCCATCTGCGGAGAGAATCGAGCCACCTACTACAAGCATATCTATGCTGCGATTGACCATAAGCCCGTCATCACGCTTGACGATGGCGCGGACCTGGTGAATGAGCTGCACACAAAGAGAAAGAAAGACGCGGGGCGAATCATTGCGAGCATGGAAGAGACAACCACAGGCGTCATTCGTCTGCGGGCAATGGCCAACAACGGCTTGCTCAAATTCCCCGTTATCGCTGTCAACGATGCGACAACCAAGCACCTGTTCGACAACCGCTACGGTACAGGCCAGTCAACAGTCGATGGCATAATCCGTGCGACCGACTTCCTCATGGCCGGCAAGAAAGTAGTCGTCGCAGGCTACGGCTGGTGCGGTCGCGGTTTTGCGATGCGAGCGAGGGGAATGGGCGCCATAGTCATTGTCACCGAGATCGACGCAGTCAAGGCGCTCGAAGCAGCCATGGACGGCTTCCAGGTGATGCCGATGGCTGAGGCGGCCAAGGTCGGCGAGCTTTTCGTGACCCTTACCGGTAACAAACACGTGATACGCGCCGAGCATTTCAAGGTGATGAAAGACAGGGCCGTAGTAGCCAATAGCGGCCACTTCAATGTCGAACTGGACATTCCAGGGCTGAAGAAAGTCAGCAAGAAGGTCACACGCAACGTGCGAAACAATGTGGTTGATGAATACATGCTGAAGAACGGCAGGCGGGTATACCTTCTGGCTGAAGGCAGGCTGATAAACCTCGCAGCCGCTGAGGGGCACCCGGCTTCTGTAATGGACATGAGCTTTGCCACTCAGGCGCTTACAGCCGAATACGCCATGAAAATGCAGGGCAAGCTTTCGGCGGCAGTTCACGATGTGCCAATAGAGATTGAAGATCAGGTGAGCACAATGAAGCTCAAATCCATGTTCATCAATATCGACAAGCTCACAGCTGAGCAGGTTGCTTATCTTGCCAGTAGCGGTGAGGGAACATAGCAGAACACATGGCGATCGATCCTCGATACCTGTAATATGTTTCGAGGATCGAGATATGGTCTATGGACAATAAAGGCAATCACAATATGCCCGCTTCGTCGGAAGAAGTAGACTTTTCGCCACAGAAACCTGATGTGGCCGCAAAGGCGTTCTTATCCGTAGGGCCAACTCTGCACTACAGCCATTCCAATGTGCAAAGGTGCTGGCTGCTCGCTCTGGGAGCATTCATTCTGACTTGCCTGTTCTGGTCAAAGATCGTCACGGGAGCGTTCTGGTCGTTCGACCTTCAGATTGTCAGTTCGTTAGAGTATTGGCGATTGGGTCAGTCTCTACTGACCGGCGTCAGCATCTTCGAGTATCCGTGGCAGATCGTGGTGTTGGGTTTGCTCATGGGGATATTGGGGATCGTGCCGGTCCTGATCTCTCAGCTTATGAGTTTCTGGCACTGCTTCCCATTCCTGCTGGCGGTATTCTTCTTCGCAAATCTACCGGGCTTCGCCGTCTGCCTCTTTGTCAGTTGCTTTGGAGCGGCAAGTCGCCCTTTGCGTTTCCGCTCCCGCTTTATCGCCATTGCGCTGTGCACCGCACCCCAGCTTCTCTATTGGGGTTATCTCGGCGGGGCTCACGGAGTTGAGCCGCTCCAGTGGGGTTTCTCCTTCGCACCGTGGATATCCGCGTGGATCGACGGGCTGATTATCGCAGCGGTTGTCATTAGTATAGGTCACTATACGCGATATCGACCAGGACTGACCTGGATATCAACATTCGTAGTGCTTGTCGGAGCGGTTGTTCTATTCGAAGTCAAGATAGGATTCGATGAGCTGGACTACCAGCTTTACATTGCCAAAAATGACCCAGAGCAGGCGAATGAGTTCCACGAGCACAGCATCACAGAAGCTTTGGATGAGACAATAACAAATCCGGAGTTGAAGAAGTATCTTGCAAACATTGTGTTCTATCCAACCGAGCCAATTCCCCTGCGAACCGAATTGAAGAAGGAAATACTGATACAGTTGAGTTTCGATCGATGGCCCAGTTGGCTCATCGTACCCGACTACCTGAATTATCAGGACAAGAGATCAAGTCTGCAAAAGCAGTACGACACCTTCATATCCAAGCGTCCCAACAGCAGCAGAATGCCCATGGCCCTTTACTACAAGGGCATATTGAGTGAGTACGAGCCCGACGTCAGACACCTCGAGCAAACGGAAATTTTACGGTTCTACAACGACTACCCGCACAGGGAATCATTACTGACATGGCACAGACTGTACGAGTACTTCGGGCAGAGCCCCGAATCAATTGAGGCCAGATGGAGGATTGCGTGGGACTGGGCCGGCCAGGGCAAGTTTGAGCAGGCGGACAAGCTGTTCGGACAAGCACAAGCGATGATCGCCGAACGACTGAAGCAATTTGAAAACAAACAGATCCAGCAGGAATCTTTGTTTGCGCTGTTTCAACCGCCCGCCGACTCGGTTATGACAACCGTCAAACTAACCGAGCTACAGCGACGAATCAATCTGCTGCGCACCCTCATCGGATCGGAAAACGGGATAGACAAACCTGAGTGCGCCGAGCGTTTAGCCAAGTTTGTTACGCTGAATCCTCATAGCACGAACTATTCTCAACACCTCACCGAATTGTTGAATCAGACTAAGGAAGATGACCCGCTTCGTGACAATATAGCACTGGCTCAGGCAAAGCTGCTGGCTGATGAGCAACTCCGGGCCGAAAGACTGACCGAACTGCACAAGGGCTTCGCCCAGACCGACGGTGGCATGCTGGCACTCTACGACCTGGGCCTTCTGAAAATCAATTTATGGCGCAAGATGGAAGCCGGCTCAGAGCAGAAAAAACAGTATCTCGTAGAAATCAGAGCAACACTGACAGAGTTCCTCAACTTGTATCCCAGCAGCTTCTGCGCCGAACAGATTAAGAAAAACCTGGAAGGACTACCCACAGTAGAATAGGCAAACATAACGCCCCGCCGTCTTCTTCTTCGAAGCATTTTGATCTTTGATTTTATACAATCTCCGCCGGCGGCCTAAATACGCTAAACACACCCTTACCAGCAACGTTCTGTCCCAAAATCTTGGGACAGAACCATTCCCCAGGTCTTCCGTAAAAGACATTCCTTTCCCTATCTCAATCCACTGCTTTTTCAATAAAGCCGAATAAATGAAGTCTCAGCGCAATCTCAACTAAGGTGATAAAGCATTTGGATCATCCATCCCGGATTTTATCTCTTCGAGCATCTGCTCGGCTCTTCGAGCAATATCGCCGGGATATCTTTGGATGATCAATTCATACGTTTCGCGAGCCTTGTCGTATTGGCCGAGCTTGAAGTAGGTCTTTGCTAAAGCCTCCATAGCTCCACTTTCTGACTGATTGTGCACCAGCCTTAAGTACCATGTTTGGGTCTCAGCACGAAAGTGCTGTACTGCCTGTTCGTACTGGCCCAAAGAATAATCCATCTGCCCCCTCATATAGTTCTTGCCTTGGCGGCCCCAAACTTGAGAAAACAGCACCATAATCAATCCAGCAGAGGAAAGAAGGTAAACTCGTCTGATGGACATGCCAGCAATCATAAAACACACCAGACCAAAAAAGATAGCTATGGTAACCCACGCACCCTGCATGCTGTAGCCTCGAAATATTCCAATCGCTGAGCCTGCCACACTCATACACAGACTGATGGCGCCGATAACCATCAGCACATTAGACACAAGCGCTGCTTTCTTCGGACTCTTTTCAGCCACTTTGTCCCCGACATTAATGCCGAATACCGTAGCGAAAAACACAGCCAGGCAGAACACTAATAGTGACGACACATCAAGCACGAACTTCCATGTTTCTCCTACAGCGTCTCCAATCGTGTTGTTGATTGCAAAAACAGCAAGAAAAATAAAAAGGCACAGCAGGCTAGAAACGCCATGGAATGTAGGTTTTGATTTGAAGAATCTTATATATCTTTTATTCTCTTTCATAAAATATAATCCTATCTTACAAACAGATTGGAATCAATAACCTGTATACCCACCCTTTGCAATAAAGAGGGTAGATAATCCATGCCTGAGGGTCATCATATCTGACTATCCACCACTAAGACACTCCGCTAGTCCCAAAACAAGCGAGGTTTTTTACGGTTTGAAGCTGCATCGGCAGTGACTTATCCGGGACAGATATTCCTCGCAGCAGCCGGCTGGTCGCTTGAGTGTGCTGCCCGGCGTTGTGCTTGCTTCATTCGATCCTCACTTTCCACAATCACAAAGGTCCATCATTATCGCGGCATCCATACCGTGACTTCAGGTTATTCGGGCTCAGCCGTATGAGTATCTCAGTGCATTCCATCCTCGCAGCAACACGCTCAGCCAACTGTTCCATCCTAACAGCCGGTACACCACCTTGCGGCCCGTTCGAACAA
>CAZYMD010000160.1:0-12081 GCA_964649005.1 uncultured Pirellulales bacterium
AGCCAAGTTCGACGCTGATAAGTGGGTTCAGATGGCCAAGCGGGCGGGGATGAAGTACATCGTGATTACGTCCAAGCACCATGACGGCTTTTGCCTTTGGGATTCCAAGCAGACGGATTACGACGTGATGAGCACGCCTTTTCGGCGGGATATTCTCAAGGAGCTAACGGAAGCGTGCATGAAGCACGACGTGCGGATGTGCTTCTATCATTCGATCATGGACTGGCACCATCCGGACTATCTGCCTCGCAGAGGCTGGGAAAAGGACCGCTCGGCTGAGGGCGCGGATTACAGCAAATACATTACTTATATGAAGAAGCAGCTCAGTGAGATCGTGGCGAATTACGATCCGGGCGTGCTGTGGTTCGACGGGGAGTGGGAAGGGACCTGGACGCACGATATGGGCAAGGACCTGTATGGTTATGTGCGCGGTCTGAAGAACGATATTATCATCAACAACCGCGTCGACAAGGGCAGGCGGGGTATGCAGGGCCTGACCTCAGAAGGCGACTATCGCGGTGACTTCGGGACGCCTGAGCAGGAGATTCCGGACCAGGGACTGCCAGGCATGGATTGGGAATCATGCATGACGATGAACAATCACTGGGGCTGGAACAAGAACGACAAGAATTTCAAGAGCACCGAGGATCTTGTTCGCAAGCTGATCGATATTGCATCCAAAGGCGGGAACTTCCTTTTGAACATCGGGCCTAAGGCGGATGGAACATTCCCACAGGAATCCATGGATCGGCTCGAGCAGATGGGCGAGTGGATGGATGTTTACGGGGAATCCATCTATGGGACACAGGCCAGTCCGTTCGATAAGCCTTCGTGGGGACGATGCACACAGAAGAAGCTAGCCAACGGTGATACGAGGCTTTATCTGCACGTTTTCGACTGGCCCAAGAACGGAAAACTAATGGTTCCCGGGCTTGCGAGCAAGCCTGTCAAGGCGAACCTGATGGGCCGGGACAAGGCATTGACTGCCGAGGCCGGCGATACGTTCGTTGCGATTTCTGTGCCTGAGGAGATGCCCAACAAGATCGCCACGGTTATCGTCCTGGATATCAAGGGCGAGCCTGAAGTTGTGAAGGTCAATCCTTATGCAGATGAGACACCTGAAGAGCGTGACGCGAGAATGAAATGGTGGCGTGAGGTGCGCTTCGGAATGTTCATTCACTGGGGCGTGTATTCGGTGCCCGCGGGGACATATGACGGCAAGCAAATCGGCGGGATCGGCGAATGGATTATGAATCGCGGAAAGATTCCTGTGGAAAGGTATAAGAAGTACGCCAGCGAGTTCAACCCTGTTAAGTACGACCCGGATAAGTGGGTTCGTCTGGCTAAAGAAGCGGGGATGAAGTACATCGTCATCACATCGAAACACCATGACGGCTTCGCCCTGTTCGACTCGAAAGTCACTGATTGGGATATCGTCGATGCGACACCATACGGTAAGGACCTGCTCAAGCCGCTGTCTGAAGCATGCAAGCGGCATGGGCTCAGGCTGGGATTCTATTACTCTCAGGCGCAGGACTGGTGTCATCCCGGCGGTGCGGCTTCCGGCGGGCACTGGGACAAGGCCCAGGATGGCGACATGGACAAATACATTCGCGAGATCGCCATGCCGCAGGTCCGCGAGATACTCAGTAATTACGGCAAGTTAGGAGTGCTCTGGTGGGACACGCCGACTGGGATGAACAAGGAACGAGCCGAGATGCTGCTGCCTTTGATTAATCTCCAGCCTGGCATTATCACCAACAACAGGCTTGGCGGTGGTTATGGAGGCGACCTGAGCACGCCGGAGCAGCACATACCAGCGACCGGCATTCCGGGGCAGGCCTGGGAAACGTGTATGACGATGAACGGCACATGGGGCTATAAGAGCTACGACGATAATTGGAAGCCCACCCAAACGCTGATTCGTAACCTCGTCGATATCGCCAGCAAGGGAGGCAACTACCTGCTAAACGTAGGTCCCACATCTCTTGGTGAAATTCCTGAACCAAGTATCAAGAGGCTTAAAGAAGTTGGCAAGTGGATGAAGGTTAACAGTGAATCCATCTATGCGACAAGCGCCAGTCCGTTTTCGCGTCTGGCATGGGGCAGGTGTACAAAAAAGGTGCACGACAATGGTGCGACGCTGTATCTGCATGTGTTCGAGTGGCCTGAAGATGGAAGGCTCATAGTGCCAGGCCTTCGCAACAAGGTGCGCAAGGCTTATATGCTCGCGACCAGGCAAGCGATGATCGCGACAGCGAACGAGGAAGGCATTGCAGTCGACCTGCCCGCCAAGGCTCTCGACGAAGTTGATACTGTGGTTGTTCTGGAGGTTGAAGGCAAGCTAAACGTAGAAAAGGCATTGCCACAGCAGGCTGATAATGGCACGATGGCGCTGATGGCGGCAGTAGCGGATATTCATTCTGAAAATAACAGTCAGCCCGCTCAGGTGGAAGATGTCGGCGGCAAATCCAATATTGGCTGGTGGACCGATTCGCGGACATGGGTAGGCTGGAAATTCAAGATGAAAAAACCCGGTGTATTCGATGTAATTGCTGAAATCGCCTGTCAGTCCGGCAGTTGCAAGTTCGAGATCAAGCTCGGCGATAAGAAATGGCAGGTTACACCACAAAATACAGGAAGCTATCAGAGCTTCAAGACTTACAAGATCGGCCAGGTTGAAATCAAAGAGACAGGAACGCAGGAACTCGAAATTCACCCGGTTAGCAATAGCTGGCAACCGATCAACCTGCGATCAATCGTCCTGAAGCCCACCGGCTAAACCATAACCGACACAAAATCTTTTATGGCTGGAGATATGCCAGGTATTGCATTGAGTCTTCCAGTTCACTATTTGGAATTGCGGACAGAATCTGCGCCTGATTCAGACGCCATGTGGAGGCGCCGACTGGCTTAGTGGGCTGCTTAGAGCGCAACCAAAGCCTCAGTTGCACGGTGGATTGTCCGTACTTAGTCCTATAATATGCAATCTACCAATACAGTGGCGCAAGAGTTGGACTTGATACACGGCGTTATCTATGCCAAGTCGCCGCCGGAAACCTATTGATTAGCTCATATCTGGGTTCTCAATACCCCCAAACTGCGCAGATCAATACAACATATGGCGATATAATTTTCCGAAAAAATACTAATATCTTATCACCGCGAACGCCGATTTGAGTTATCGGGCCCCCATATATAAGGGCCCAATTGAAAGGCAGGTTTTGCATTTGAGCTATTGAGTAGAAGTGGAACGATTATGCGCGGGGCTCTGTCCTGCAGCCGCCTTTAACAGCACACCTTCGCTCCAATTCAACATCACAACAAAAGGAGCACAATCATGAAGGCTGATTCTACACACGCAACGCTACTGAAGCATAAGAATAGAAGAGTAACACACGAATTGAAATGGCGTGGACTTTCCAAGCCCACATCAGGGTCAAGTGGCCGGGTCGGGACGCTCGAAACTGCGGTGGAAGCTTACTCTAAATACAATCCCAATTTTGAAGAAACCGCAAACATGGTTATAGTTGGTCTGGGTATCATTATTCAGAGGATCAACTACCTTAGTAGTAGTGATCCCAAACTGCTCAAACAGCTATCAGGCGGTTTTGAGAACTCAGATGATGAGTCAAAACAGCTACCACCAGAAAAGGCTTCGGCTGTAGAACGTCTTGTCCTGAGCCTGTTAACAAAGAATACGCCGACGCCCTGACAGCAACCGCCATGTCAGATATACTATCAGCAGAACATGCAGATATAGGCGCCAGATTGTCTGCAAACTGAATAGCAGCAAACTCTCGGTTCGAATCAGCGTAAGCCAGACCGCCTTATCCTCAGTGCTTTCCCAGCCAGAACACCTGTGTATCGGGCATTGTCTATAGCCAGGATGCCGTTGACGAGCACGTATTCAATTCCTGTGCAATACTGGTGCGGTTTTTCATACGTAGCCAGATCAGAGATACGTTTGGGATCGAATGCAATGATGTCGGCGACGAAGCCTTTTTTTATTTGGCCCCTTTTATTAAGGTTGAGCATTTGAGCGGGAAGCGAGGTGGCGGCGCGGATTGCCTGCTGCATTGTGATGAGGTTTTCGTCGAGAACGTAGCGTTTTATTTTGCGGCCGAATGTGCCGTAGTTGCGGGGATGGTAGAGTCCTGCGAGATAGGGTGGATTCCAGCTATCGGAGGCGGTCATTACGTAAGGCTTTGACATGAAGTAACGCAGGTCTTCCTCGGTCATCGCGAAGATGACCATTTGCGGATTGCCTATGTGGAGGATTTGTAGAGCGGTGTCTGTGGTGTTTGTGTTCATGATCTGGCTGATTTGCGAGAGGGTTTTGCCATGCCAGTCGGAACGTTCCTTAAAATAAGCAATAACAAAGGCGTCGGGACCGCCGAGTTGGTGGATAAGCTCGGTTGATTCAGATTTGATTTTGGCCGATAGTGATGGATCGTCAAGACGCTGGAGCATCACTTCGGGTCCATCTGCTCTAACCCATTGTTTTAGAACGAGAGGTGCGAGGGTTGTGCTGCCGGCCAGGTATGGGTATTGATCGGCGTAAACAATAATTCCTTCTTTGTGGGCGGCTTCGATCAGGGCGGTGGCCTGTTGTGGGACGCCAGGGGCGTGCCTGCCAAAGACTTTTAAATGTGATATCTGTACGGGGACATTAGCTTGTCGGCCTATTTCTATTGCTTCTTCGATTGCGTCAATGAGACCTACGCCTTCATCGCGCATGTGAGTGGCGTAGATGCCGTTATATTCGGCGACGACTTTTGCCAGTTCGATGATTTCTCTGGTTTTGGCGTAATTGCCAGGGACATAGTAAAGACCGGTTGACATGCCGACAGCGCCCTGCTTCATGGCCCGGCGGAGTAGCTTTTTCATTTTTGCCATCTGGGCTTTTGTGGGGACGGCGTTGGCCATGCCCATTACGGCTTCCCTGATGGTATTATGACCTACAAGGAGCATAAGGTTGACGCCAGCGCCGTCTTTGGTGACGTCCCTGAATACGCTGGTGATCTGGTATGGCCCGTCGCCGCAATTGCCTGAGACGACGGTGGTGACACCCTGGAAGAGGTAATTTTTCGCGGACCTTCTTACATCAAGAGTCTGGATGTCCGCGGCTTCATCGGGGGGTATCTGGGCCTGGCTGAATGTTGCGTGGGTGTGTATATCGATAAAGCCCGGGGAAACGATCAGGCCGTTGGCGTCTATAACGCGACGGGCATCAGCGGGGTCCAGGTTGCCTATAGCGGTGATAGAATCGGCTTTGATTCCGATATCCGCGACGCAAGCGGGAGAGAAGGAGCCATCGTAGATTAGGCCCGATGATATCACGATGTCGTAGTCGCTCGCTCCGGCACAAAAGGCTAAAGCCAACACGATAATCGCACATGGAAAGCATGTTCTGGTGGTGAACACATTGTTTTTACGAACAGATTTCATCCGAGATCCCTTAATTAACAGATTCAGCAGGCTGGGTAAGTATATCAAGATTGGACAGGAAATACAGCTTTTGTAGTCCAAGCTGATACGTTCGCAATGCTCTATATGGTTGACCTGTGGGGAAAAAGCCGATACGGCTACGGCGTCCGATGATCTGTCGGGTGGCGAGATAACTTAGGCGGTTGCCGCCAATATAAATAGGCTTCCAAAATCTTACCGCCCTGCTTTCTCTTTTATGAAGTGTTTGGTAAGAGCCTCGTAAAGTCCACCTTCGAATGCAGCTTCGATTTGCTCCAATGTTCTGAGGCCAAAGATGAATGCGATAGCGACAGGATCTGCTCTGTATTCGGTATGACCTTCATAGAAACCGTATCGCATGATGTAGTACGGAACCATTTCGCCGGTGTTGATATGCGAGAGTTTCTTGACGAATTCCGCCATTTGTTCGCCGCTAAGATGTGAGTACTTCCTGTGCAGGAAAGACATCTCCTTGCTGCTCAATCCTCTTGATGCTGTAAGCTGATATTTTCCGAGAACTTCATCATCAAATATAGATTCCTGCCAACCTTTGCTACCTTCGGATGTGAATTCGACTTTCCTGTGGTTATACATGATGAATTCGGTATATTTGCGCAGATTTCGTCTGTCGCCTTCGAACATAAGATTCCACATGTGAAAAAGAGGAACAACCATTTGTAGATGTGTCAGGCCCAAGGTACGTGCCAGCTTGTTGTCGCCTTTGAGGACAGAGATGATGTCTTCGTCTACGGCCATAAAGCCAGCTCCGGAAGATCGCTCCGGACGGCCAAGCTCGGTTATTTCTACGATGGAACGATCAGTAATGGTCATAGTCTGGTTTAGCTGCTCTTCGGAGTGTAGACCGGTTGCGGCCAGCGTGGGAAAATCCTCTGAGTCAACAGCAAGCTGTCGGCCCTTGCCCCACTGCCGCTCTTTGTAGTTGAGTGGTTTACCATTTTCAATAGTCACAGGAACAAGCGAATACTTCCCTTCTTTTATAAGGATTAGTATCTCCACGCCTTCAGACGTGATGCATGGCGAAGGAAGTGTGGGCATCGAGTCGAGCACCGCAGGCAGAGAAGGCTGGGAATTGCAGTCGCACAGGAGAGTCTCCGCCTTTCGCGGGACTGAATGCTTGTATTGTTCGCCCGGCATTCCATCAGGACCGGTCACGTTAGGATTCTGGATTCTCTCAATCGCCCATACCGCCAAGGTGCGGGCATTGGCGCTTCCACCTTTGGAGATTTCAGTTAAAAGCTCAACTGTTCGATCTGATTTGATTTTTGTCAGAGACACGGCGGCCTGATGTCGAACCATCCAATCAGGATCGCTCAAGAGTTCAGCCAGCGGCTCGATGGCATCGGCCACTTCGAGCTTACCAAGGGTCCATGCTACCTGCCATCGGAGGTGGTTATTACTGTTGTTCAAGGCGGCGATAAGTGGCCTGGCCGCCGGTTCGCCCATATCACCAAGAGCGGTTCTCGCGTTGAAACGAACCAGCCAGTGTTCATCGGCCAGACAACCGATCAGAGCATCAGGGGCGTTGCCACCTCCTTTTTGGCTCAATGACTTAACTGCGGCGGCTCGAACGTATTGGTCTTTGTCCTTGAGAGTCAGGATCAGGGCATCTGCGGCATCCGGCCGGTTCGGTTTGTTAAGGGACTGAACGGCCTTCCACCTTACGAACTGATCCGGGTCTTTCAGAGCGTGGATAAGCGCCTGCACGGCCTGGTCTGAATCGTGATTGCCAAGAGCAACAGCAGCCAAACCTCGGACGTATTTATTCAGTCTTTTTTTGTCAAGCGCTTCAACAACCGCATCGACTGCGCGTGGCGTGCCTATCCTGCTCAGAGACTCAATAGCTCGTGCGTGTATTGACCAAGGCGAAATTGTCTCGTTTCGCAAAACTTCAATTAGAGGTCCCACGGCGGGCTGGCCAATCTCAACAATAGCATCAACAGCCTGTTTCCAACTCTGCCCAGAGAACTCGTTTATTAGCTCATCGATCTTCTCTCGTTTGACCGGCCGGGTATCCTGAGTAGTATGGGCGGTAATTGTCAGCGACAGGACCAGAATACAGACAACGGCAAAGCTTTTGCTATTCATTCCAAACTCCTATTCAGATTGCCCCCATTATACTGCAAGATCATAGGTTTTCACTGTCCAAGACGGACGGCGGTTGTGATCGGTTGACAAGTAAAAGGTAGCTTGTGACAGAGCAACCGGGAAAACAACACGGTGTGGATATTGACTAATCGCGTTTATCGACTATGGTTGTCGATATGAATCACCATTTGAGTGTACAACAGGATATGGTGGCTTGATAGTGCAGGCATCGCACGCTATTGAAATCAACGATCTGACGGTTGCTTATGACGGCAAGACCGTTCTTAGCGCGTTCGGTCTGTGTATAAAGCGAGGCGAGAAAGTGGTGCTCACAGGAGATTCGGGTTGCGGCAAATCAACTGCCTTGCGAGCAATTCTCGGTTTCGCGGTCCCCGCGAGTGGCACGATACGCATAGAAGAAGAGCCGCTGGATGCACATAGTGTCTGGGGCATTAGAACTAAGATAGCATACGTTGGTCAGGAGCCTGAATTAGGGACCGGACCAGCCAAAGGCGTGCTGACCAGACCATTCGAGTACCATGCCAATGTCGTTCTTAAAGGGAATCTCAATAAAGTGCCGGAACTGATGAAGCGTTTCGGGCTCGAAGCGGACCTGCTCGAAAAGAACGTTTCGGCTCTTTCGGGCGGGGAAAAACAGCGTTTTGCCCTGATCTCGGCAATTTTGCTCGACCGCAAGATATTTTTGCTGGATGAAATCACCTCGGCGCTGGATCAGAGTAACTGCGAGGCGATCGTTGACTATTTTCAATCCCGCTCGGATTTGACTGTGCTGGCTGTCAGTCATGAGCGCAACGCATTGGGCTTTGCCGACCGTATCATCAAAATGCCAAACCGAGCTTCGGAGGGCAAACTGCAATGAACGCCTTAGACATCGGACTGTGGGAGCTTGCTGCGGGGTATGTGCTGCTGATATTCCCGCTGGCGATTATGCTTTGGTATCGCATCGATCTGATCGGGACGACTTTGATCTCGGTAGTCCGAATGACGGTGCAATTGCTGTTGGTCGGGCTCTATTTGCAGTTTATTTTTGAGCGTAACAGCGTTTATCTTAATACGGCGTGGTTGTTGGTGATGATCGCGGTGGCGGATGTTTCCATCGCACGCGGCTGTGGGCTGCGACTGCGACGGTTCTATCTGCCGATGTTCGGCTCGCTGATCGTCGGGACTGCCATCCCCCTGCTGGTCTTTCTGGGCCTGATTCTCAGACGCCCCAATCTTATGGACGCACAGTATGCTATTCCTATCGGTGGAATGATTTTAGGCAATTGCCTACGGGCGGACATAATCGCAATTCGCGGCTTCTATGAATCGATCCGGGACCGCGAGAAGGTCTTTTTGCACTGTTTGGCACAGGGGGCCAGGCTTCACGAGGCTACGAGACCCTTCATGCGAGATGCGTGCAGGGCCGCACTAACCCCCACTGTAGCGACCATGGCCACGATAGGGCTCGTTTCCCTGCCGGGTATGATGACAGGCGTCATCCTGGGAGGAGCCAATCCAATGACAGCCATAAAGTATCAAATTGCCATCATGATCTCTATCTTCTCAGGTACTGCTATCACAATATGGATGGCCATCAACCTCAGTATGAAAGCGACCTTCACCCATTATGGCATGCTCGATCCTAACATTTTCAGCCGAAAGTGATGCGTGGATAGATGCATACGATCATAACTTCACGATTCTGAGGCAAGACCTTGCAGGAATCCAATCATCAACACGCATTTTTTGAGAAAAAAGCACTTGCAGGGAGAAAAATGAGGTTCTATACTATAGTGCTGTTATACGCGGGCGTAGCTCAGCGGTAGAGCGTCACGTTGCCAACGTGAATGTCGTGAGTTCAAATCTCATCGCCCGCTTTTTTAGATTATTGCCCAAGGATGGGGCCTGGGGCTGTTTTTCGCATCCGGGAGCCCACATAGTTTCGGCGAGTTACCGGCTAAGTGTTAGTCTTGGCATTGGTCGCCGTTGCGTTCAGGTCCTGCTGTTTGCAGGATTGAGAAGCGATTAGCCGGCTAAGGGAAGCGTTTTTCCCTGAAGCCTTTTTTATTTGTCGTCATGGGGCTGTAGATTGAGTCGGCGCGAGCCACCCATTCTTCGGCATAAGGTTTTACAAGAACAGGAGCATCAAGATGGCCGCAGAAGAAAAGGACGAAGTAATGAGCAGTGATGAGAAGTCCACCGAGGTGGAGAAAACCGAGGCTGTCGAGGCGGATGAGAATACGGAAGCCGTCGAAGCGGAAGAGGCTACTGCATCGAAGAATATCGTAACAATCGAAGAAGCCGGGCCGTGCAAGAAAAAGATTATCGTGGAGATACCGGCCGAGTCGATCAGCGAGGCAATCGACAAGCAGTACAATGAGTTGCGGAAGGACGCGATTGTGCCGGGATTTCGTAAGGGGCGGGCTCCGCGGCGGCTGTTGGAGAAGAGATTCGGCAAGGAGACGAGCGAACAGGTTAAGCTGAAGCTGTTGATCGATGCGAGCGATTCGGCCATCAAGGAAAACAAGCTGGACACTCTGGGCGAGCCCGACGTCGATTTCGAGAAGATCGAACTGCCTGAGGAAGGACCACTAACGTTCGAGTTCGAGGTTGAAGTCAGGCCGGAATTCGATTTGCCTGGACTCGAGGGGATCGCGGTCAAGCGGACTAAGTTAGAAGTTACCGACGATCAGATCGACAGGGAGATCGAGCAGTTGCAGAAGCTCTCCGGGATGTGGACGCCTCGAGATGAGAAGGAGGGGGCAGAGCTGGAGGACCGGGTCGTGGCGGACGTTGTGATCAAGGTCGAGGGCAAGGTCGAGGAAGAGAACAAGGCCGAAGATAAAGCTGAGGCCAAAGCCAACGATAAGGCCGGCAAAGACAAGGGCGAAGAGGAAGCTGTGGAAGCACAGGAGCCGATGCGGGAGAAGTTCGACGATACGGATATCTACGTTCGACACAACGGATTTGTGGCGTCGATCCCGGTCGAAAATCTCGATGAGCTGCTTATCGGGGTGAAAGCGGGCGAGACAAAGACAACTGCTGTGGAAGTTCCCAAGACGTTCTTCAAGGAGGAGTATCGCGGCAGGAAAGTCGATGTCGAGATGGAGATCAAGGATATCAAGTGGCTAAAGCCGGCCGACCTGGACAAGAATATGTTCGAGAGAATCGGTGTCGAGAGCGAGGAGGAATTGCGGGAAAGGATGCGGGATCGACTAAGCGGCCAGATCGAACGGCAGTCACGATCCGAAATGGCCGAACAAATCTACAAGTATCTGCTGGACAGCACCGATTTCGATATGCCTCTGAGCGTGGTGGCGGATCAGGCAAGCACGGTTCTGCAAAGGCAGTTCAGCAATCTGATTATGCGGGGCCTGTCTCGAGAGCAGATCGAAGAGCAGATGGAGCAGTTGCGCGCCAGCAGCGAGGAGCAGGCAAAGGACCAGCTCAAGACGTTCTTCATCATGGACAAAGTCGCCGAGCAGTTGGGTATCGAGGTTAGCGACGAGGAGATCAACGGACACATAGCCCAGTTGGCCATTCAGCAAGGCCAGCGGCCCGAGAGAATGAGAGAGCAGATGGAGCGCAACGAGTCGCTGGGCCAGTTCCGATTGGAAGTACGAACCGATAAGTGTGTAGCCAAACTGCTCGAATCGGCAGAAATTAAGGAAGTAGAGCCCGAGAAAAAGGCTGTTAAAGAGCCTAAAGCCAAGAAACAGGCGAATAAGAAGGAAACAAAGACCAAGAAGAAACAGGCCAAGAAGGGTACTACAGCAAGTAAAAAGAAAACCGACGATTGAAAATACCCGATAATGAACTGTGAGTTCGCCACAGTTGGGGTATGGTAAGTGGAGCGAAGCACAGGACAGGTTGTTTAGTCATAAGGAAGTAGCTGATGTCTATTGAGCGTCCCTCAGTGAAATTGGGCAGGAACATGGAGCATTATAATCAGTACGGCGGCGCTGCGGGTCAGTACCAGCGGTTTCGGCAGATGTCTCTTGATGACATGCTGCTGGACAATCGTATTGTCTTTCTGATCGGCGAGATAAACTACGCGCGGGCGACCGAGGTTATCATGAAGATGCTCTACCTCGACAACCTCAAGCGCAGCAGCGAAATCAGCCTTTATATAAACTCGCCCGGCGGCAGCGTCGACGACACAATGGCTATATACGATACGATGCGCTACATCGGGTCTCCGGTGGCAACGTATTGCATCGGTAGGGCTCAGTCGGGCGCGGCGATTATCTTAGCAGCAGGCTCGAAGGGGCACCGACACGCCCTACCTCACGCCAAGGTTATGCTGCATCAGCCATGGGGCGGCGTAACGGGACAGGCAGCGGACATCAAAATACAGGCCGAGGAGATACTCAAGGCCAAGATAATGATAAATGAGGTCCTTTCCAAGCATACAGGCCAGCCTGTGGAGAAAATTCAGGCTGAAACGGAGAGAGACAGGTATATGACCGCTGCAGAGGCCTGTGCCTACGGGCTTATTGATGC
>CAZYMD010000161.1:0-12059 GCA_964649005.1 uncultured Pirellulales bacterium
GCCCTCGGACGGCTTGGCATCGGTCCTGTGGGTGTATTCAAAATGGCCGACAATGAGAACCAAGATCTTTGGGTGCTTATCCCACACAACTCGCTTGAATCGGTATTTACTACCAATACTATAATGTTGGCGGATCAGGAATACCAGCAGGCGGGCAAGGCTGTTCTCAATAGCCCAAAGAATAAGCCAGCCTACAAGCGACTGCAGAGTGCGTTGCTATTGGCATTCGATCGGTGCCCCAAAGTTGAAGTTCCGTCTAAAAAGGATTCCCGCGTGTTCCAGTTGCGAATATACGAAAGCCACAATACAACCATGGCCAAGCGCAAGATCGAGATGTTCGACGAAGCGGGCGAGATTGCGCTATTCAGGCAGACCGGACTTAATCCCGTCTTTTTTGGCGAATCCATTATTGGAGGCAAGATGCCGAACCTCACCTATATGGTGGGCTTTGACGACACAGACGCCCAAAAGGTCGCCTGGGACAAGTTCCGTCAGCACCCGGAATGGAAGAAAATGAGTTCCGATCCCTACTTCAAGGATGCGGTTTCCAATATCACTAACCTGGTATTACGACCGACGGCTTCTTCGCAAATATAATGCCTGCGCGTGCCGCTATCTATTCACAACCGATACCTCTACCGCATGTCAGGTCGGGGACAATCGCCCGGAAGCTGTTGATCGGTCTTCTTCCAGTTGGCAATAAGCACGTTCAGATCACCGATGAAAACCCGGAAGCCGGAGAATTTCTGTGCCTTATGATCGATATCCGCGCACGGATCGGCTGTTTCGATGGTCCGTCTCCAGTTCTTAATAATCATCGCCAGGTCATTTGCGTAGACACGATTTAGAGCATAAGGGTGCAGTTTGCCGTCGGTGTCACCATCGCATTGATAGTGCGTGCTATCAAATGGTGATGCACACCAGCAGCCTGGGTCGGCGCCATGTGCGAGATAGGCCATAAAGTCGGCATACTGCTGTGCGTATTCCGGAGTATTGGGGAAACAGTGCCCGTGCACCACCAGGTTTACCTGAACAATTCGCGGACTATTCGCAGCGCCGGGATCTGAAAATGAGACATCGCAAGTATACATACCGGCGACGAGGCTGTCTGATTTGATTTTGAGCCAAACATTACTGCCGGAGCCAATTGATGATACAGGAGTTACTTCAAGCCAATTGGCGTCAAAAGTAGTCTGCCAGTCGAGGATTCCTTCGCCTGCGTTTGTGATTATGAGCAACTGGTCATCAGGATTCATGCCTACCTTTGTTTCGAAATCGAATTTATCCTGACTCAACTCTATCAAAGCCTGAGTCTGAATTTCGAAGGCGCCCATGTCAACCGCTGTACCGGTTAGACGTGCGTTGCCTTCAATATCGGTTTCTTCCAGTAACAGGATCAGATTGGGATCACCTGTGTCGATACAGGCCGATCCTGCGTGGACGTGATAATCACCGTCAATCCAGACGGGACCGACATTGGGATCGTTGCTGTCGGACCAATGTCCGAGCGTAATGAACAACGGCTCGGCATCGATATTTCCCTGGCCCGAATACGAACCCTGGATATCGCTGTAGCTAACTGTGACCCGACTACAAGCTATCTGAGCATCTACAGGATTTGGGCCGTTATTGTATATGATTGAGTTGACAATCGAGGACGGTTTAGGAGTGCTGCTGCGGAAGCCATACCTCTGATTGGCGACTATGGTGCAATTCCTGATCGTTGGAGCGCCACTGGAGATTCCATCCCGGCCGTTTGACGCAATTACCGAGTCGGTGATATGCGGATAATTGTAGTATACTATGCGGCCTTCCATATACATCACCATCTGGATGCCGGATGCGCCATTACAGGCTATAGTGCAGTTGTCAATTCGGGCATTGCTGCCTTTGTGCAGCTCAATCCCATTCGCGTCGTTATTGATGATGTTACAGTTGAGAATCTTCGGAGAAGCTTCATAACAATAGATACCGGTGCTTCCGCGGCAAATCGTGAATCCAGCGAGGATACAGCTTTCATCTTCGCCTCCGGAGAATGTCGCCACTGGGCAGTGCCCGCCACCGTTAATGATGGTTGTTCTTACAACAGCGGGATCGTTCGGATTGCTCGATCTTACGATGAGATTTTTGCCCCTGAAATTCATGTTTTCCTGATATTGATACAGCCCTGGTGCAACTACGATTTCATCACCAGAAACAGCAGCATCTATCGCCATCTGAATGGAGCCATACTTGTGTCCCGTCGTTAGATTCTCGATGGGTAGTTCCGTTGTGGTCTCTGCGTGGAGGCAGATCGGATCAGCGAAAATCGTGGAGCCATACTGGTCGCGGACCTTGACTGTCCAGTACGTTGTTTCGAATGGGAACACTGTAATGACGTTATCTGGTGGGTTCGGCGTATCGGAGACTATGTAGCTCATTCGTTGGGGAGTGGGGCCGAAGAGGAGTTGATAACCTACAACGTTTGCGCTCGGTTCGCAGGTCAGAAGTGCTCCGTTTGGATCTACGACAGCGCCGTCCTCAGGTCCTGTGAGCATGACTGCCTGGGGCAGTCGTCCCGGATAAAACTGCTCGTTATAAAGCTGGAGGAAGTTGTTTTGACTGTTCCACTCGAAGTAATAACTGCTCGTATCGGCGGCCAGTCTGAGATTCCTGCCCGGTCCTACTACTGAAAGATAGAAGCCTGCGGTGACGCCGTTATTATACAGATCGCCATTGGGCCAGGTTGATGGGCTCGGTGAAGATATGAACCAGCTTGGCGGTGTGCTGTGAGCGGCCGGAGACGGGAATCTGATATTCAGCACACCCGGATAATACTTGCCCATAGTGGCGTAGTAATTATCTATCCAGCATTGTTCTCCATCCACGCTGCTGGCGAGGAATTCCTTGATGTCATTATCGTACTCGCGGCAGGCCGCATCCAGCAATGAGACACGATTAACCGCAAAGCGGGCATCGGCATATACCTTGTTGATTCGGATAGCCACATCAATAGCCGGCATGGGGCCTGTACTGAAACCAATGGTTTGGATCGGTTGTGTGTAATCAGGAGCCACGCTTGAAAGATAGGCAATCAGCACATCAGCCCACAACTCGTATGGCGATCCATAACTGCTAACGGTCAGAAAGTTTGCGTTCTCGTACCAATCGGACGGGGAAGGAAACGACAGGGATCCACCGGTGACACAGTCACCACCCCCAAAAGCCACGATGGTCGGCTTGTCCGGATCGAACGGGGGATTCATCAAAATAAAGTGTCTGTCGGCAAACCTTGGCACGATAATGACCTCTACAGTGTCCGGCTTGCTTTCCATATCACCGTCGCTGACAATGAGTTCGAAGACACATCGCTGAATCGAAGTAGTCTGAATGAATCCGCTGATGGTGGGTCTTGCGGTACTTTGATGGGCAATGTTGAGAGGCGGCCCATCTACCTGTGTCCACTGATAGCTCAGTGTTCCATAGCCATCACGGTCGAACGACGCGGTTCCGTCAAGGCTTACCGGGTCTTGTGCGGCATATCGTGGGCGGCCGGCGTTGGCTACGGGCGCACGATTACCTATAACGATTCCAACCGTATCGCCGGGGCTGTCGTTTATGCCATCGTTGACGACAAGTTCAAAGACGTAAATCCCCATTTCCACGGGAACGAAGTTCGGTTCAATACTATTTGCATCACTCAGCTCGACCGCCGGTCCGCTCGTCTGCTCCCATCGATATGTCATAGCATCATCGCCGGGATCGTATGAAGCGGAGCCGTCCAGGGTTATAAGAACTGGAATAGCACTCATGGATTGGTCCGGCCCTGCGTCGGCTACAGGCGGGCGGTTGCTGATAACGATCCGGACCTGGTCCGGTTCGCTGTCGAAAGTTCCGTCATCAACTTCCAGTTCGAACACGTATTCACCGAATGATTCCGGGATGAATGTAGGATTCATTGCGGATCGGTCGCTCAGCGTGACGGTGTCTCCTTCCACCTGGGTCCAGTAGAAATAGGTTGAGCCACAAGGGTCGTAGAAGTATGAGCCGCTGCCGTCAAGAGTAATCAACTCAGGTTTGTCCACGTGTTGGTCCGGTCCTGCATTTGCTGTCGGTTTTAAGTACCCCATGTACTCATCGGCGCCTATATCGACTCTGCTGCCGTAGATGCGAGGTTCACCGTCAATGTCTACTTCGTCAGGGGCCGCTGTATAGATTGGATCGCCCGCGTTTATGCATGGAGAATCAACCAGCAGATGGAAGTCTTCGTCGGTGTGATCAACCAGAAGCGGATCAGCAGATATGTTTCCGTTGAATCCGGTCCTGTCGGACAATCCATCGTAGGATACCTGCCCCGTGCTTGTATTTACGGTAGCGTAGTTGCCCGGCATATTTCCCCACACATCATTGTATGCAAAGGAATACCCCTCAGAACCCTCGAAGAATACTCCGCCTCCGCTGGTTGCGTTGCAGATGATGTTATTCGACACAAGAGTCTCGCCGTAATCGGGGCCATATGCAGCGTAAACATTGCCACCGTATGCTCCCATGCCAAAACCAGGCACATCGACATCATTGTCCATGATCGTATTGTTTACAAGTTTTCCGCCGAGTATGACGGCGCCACCGCCAACGAGGGCGGAGTTGCCATATATCAGATTGTTGCTGATCATACTGGTATCGAGATAAGTCATTATCGCACCACCTGCGTAGGTCGTGTTGCCGATTATGATGTTCTCGGTGATAAGGGCATTGGACATCAGGCATGCGACGCCGCCGCCATAGCCTATGGCTATGTTCCCATCTAAAACAAGAGGTCCGTGATTGTCAGCGATGATACACTTTTTTATCGTTGGAGATGAGTTCACGCAATAGATTCCTGCTCCCCAGTATATACTCTGTGCGTCCGGTACGGCGGTGTTATAGGTGCCGTAACCGCCGCTGATTGTGAGGCCGATTAGAACTGCGCCTCGGCCCTCGCCGCTATTGAACGTTACGACTGTGCCGTCATCGTCACCGTTGATGATAGTATCAGAGACTACTCCGGAATCGTCCGGGTCTTCACTGGTGACGGTGATGTTTTTCCCCATGAAATTGATGAGTTCGAAGTATATACCCTCTTCGATGATAACTGTATCCCCGTCATTCGACGCCATGATTGCCTGCTGAATGGTCTCGTAATCGTCTGGAACATAAAGGTTTTCCGCTTTTGCCAAAGGCTCTCCGGCCAGAAATATAACGAGGATTAAAACAGCAATGGTTGTCCTTTTCATTTTCATCCCTTTCCGAGAGAACGGCTGCCAATTTCGAGCAGCCCCATGAATTACATAAAACGAGGCTAATAACAGCAGATATTGTACGTTTGACGGCCGAAACGATGGTTCTTTACGAATCCTGCCACTTTTTCAGGGGACAATTAACTTATCACGCCCTGTGGGTAGTCCTACTGCTACAACAAA
Organism: uncultured Pirellulales bacterium; assembly: GCA_964649005.1. Classification (GTDB taxonomy): domain Bacteria; phylum Planctomycetota; class Phycisphaerae; order Sedimentisphaerales; family Anaerobacaceae; genus CAZGMJ01. The sequence goes on from CAZYMD010000161.1 coordinate 5,439, forward strand.
CCTTCCATATACTATATATGACGTTTCAGCGTGCATTTAGTTACAGTGTTTTTGCTGAATATTCGCCAGGAATATGGATTCATAGCTTATGAGGCGATATATCTTAGGTGAATTGCATTATTAGCCAGCTATGAAGTGCTCGGTCCTGGTTGGTGGATTTTTAGCTGGAAACTTTCATCCGGGCCGCATGATGCTGTTTGCAGAAGATTAGCGGGATTTCATGCTTCGTAGGCCAGTTTCATTGCCAGGTCTTTGTAGCCGGTCAACTGCAATATGGTCAACTGGTGGTGCAGTCGTAAGCTGACAAGACGATCTGTGTAGACTCCCTTATGGGCAATTGCGTCTTCAATCTGTTGATCTATGAGCGATCCGTCAGCGGCAGGCCGCCGACTTAGAAGTGCTTTCTTCATGCCTCCCTTGTCTGTGTGAAACGCGATTTTTACCGCTCTCAGGGCCGCTCTGTCATCGAGCAGCCAACTGTATTTCGTTGTTTTCAAGTATTCGAGGAGAACAGATACTTCCCTGGCTATTTTTTCTGCGGAGGCTCTCGCATTTTTAGTCTCTTTGCGGCAATAGCCATGGCTTTGCAGGTCATCTGAGAGGCTGTTGCAAATCTGGCTTTTCGTATCCTCATCGAAACGGTTGAGACTCCCGTCACAATACTCCGGATCGAACCTCGCACGAAGATCGGTGGCAAACTCGAAACAGGGTAAAAATATTCTATCCAGTACTTCAACCGCATTGTCCCAATCGCGTCCAAGGACTCCCTTTATGATTGATTTTCGCAAGGCCAGGACGTCTTCCCGAGCGTCAGGGAAACTTTGCAGCCATGCTGCATCCTCCTCGCCTGGCCATAGAAGGGATTGCGAATTGAAGATATCCGTTTGATACTTTGCATTAAGGCACTGCACAACTCTTCCAACGCCGGTGGCTATCTTCCGCGTTACGAGAAAGTGCCAAAACATTCCAGAAGTTCTACGCGGTAGCTGTTTGAGGCCGTCGAGCCTGCCGAAGTGGACCTGTCTCCTGATGTCGGCTATAGTGACATTAGCCATATACTGTTCGAACAGCTTTACATCGTTGCGGTCGAAATATGCTCCGTCGCAGAGGTCTTCATAAAGATTCAGGCGAAAGCCTATTTGGTGCGCCTCGGTCGACTGCGGCAGAGCATGCCTTAAGGCATACAACGACGAGATGATGAATCCTTCCTTCGATTTCTCCAACTCCAGGCTTAACGGCCTCTCGGCCATAACAGCCATCGCCAAATCGTTAATGTCACTGTCGCTTTCTACTCCCAGGCGCTGAAGGATGTTTTTATCCCAGTTTTCGATCTGGTCTTTCACATAAGCCATGTCCTCACTTATCTGTTCACGTTCAGCCCGCCTTTCGCTGTCGGTATATCTAAGATCCGACTCATACCAAAACACCTTATCCCACAACACAGCGAGGTGCTCGGCGGCCTGACTCTTGCGGTAATCCTCCATGAGATTCAGGTCGTTTGCCTCAGCGACGTTCGTGAGCCTGCCTGAGAGTATCTTCGGTATGTATTTCATCCCGGCTCCTGCTCCGAGCAGACCGCCACCCACGACCAGCGGGGCAGTTATCGCCTGAATCCAATTGAGACCGGGCAGACCCAACCAGTTCGACAGATAGCCTGATGAGGCAATGCCGGCTGTCCAAATTGTTGCCTTCGGACTGCTCCGCATCATAACTGTCCCGGCCCGCGACAATAAATCGTCAGCTCGGGCCAGTCTGAGGAAGTCCCTAACCGGCCTTGACTTGGCATTCCTTGCCTTCTTCATATGCGCTTCGCCGTCATCCTGAAAAAAACATTTCCGATTGAGTTTTCAGCCCGGCTAATAACAGACTGGATGTAAGTCTGTTGTCACATGCTGCATGACCAGCAATTATTTTGCTGAAAATCGGTAAAAATTCGTGACTTGGATACAATCCTACACCTACTCCGGTTGCCCAAGTGCACGCTCCGGCAGCTCACCACAGCTTCTTCTGCGTTTTCTCCAGATGGTCGACTTTCTTCTTGCCTTTGTTTTCCATGATATCGATCGGCCCCATCTGACAAGCGGACCTGGGACACTTTCCCGTCCAGCAATAGAGGCAAAGCTTCTCTTTAGGCAGGCCTATTGCATCGACCATATCGTCCACGGTCTGATAACGCAGTGACGTAACGCCCAAATCTTTGGCAATCCACTCCACCATCCGTTTGTATCCGACAGACCTGTGATCTATGTATTCCGAGACGTCTATAACGTCATGTCCCTCGATGCTTCGGATCGCCTTGCGCGCTGCCAGCTCGTCAATCGAGCGGGTCGAGAGATTGAAGCGGCACGGGAACATCAAGGGCGGGCACGCAGGCCTCACGTGGATTTCTTTAGCTCCGCAATCCCACAGCTTCTTTACTGTGAAGTTTTTAAGCTGTGTTCCGCGTACAATCGAATCTTCACACACGACAATGCTGTTCCCATCGATAACTTCTCTGATCGGAATCAGCTTCATCTTCGCAATCAGGTCTCGCCTGTCCTGTGATGGAGGAATGTAGCTGCGCCCGTACCCAGGGGTATATTTGACCAGAGGCCGACGAAAGGGCTTGCCCGATTCCATAGCATAGCCCAGCCCGTGAGCAAAGCCCGAATCTGGGACGCCTGAGACCACATCGATATTGATGTCTTTGTCATATCTGGCGAGGTGACGCCCGCACCGCTCACGCACGATCTCAGCATTTATCCCATCGTAATTTGAGGCTGGAAAGCCAGTATATATCCAAAGGAACGCACATGTCTGGCTCGTATTGCTTTTGCCCGGTCGTCGCTGGACAACCCCATCCTCATTGATCTGCATGATTTCGCCTGGTTCGAGATACTTGACAACTTCAAAGTCGAGATTAGGAAACGCGTTCGTCTCGGTTGTTACCGCCCAGTCCTTTCTGCTCTTACCCACTACCAGGGGGGTGTAGCCGAATCTGTCTCTGGCCGCATAGATGCCCGCACGATTCAGAAGCAGCAGCGAGCAAGAGCCTTTAATTCGCCGGAACATCTTTTCGATGCCATCAACAAGATCGCTGCCCTGGTTTATTATTTTCGCAATCAGTTCAGTTGCGTTGACACCCTTGCGACTGACCTCGCTGAACGATATTCCCTTGTCAAGAAGTCCGGCTGCAAGCTCCTCGGCGTTCTCGATAATCCCGTTCGTCGCCAGGCAGAACGGCCCGAATCGCGAATTGAGATAGATAGGCTGCTCTTCAGATGCACTTATCACTCCTATTCCCTTGTTGCCGGTCATTCGTTCGTAGTCTTCGAAGAATTTCGATTTGAACTGGCTCTGCCTCAGATCGTGTATCTGGCGGCTGAACTCGTCGCCAAGGACGGCTAATCCCCCATATTCGGTGCCGAGATGTGAATGATAATCAGTGCCGTAAAACAACGTCTCAGCGCAATTGCCCTTTGAGACCACCCCGAAAAGACCGCTCATATCCGACCTCCTGTAAAGATCACTGTTAGTAGCTAACCACCTTCCATGCCATAGCCTGACAATAGATCTACAGCGCCAGAGTATCACAGACTCTCTGAATCGTCAACTTTCATCCGTCATAATCGAATTATGACTGGCCGGATAGTGGACTTCGTTCGGAGGCTGATTGTTGTCGTAAGAGATTTATCTGACTATAGATGCGTGGGTTGCGCTGAAGATTCTAACACCACCGGTATCGAGGCGTAGTATCAAGCCATTCTGCGGGTCCAATCCGATGCAATGTCCTGTAAATCTCCGTCCGTTGTAGGTTAGGGTGACTCTATGGCCTAACTGGATGCTCAGTTGCTTCCATCTGCATATTACTTTGTCACCATCGTATGATGCGATATCAAGCCAATTGTCTATTGATGCCAACAACCTTCTCGATAATGAAATACGGTCGCATCGCGAGCCATTTTCGATGTCGATACTTGTTGCGATTTTTTGCAATTCCGGCGGAAAAGATGTTTCCGCCTGATGACAATTAATTCCTATGCCTATGATGTGAGCTGTACCATGCGGGACAGGTTTGGCCTCAAGAAGAATTCCGGCAACCTTCCTGCCGCCAATGAGTATATCGTTGGGCCATTTGATGCGCGCCGGTTGTCCAATGGTTTCAGCGATGGCGACGGCGCAGGTGAGCGAGAGCAAATCGGCGCTCAGGCCGCACTCGGTCAGCAGGACTGAACATAGGATGCTGTCTCCAGCGGCGGCGATCCACCGACTACCTGTGCGGCCTCTACCGGCGGTCTGTTCTTCAGCGAAAACGGCGAGGCCATCGTTGGATGGGTTCTTTGCGTATTCGGCGGTGACATCATTGGTGCTGGACGTGCTGTTATAGACGAGGACCTTTCTGCCGATGTGTTTGGTTCTGAGGCCTGCACTTATACTGTCCGGATCCAGGGAATCGGTTTTCAGCATGAGCTGTTACCTGTCGAGTCCAATGTCCACGGCCTTGGCCGAGTGTGTGACTGCGCCTACAGCGATTCGTTCGACGCCGCATTGGGCAATGGCGGAGACATTGTCCAGAGTAATGTTGCCTGAGGCTTCGAGCAACGGCTTTTTGGATTTACCACACATCCCGTTTCTCATCTCGATAGCATGCTTTAGCTGCCACTGGCCCATGTTGTCGAGAAGTACGATGTCGATGCCTGGTATCTGGAGGACGTAGTTAAGCTGATCGTCGACATGGTCCACCTCAACGGCCACGAACTTGATGCCTTTCTTCGTGCGTGCCTCTTCGATAATCTTACGGAGCTTATTCTGGAAGTTCTGGCCAAGCTGTGCGAGATGGTTGTCCTTGATCAGGATGCCATCGTAGAGTCCCATGCGATGGTTGTGGCCTCCGCCGCAGCGGACGGCGTATTTTTCGAGCAATCGCCAGCCCGGCAGGGTTTTTCTCGTATCGTAGATTTTTGACTTTGTGCCTGTTATGGCGCGGACGTACTTGTTCGTGGTGGAGGCGATTCCACTAAGCCTCTGGAGGAAGTTAAGCACGACCCTTTCGGCGCTGAGCATGGCGGACATGGGCCCTTCGATTGTGGCAAGCCTGGAACCCACGTGGGCTGGCTGGCCGTCACCAATCGATACCTTCAGTTTCAGTTTTTCGCTGTAGCTTCTGAGTATCTCCTCAGCGACCGGTATTCCGCAGACGATAATCTCCTCCCGCGAGACAATATGCGCCTTGGTTGTTGTGCTGTCATTGTGCAGAAGCTCGGTTGTAATGTCACCATCTCCGAGATCCTCCTGGATTGACAGGCTTATCAGTGGTCGTATATCTTTAATATTAAGTTGTCTCATTGTCGTCATTCCCGAAGCCCGGAAGGGGCGATGAAAAATAATAAGCGTGGCGTTACAATGTTTCGCGTGTTCGTGCTCTGAGCCAGGTCGCCGTCAATCGGCGAGACGTACGTCTTTCGGATCACGCGCATCCACCATCGGCATTCTACACGAAAGTTGAGCGGGCGTCAAAGCACATAAGAATCAAAGAAAAAGCGTGGATTAGAGATGGTTAGGCTTATATACTGGGCCACGGCGGCGCTGAATAAGCGTTGTTAGTGTATAGTCAGTGAATTGTCCAGCCTGTTCGCATGGATTGCTGCATAGTAATAGTCGAGCGTTCAGGGGCCGGGGTGTTATTGTTTGCTACGGAGGTGTTATATGAGTTCCAGCATCAAACGTCGTACATTTCTCAAACAAAGTGCTGCAGTTGGGGCGGGTCTTATTGTCCTTAAATCGGGAATTCTCAAGGGTCAGTCACCCAATGACAAGCTTAACATAGCTGCCATAGGCGTTGGCGGTCGTGGGTGGGCGGACATACAGGGGGTCAAGAGCGAGAATATCGTGGCTTTGTGCGATGTGAATGAGCAGAATCTGGCCAGGGCGGCCAAGGAATACCCGCGAGCGAAAACGTATCGCGATTGGCGCAAGTGCCTGGAACAAAAGGATATAGATGCTGTTGTCTGTGCGACGACGGATCATACGCATGCGTTTGTCAATGTATGGGCGATGAATCGCGGCAAGCATGTTTATAGCGAGAAGCCCCTGGCGAATTCAGTCGAAGAGGCTCACCTTGTCAGGCAGACATATCTGAAGAACAAGGGCAAGATCGCCACGCAGATGGGCACGCAGATACACGCTTCTGATAACTATCGGCGCATGGTTGAACTGATTCGCGGCGGAGCCATCGGCACGCCCAGCGAGGCGCGTGTGTGGTGCAGCCGGATGCCCAAGGGGGGCAGTTACCTTCCTGAGGTCAAACCGGTTCCATCTAATCTCGACTGGGACCTTTGGGTTGGTCCTTCGCCGTACCATCCGTTTAATCCCGAATATTTGAAGGGGGGATGTCTGGGCTGGAATCCTTACTGGGATTTCGGTAGCGGGCAGATTGGCGATATGGGTAGCCACATGATGGATATGGCCTATTGGGGGCTGGACCTGAAGCTGCCGACCACGTGCGAGGCTAAGGGCACGCCTGTCAGCACCGATACGTGCCCGCAGTGGCTAACCGCCGAGTGGGACCATCCGGGCAATGACTGGAGGCCTGCGGTCAAGGTGTATTGGTACGATGGGGGTAAGAAGCCTGGGATGCCTTCG
>CAZYMD010000162.1:0-1873 GCA_964649005.1 uncultured Pirellulales bacterium
AAATTGCGAACCAAACCGACTTGACATCCGGCACGCTTTCAGAGATGACAAAGGGGCTACGCTACGCTCGGGATGACAACAAAATGGGAGCCGCGGCGCAAACCATACAATTCATTGCGCGTAATGACGGGTGCGCGATATTAGCAGTGATCCCGGCGCACCGGGATGATAATCTCGGATGCTGGGTAATGAGATTGCCACGCCGACCTTCGGTTGGCTCGCAATGACAAGTGCACGATAGGCGTTTATTTGTTCTTTACTACGATCTTGGTGATTTTGAATCGGCCGAGGGTTGTGGCGAGGTTGAAGAAATCGGCGGGTTCGCCATTGCCTGTAGCGAGGGCGATGTGGCCTGCGTCGTAGCCGCCCCTGCCACTGCCTTTGAAGGCGGCGTCGAGGCCGATCCATTTGCCGTTGATGTTGGCCTGGACCCAGGCGTGTCCGCCGAAGCCCTGGATGCCACCGAAGTCTTCGACGTATGCAACGCCGACGACGACCTGGGCGGGTATTCCGGCGGCGCGGCACATGGCGGCGGTCAGGACGGCGAATTCGCTGCAATCGCCCTGCCTGCTGGCGGCGACCTCGGAGGCTGAGGCGTAGCCTACGGAAAAGTCGGCACTGGTCATGTATTTTGCGACGAAGGCTTCTATTTTCTTAGCCGCGGCGGCTGCGTCTTTGGTATTGCCTACGGCCTGACGGGCGAGTTCGACTATTGCGGGATCGTCGCATTGCAGGTATTGCGTTGGCTTTAGAGCGTGCAGCAGTGATTCGTCGGCACCTGTATAGGGAATAGTCGCGCCTGGGGCGGCGGCGACGGGTTTAATCATAAGAAAGACACCACCAGAAGGCGCATCTTTGGCGAGTTGGTTGTCATTCGAGGGGAAGTTCCCGGCAGCGATAGGATCGTCGCCTGTGGCCGTGAGTAGATACGTTATCGATTCGACGGATTCGAGATTCTCTATCGCGACGGGGCTGTCGAGGAACATTTTATTGACCAGTTCGAGCACGTCGTTTTCACCGAGGGCAAATTCCTTTGCGCAGGCGAGGATCTCGACATTGATGCCGGCGACGGGCATAGTATATTTCTGGACTCGCAGATCATCATCCACATAGCCTACACTGGCCATTTCGCCCGCCATTGGCATTGTGTACGTGGTTGTGACTTCACGCAGAGTGACAACCCGGCCGAGCAGGTCAACGCTTACCTTAGGGCCAAATCGCACCTTTGCATCCATAGCCTGGAGGATGCCGCCGCTAAATGCTTTTGCAGTATACTCTGTTCCCTCCTCGGAACCCTTGCTTTCGGTGAGCAATCGCAAGCCTTCGGCCATGACGGCGCCCTCGGGCCACTGGATGGTGGATTTCTGCTCGACTCCCATAGATTTGGTTGTGACGTAGACGGTTCCGTTAGGATCAACGACGCCGCTGGTTTTGCTCACCATCGCGGAGAGATCCTGGATCACTTCGAAACCGAGCGGTTTGCCGTCGGTGGTTTCGATGCTGGTTTCGGTCATGTTGATCGTGATGGGTATGCCCAGGCGGGTGATCGTGATCGAGACCTCTTCGGAAGTCGTAACCTTGCTGTCGGCGACCAAGCGCGTTTGTACGGAGTGGCCGACTTTTTTGCCTTCCATGAAAACGGCGAAGTAATCGGCCTGATCCTCCTGGTCCTGTTCGGCGGTCTGTTTTGGCGAGGCAGGCTTTGCGGGCTCGGCTCGTTCGGCTGCGACCTGCGGTTCTGCGGGCTGTGGTTGTGTAGGTTGTTGGGCCGGAGCTTCGGCCGAATCAGCCTGTTCGGCGGCTGTGGAAACTGCTGGCTCTTGATCGGGGCTTTTCGGCTGCTCTTTCTTCTTACAACCAAACAACATCAGCA
>CAZYMD010000162.1:1973-11895 GCA_964649005.1 uncultured Pirellulales bacterium
AGTTAGTTGCGTCCGACCTCGGTTATTGGGTATTAACTATATTTGTGGTACATCGGGATTCAGGGATGAAGTTCGAACAGCTTGTTAGTATCGTCTCTTCGGCGGGTGGGCCGGGGCTTCGCGTTGACTCGCGGCGGGTTGAGCAAGGGGATGTTTTCATTGCGGTACCGGGTACGGCACAGGACGGCCACGACTTTATCGACAAAGCGGTTGCTCGTGGGGCGGGATATGTTGTTCACGAGTCGGATCGGGGTATCGACCCGATAGCTGGTGTGGAGATGATAAGCGTCGAAGATTGCACCCAAGCGGTGGGCGTTCTGGCGCAGGCGAGCAGAGGTTATCCATCTTCGCAACTGACAAATTTGGCGGTAACCGGCACGAATGGCAAGACAACGGTGGCGTTTCTCGTTCGCTCGTGTATCGAGGCTGCAGGCTACAAGTGCGGGCTTATAGGCACGGTCGTCTACGATACCTGCTCGGGGCAGAGCATTGAAGCAAGTCTTACTACGCCTGACAATTTGATCGTCGCGGAGCTGAGCCGGCAGATGGTTGATAACGGGGCGAAATACATGGTGGCCGAGGCGAGCAGTCATGCTTTGAGCCAGAATCGCCTGGCAGGGGTGGATTTCAAGGCGGCTGCGTTCACGAATCTGACGGGCGATCATCTGGATTATCACGGGACCAAAGATGAGTATCTCAGAGCCAAGGCGAGGCTCTTCGAAGGGCTTTCGCCGGAGGCTACGGCTGTGCTGAACAAGCAGTCGGCGGAGGCGAAAACGCTGGCGGGGACAACGAATGCGTCGATCATGTGGTATGCTATTGACGAGCCGGCGGATGTTGTGGCTCATGTTTCGTCGATGGATGCGGGAGGCACGCGTTTTACGTTAGAGGCGCGTGGTCGTAAGATCGAAGTGAAACTGCCATTGGTCGGGCGATATAATGTGAGCAATGCTCTGGCTGCGGCGGGATTGTGTTTAGCGGCGGGAATCGAGCCTGACACTATCGCGGCGGGACTATCATCTTCCCAGGCGGTTCCCGGCAGGCTGGAAAAGGTGGATTGGGCGGGTGATTTTTCGGTGTTGATCGATTACGCTCATACTGACGATGCGCTGAAGAATGTTTTAGCGGCGCTGAAGCCCCTGTGCAAAGGCAAGCTGCGAGTCGTGTTCGGCTGCGGCGGGGACAGGGACAGGACGAAACGTCCGAGGATGGCAAGAGCCGCGGAGGAACTGGCCGACTTTGTAGTTGTTACCAGTGATAATCCCCGCACCGAACAGCCCGAGGATATCATCAGGGAGATAATGACCGGCTTCGAGCATCCGGACTCGGCAGCGGTGGCGGTCGAGCCAGACAGGGAAAAGGCTATCGGATTGGCAGTAAGTCAGGCGCAGAAAGACGACATGTTGCTAATTGCGGGCAAAGGGCACGAAACGTATCAGATAATCGGGAAAGAAAAAATACACTTTAGCGACATGGAGGTCGTTGAGAAGTGTCTTGAGAAGCTGCAATGAAAGAGATGTCGATTCAAAGTGTGGCGGAAGTTCTGGGTGCGGAGGTTCGATGGAGCCGGCCTCACGCTGACGATGCAGGCGGGATTTTCAGCGGCGTGACTATCGACTCACGAACGGTAAAGGCCGGCGATTGCTTTTTCGCTATTGTCGGGGAGCATTTCGATGGACATGACTACGTCGAGGATGTTTTAGCCAAAGGCGCGGTATGTGCGGTCGTAAGCAAACACACAGGGATCAAGATTCCTGTTGGCAAAGCTTTACTTGTAGTAAGCGATACGATCAAGGCGCTGGGTGATCTGGCCAGGGCATACCGGCAATCGGGTGATTTCAAAGTTGTTGCGATAACAGGTTCAGTTGGCAAGACAACAACCAGGCTGATCGTCTCTCACGTGCTGGGGGCACGTTTTCGGATTCACCAGTCACCCAAGAGCTTCAATAACGATATAGGCGTCCCGTTAACGCTTTTAGGCGCAGAGCCTGATACAGAAATCGTAGTCGCTGAGTTAGGCAGCAACCATTTGGGCGAGATTGGCTATCTAACCGGAATAGCACTTCCGGATATAGCCGTCGTGACTAACGTTCATCCAACCCATCTCGAGGGCTTCGGTAGTCTGGAAGCAATTGTCAAGGAGAAGCTGTCCATATCGGCAGGGCTGCGTGGTAAAGGCGTGCTGATCGTCAATGGCGATCACGCACAACTCGTCGATGCCAGCCAGGATATAAAGGCGACAGTTCGCACATTCGGCGCTAAGGCAGGCTGTGACTGTAGCGTCGAGCAAATCAGATGCGAGGGGATTATGAGCCGGTTCAAGATAGAGGGCAGAGAGATTCGCTTTGGATTGCCCGGCAGGGGCAACGTTGAGAACGCAACGGCAGCGTGGGCGGTCTGTCATGAATTGGGTATGAGTGTTGATGAGTATGCAAGTGCCTTGGCGACAATGCCTGCTGTTTCAATGCGGACGGAAATATTGAGTATCGGCTCCCTGAACGTGCTCAACGACTGCTATAACGCAAATCCGGCGTCGATGCGAAATGCTCTGGAGATCCTCAAAAATATGGAACCGAAGGATGGGAGCAAGCGGGTATTCGTGTGCGGCGATATGGCGGAACTTGGAAAGCAGAGTGAACAATTGCACAAGGAATTAGGGGAATGCATAGCCAAGGCGGGAGTAGACCTGGTGCTGTCGATTGGGGGGCTTGCAAGGATTGCCGCTCAAGAGGCGAAAAAGCAGGCAGAATCAGGCGTTGGCAAGGGTGAACAAGGTGTCATAAGGACCGAATGCTTTGATAACGTTGACTCGGCTTGTGATAATCTGCATGAATTCATCGGAAATTACGATATAGTATTAGTTAAAGGTTCGCGTTCGGCGGGTCTGGAAAAAATCGTCGAGCAATTGAAAAAGGATTTTTCGCAGGGCACGATTGAATGAACGGACGCTCGGATGCGATTCTTCTGGTGATTGTGCTTGGCTGGATTATAAAGAGATAAGGATGATATACTACTTACTGCGGTACTTCCGCGATCCCGTTACAGGACGATCTCTCTTTGGGCTCTATGCCTATCAGAATGTTGCGTTTCGTTCGGTGACGGGAGTTCTGACAGCTTTTCTGATAGCGATGTTCATCGGGCCCAAGATCATTCGATGGCTCATGCGCAAGAAGATCGGGGACCGCCCGGAGTTTCATCACGCCACTTTGAACGAACTGACAAAAGAAAAAGCCAACACTCCGACGATGGGAGGATTGATAATTCTCTTCAGCACTCTCGCCACAACGTTGTTGTGGGCCGAGATCAGGAATGTGTTCGTACAGAAAGCGATTGTGCTGATAGTGTGGTTCGGCTGTATAGGGGGAGTTGACGACTGGCTCAAACTCACAGCGGGGGCCAAACAGCGAAGCCGGAACGGATTGCTGGCGTGGGAAAAACTGATCTTCCAGATAGGCGGAGCGGTGTTGATATCGCTTTTCCTGTATCGCGATTTTGCGAACCTCCCCGATGCAAGGCTTTTATGGCTGTGGATTCCATTCTTCAAAGATCCGATTCCGCTGGCGCTGGGGACGTGGATGTTCATTCTGATAGCCATCTTCTACTTATCGGCAACGAGTAATGCCGTTAACCTCGCGGATGGCATGGACGGTCTGGCAGCCGGCTGTGTCGCAATAATCGCGGCGGTATTGGCATTGTTGTGCTATGTGGCTTCGGAGACTATGGCCGGTCCGGGCGATGTGAAATGGGCTCGCTATCTTCTATTGCCTCACATACCACAGGCGGGCGAGCTGAGCATTTTCTACGCATCGATACTCGGGGCCGTACTGGGATTCCTATGGTTCAACTGCCACCCTGCGCAGACGTTTATGGGTGATATCGGTTCGCTGCCCCTTGGGGCCGCAATGGGATATGGTGCTTTGGTAACCCGAAACGAGATATTACTCCTGATTATCGGGGGAGTTTTCGTTATCGAATTGATGAGCGTTGTACTGCAGGTAGGCTATTTTAAGTATACGGGTGGCAAGAGGCTGTTCCGGTGCGCGCCGATTCACCATCATTTTCATCTTATCGGATGGAGCGAGCCCCAAGTGGTGGTTCGATTCTGGCTGCTCGCAGTGGCTTTTGCGGCGCTGGCGCTTGTTACTTTGAAGATACGATAACACTCTTCAGGCAATCGCAAAGACGTCATAGGATTGTATTCCAGGGAACAATGGCGGAACGAGATATAAATTTCTTTCGAGGGCAGATTTCTCGACTTCGTCCCAATTGCATTAGGACTGCGCTCGAAATGACACGGTTGGTTCAAATGCTCGGTCGAAGTGACAAACAGGTTCACTACAATCGAAATTAAGATCTGTCTGTGTTTGAAATGCTAATCGGCTAACGCAAACGATGATTACTCGTCGAAGTTCTCGTCGGTTCTTACTTGCACATTCCGGCGATATGCGACTGAATCATCCTGCTGCATCTGATCCAGCTTGTGCTGCGCGATGAACATTTTAATCGAGGTGATGGCGCAGCCGATTCCTGTCACACAAAAGACTATAGCCGCAAGAGTTGCAAAGAACCGTGGGAGTAAGAAGATCATGAAGCCAAAGCCGACGAGGACAAGACCGACAATAAACACACCTGCGGCCAGCGTTCTCGACGCCTGTGACATTGCATTCGAATAGAAGCGAAATACCATTTGCTGCTCCTTATTCCTGCTCGACTTGGCCTGTCTCTCGATATGTACGAGGAAAAAACGGGCCCCCAAGATTGGGAGCCCGTCTCAAGCAAGTTTCTTTAGTACATTCCGCCGCCTGGAGGCCCTGCAGGTGCTTCCTTCTTCTCAGGAATCTCACTGACAATGGCGTCAGTGGTCAGAAGCAGTGATGCGATTGAGGCGCCGTTTTGCAGTGCGGCCCTTTCGACCTTTGTCGGGACAATTACACCGAAATCGACCATATTGCCATATTTCTTGGTGAGAGCGTCGTAACCGTAGTTCTTGTCCTTGCTTTCCATGACCTTCTGGGCCACGATTGAGCCATCCAGACCGGCGTTCGTCGCGATCTGTTTGATCGGTGCAATGACCGCGCGTCTGATGATGTCAATGCCGATCTTCTCATCGCCGACGGCCTTGACTTTATCGAGAGCGGGCAGTGCTCTGAGCATGGCCACACCGCCGCCGGGAAGGATACCCTCTTCGACTGCTGCGCGACAGGCGTGCAGCGCATCTTCGACGCGGGCCTTCTTTTCCTTCATCTCTGCTTCGGTTGCAGCGCCGACGTTGATCTGGGCAACTCCGCCTGCCAGCTTGGCAAGCCTCTCCTGCAGCTTCTCAATGTCATAGTCGCTTGTGGAGATGTCGATCTCGTTCTTGATCTGCTCGATTCTGCCCTTGATGGCATCGGTGCTACCGCCACCTTCGATGATCGTCGTGCTGTCCTTGTCAATGGTGATCCTTTTGGCTCTTCCGAGCTGTTTGAGCTCGATATTTTCGAGTTGCAGTCCGAGATCCTCGAAGATCGCTTCGCCGCCTGTGAGAGTGGCGATATCGCTTAGCAGAGCTTTGCGTCTGTCGCCAAAGCCCGGCGCCTTAACGGCGGCAACCTGTAGGATACCGCGCAGCTTGTTGACGACAAGAGTAGCCAGTGCCTCGCCTTCGATGTCTTCGGCGATCAACAGCAGCGGCTTGCCCTGCTTGGCTACCTTTTCGAGTAGCGGAACGAGGGACTTAACGGAGCTGATTTTCTTTTCGTGGATGAGGACATAGGGCTTGTCAAGCACGACCGTCATGTCCTCAACGTGATTAACGAAGTGCGGACTGAGGTAGCCCTTGTCGAACTGCATGCCTTCGACCAGATCGACGAGTGTTTCGAGTGACTGGCCCTCCTCGACAGTGATAACGCCGTCTTTGCCAACCTTCTCCATCGCCTCAGCCAGCTTTTTGCCGATCTCGGCATCCTGATTGGCAGAGCAGGTTGCGACCTGCTGAATCTGCTTGCTGGACTTAACGGGAGTGGCGAGGTTGTAAAGCTCATCGACGATGGCTTCGACGGCCTTGTCGATGCCGCGTTTGACCTGCATCGGATTGGCCCCTGCCGTGATGTTCTTGAGGCCTTCATCGAAGATGCTCTCAGCGAGGATGGTTGCAGTCGTAGTGCCATCGCCTGCTACGCTCGATGTCTTCGAGGCCACCTCTTTGACCATCTGAGCGCCCATATTCTCGAATGAATCTTCGAGTTCGATCTCCTTGGCCACGGTGACACCATCTTTCGTGACGGTGGGTGATCCAAAGGACTTCTCGATAACAACGTTTCGGCCACACGGCCCGAGGGTGATCTTAACAGCTTTGGCAAGCTTCTTCACACCGTCTCTGATAGCGGACCGTGCGTCGGTACCAAAAGCAATTTTCTTAGCAGCCATATTATTCTGCCTCCTAATATGTGGGGGTTTGCCTAGTTTGATTAGCCCTCAATCACTGCCATGATGTCTGACTCGCTCATGATGAGGTATTCTTTGCCGTCGATTTTGACTTCGGTCCCGGCGTAGCTGGTGAAGAGGACGTTGTCGCCCTTCTTGACCTGGAGCTTTCTTACTGTTCCGTCGTCGAGCACTTTGCCGTCACCAACGCTGATGATTTTCCCCTTTTGGGGTTTCTCTTTGGCACTGTCGGGGAGAACTATTCCACCAGCGGTCTTTGTTTCGGCTTCGAGACGCTGAACAAGAACCTTGTCTGCCAATGGTCGAATCTTCATTTGTCCTTACTCCTTTCAAAAAAACGCTACTTTGTTAATTGCTTCGTTGGTTATCTGTAACATCGGTTCACAGCGATTCATATGATCGAGTGTCCCGTCATTCGGCAAAGATGTCGGATTCGTACCTTTTGATAAAAAGTCTATTCAACTGCTCTCGCAGCAGGCTCAGATCAACCGGCTTGTCGATCACGCTGAAAACGTCCAGCTTCAGTGCATCGCCAAGAAGGGATTCGCAGGCCCGGCTCGTAAGCAGGATGCATGGAACGAGCGGGAAATCCATTCTGATGATCTTGATCGTCGCAAGACCGTTGGAGGCTTCTGAATCCATATCGACGATAGTGGTGTGGATTCGTTTTCGCTGTATGATATTCACGAACTGCGAAGCATTCTGGGCAACGAGCAGGTTGATACCTCTGGGCTGGAATATGCTGCGCAGAGCCTGTGGCCAGGCCCAATTCGCATCACTGGCCAGCACGTTGATTTCAGGCTCGTAGAAGCCCTTTTGCCCGCCGGGCTGGTCGTTATCAGGTTTTGATTCATTCCAGTACATAGACATATATTCCTATTTGGAACCTAATGTGCAAATGCTGTGCCAAAGCCTGGGCGAGAGATATTCATCGGCGTAAGTAGCTGTAATAGCTAACCTTAGAGATCGGAAGGAGCGGGTATTGTGGTCTGCCAAAAACATGTGGTCTATTCCGTCTGCTGCCAAGACGGCAGTCATCCCAGCTTCAATATTCACTCAGCATGATTAGCCAGAGCCTCGACTGGACCAACATTCCACAGACTGAACCTGCCGGTTTGTGATAGCCGAACGGCTCTCTCTACGTGCATTGCCAAAATTAGATATCCTCGAATCTGGAAGCCATTGGGCTATTCCTCCTAATTTTAACAACAGTTGCGCGAAACAGATAAAGTGAGGTGGAAATAGAGGAGGGAGTCTCGTATGATGGTGATTCGGCAGGTCTTGGAAAATCGCCAAGCGCCATGTATGGAAAATCTGGGCTATTAAAGAAAGGACTCTGCATTTATGAAAGCTTTGGTCAAGAGAGAGGCTCAAGTCGGTCTTTGGATGGATGATGTGCCTGTTCCCAAGATCGGCACGAATGATGTTCTGATCAAGATTCAGAAGACCTCGATTTGCGGGACGGACGTCCATATATTCAATTGGGACGAGTGGGCCCAGCGAACGATCAAGGTTCCGATGGTCATCGGTCATGAATTTGTTGGCGTGATAGAGGATATCGGCAGCAACGTACACGACTTCCATAAAGGGGATTTGGTCAGTGGCGAGGGGCACATGGTTTGCGGGCGGTGTCGCAACTGCCTGGCGGGGAGAAGGCATCTGTGCAAGGACCCACAGTGCATCGGCGTTAACAGAGACGGCGCCTTTGCAGAGTACCTGTCCATACCGGTCGCAAACGTATGGTATTGCGATCCGAAAATTCCACACGATGTGCTTAGCTGCTTCGACCCGTTCGGAAATGCGGTGCATACGACCTTGAGCTTCGATCTCGTGGGCGAGGACGTGCTGATAACAGGGGCAGGTCCTATCGGTTGCATGGCGGTGGCTGTGGCAAAGCGTGTTGGCGCGCGTCATGTGGTGATTACCGACGTCAATCCATATCGGCTGGGTCTGGCGAAAAAGATGGGGGCCACGCGCACCGTCGATGTGAGCAAAGAAAAGATCGGGGACGTGGTGAAGGAGCTGGACATGAAGGAAGGCTTCGACGTGGGACTGGAGATGTCGGGCAGCCCCGATGCTTTTCGCCAGATGCTCTCGCAGATGTGTCACGGGGGGAAGATCGCCATGCTGGGGATACTGCCTGAGACTTCCATCGACTGGGACTATATCGTGTTCAACGGCCTTACCATTAAGGGCATCTACGGCAGGGAGATGTACGAAACGTGGTATAAGGTGACAATGCTCATTCAGGGCGGTGTCGATATCAGGCCTCTAATCACCCACCACTATCATTACACCGAGTACATGAAGGGATTCGATGTAATGCGGTCGGGAAAGTCAGGAAAAGTAGTACTGGATTGGACGTAGCAGTATGTCTTGTGCATCCAGTGACATGTAAGGAGATGATTATGTTCGGAACGGTTAAATCTCACATAACTCAAGAGATTAAAAATATCAGGCAAGCGGGACTTTATAAGTCTGAGCGCACTATCGTTAGTCCACAGGATTCGAAGATCAAGGTGCAGAGCGGTGCGGAGGTTCTGAACTTCTGCGCGAATAATTATCTCGGCCTGGCGAATCACCCGGAGATAATCAAGGCGGCGAAAGAGAGCTACGATAAATGGGGGTACGGCTTGTCTTCGGTGCGATTTATCTGTGGGACGCAGGGTATCCACAAGCAACTGGAAAAGAGAATCTCCGAGTTTCTTGGAACCGAGGATGCGATTCTGTATTGCTCTTGCTTTGACGCCAACGGTGGGCTGTTCGAGACGCTGCTGACGGCGGAGGATGCGGTGATAAGTGACAGTCTCAATCACGCCAGCATCATCGACGGGATTCGTCTGTGCAAGGCGCAGCGGCTGCGGTTCGAGAACTGTAACATGGCCGATCTGGAAGAAAAGCTCAAGGAAGCTCAATCGTCGCGATTTCGCCTGATCGCTACGGACGGCGTCTTTTCGATGGACGGCACAATCGCAAAACTGGATGAAATCTGCGACCTTGCGGACAAGTACGATGCGATGGTGATGGTGGATGACTCGCACGCGGTAGGCGTTCTGGGCGAACATGGTAAGGGAACGCACGAGCATTGCGGTGTGATGGGACGGGTGGATATTATCACTGGCACGCTTGGCAAGGCGCTGGGCGGCGCGAGCGGTGGATATACTACGGGGCGAAAGGAAATCGTCGAGATGCTGCGGCAGCGTTCGAGGCCGTACCTGTTTTCCAATACGCTGGCGCCGAGCATTGCGGCGGCCTCGCTGAAGGTACTGGACCTGCTGTCTGAGTCCACTGAATTGCGAGACAGGCTATCGGAAAACACGCAATACTTCCGTGAGGGTATGAGGCAGGCGGGTTTCAATATCGTTCCGGGCGAGCACCCGATTGTGCCTATCATGCTCGGAGATGCTGTGCTGGCCCAGAGGATGGCGGAAATGCTTCTCGAAGAGGGAGTCTATGTAATCGGCTTTTCGTATCCGGTCGTGCCCAAAGGAGCGGC
>CAZYMD010000163.1:0-11851 GCA_964649005.1 uncultured Pirellulales bacterium
CAAGAATCCCCGCCGAGACAGGCTCGCCAGCCACGAATTGTATCGGATTCGACCAATGGCTCCAGCGACCTGTATTGTCCTTCATCTTGCAGCGAATACGATAAGTCCTGCCAGGTTTGACCTCAGTAGCGGGAATCTGAATGCTATCAGAAAACGTCGTAAGTTCCTCAGTCTCCCACACGGTTTCGATCTCGTATTTGCCAGGCTCACCCGGTTGATATGTCGGATTGGAATAATCGGTCACTTCAGCGATGCGCCATTTCATCGCCGAGAAGGTCCAGCTTCCTTGTGAATCGGAGAATGGACTCGTCTGAAAATTCAGCGCATTTTCAGGATACCCGTTCGGGCCTGTATATAAGATTATAGGCCTGCTCGGAATCGATGAATCTTCATAGTATGAGTCGAATGCGCGGGGGCCATAGGCGACGTAGTCCTTCATGATTTTGACCATGCCTGGGAAGTCCTTGGTCGCCGCTTTCTGGTAGAATCTGCCAGTGCCGGCTTTGGACGAATTGACATAGCCCGATGTCATGATCGGATTGTAATCCCACATCGCACGGTCAGCATCGACAAGAGAATGCCCGCCCGTCGGGTCGTCAATGATCGCTGCAAACTCATCCAGCAAACGATACATTTGCTCGGTGTTGTAAAGCAGGTCGCGAAACTCCCGCAAACGATTCTGGTATTCTATAATGACCGCGGAACTGGAGAATATGGCCCCCTCGTTCTTGAATGGCTCTTCGCCGTTACCATACATGTTGTTGGCCCATGTCAGATCGAGGTCCCATACGTACATGGTCCAGACCGCCGTGTCGGGATTCAGATAGAAAAAGTAATTCTTACCATACCCGATATCTCCGTGATGAATGCCCTCGACCACGCAACGATACGAGAAGTATCGCTGTAAATCTACGTTATCTCGCCACCACTGCTCCGTCGGATTAGGATCATAGTAATAGTTCGACTTGAACGTATTGAAATCAGACCTGTCAGTAACCGCGGTCGCGCCCTGGTTGTTGAGTTCTCCGTTGTGGCCATCGATTTTGTAGAGGTTGCCATCGAGCAGGTTATGCTCATCAAGAAACCTTCCGTCCATCTGCTCGATGGTCATGTAGAGGCCCCAGAAGTCTCCATCATATTGCGTAGGTCCGCTTTCCTGAGCTTCGTCGACAACCCGGAAGTGCAGCCAATTCGTTTTGGGAGCCTCGACACCCATCAAATTGAACAACTTGAACCCGGCGGCCTCGAACATCCCCTGCTCGCCGCGATGCAGATAATCACCCTGCTGGATGCAGGCGGAAAAGTTCAGCTTGGTCCATTTGGTCTTGTATTTCTTGCCATAATCGTCGCGGGCCTGGAATCCGTGGCCCCGGTTGAAATCGAACTTCCACATATTCTTACCCATCGAATAGCGCCAAACTCCGCCGCGGGACCGATAGTGGATGTGGTCGTAGACTTCTCCATCGTAAATAAGAGTACCACTCCATTTGTACAAGTCCCCACCGTACTGGTCGATCCACTGGCAGTGATCCACCGAATCCTTCTTGCTGATAAGATGGTAGACAGGCACCTTTGTCAGAACTTCAGAAGTATATGTGGTAACTGGTGAGCTACCTGGACGGACGGCGCCTTGCCAGGCTGGCACTCCATCGTAGACGAAATACGCAAAGTTTGGCTGTGGGTCGTGTGGATAGGGGCCGACTACTGAAAGCCCTGTATTATCGACTGCTGTGATGCGATACCGGACCAGCCGCCTGTGTAACTGTAGCGCACCTGGCAGGACCGCTGTGTAGGTGTTGTCACCAGCCAGCTCATCTCCTGCGACGCCAGTGTCGACCATCGGAACGCTCGTCCAGTTGGTCTCATACTCTGAATCACCGAGTTCTATGTAGTTGCCCGGATCGACAAGCTGATAGGACAACAGGACCGACTGAACTCCATCGGAATCAGTAACCTTTATAGTAATCTTGACATCCTCGCCGCTAATCGGCTGGCCGGGATCGTGGTTAACCTGTCTCATTAGCGGAGGTGCATTGTCCGCCAAGGCATTGTTGACGCTACCGGGAGTCGGGCCGGACCCGCCTCCAACGGTTTCCTTGAGCCGAACGTCAAGAAAACAGTCCGAGGAACTGTTGATGGATGCATTGTGAAGCTGGATCGCCAGAACGTTTGTTCCCGCTACCAGATATTCGGATGGTGCCGGAAGGTTGAACTCGCTCCAATTGGTATTTTCAACCGCACTGTTGGCGGTGGCATCGTACGGGATATCACTACCTGGCAGGTTCACAGGCGACATGACCTGCACACCATTGATCCAGACGTTGAATCCATCATCGTATATCGCTTCGAGAACGAGATTGCCAACGGTAGATGGATCGGCTATTTCAAAGGTCTTTCGCAGAAAGACAGATGCATACTGCCCACGCATGTCGTTCAGATTTGTAACGATGAAGTTTTCACCGTAGCCAATGAACAAATTGCCCTGTGACCACGAAGAATCGTCGAAGCCTGTTTGTCTCCACAGCGACCGGGGATTCGAGGCTTCCTGAGTACCTTTGAAATATCGCCATTGCGCCCCGGCGGGAACAAGAGTGCTCGGTGGAGTCACTGATTCCGGCTCGCTCGGACGCCAACTACCTCCGAGGTCGTTGTCCAAATCCGCATTGATTAACTCTACCGAATAGCCAGGCGGATCGCCAACAATAGGCCACGGAAATCCACGCTTATAATCTACTTCATCAACCTTTCTATCCTGGGCGTCGCGAAGAGTAATCTTATCACCTTCGTTGCTGAGCTTTCCCTGCCAGGGACCGTAGACGATTTCAGCGGGGACGGCATTTGCGCCGGCGCCCCACTTTGCCAATATGTGATTGGGATCGTAGGCTACGACGACATAGCCCGCCGGTTCGATTGTGGCTCCCGCAGGAAACGTATAGGTGATCCCCGACGAGAAGTTCCATCCACTCAGGTCAATCGGCGAAGAAGACAAATTGTGCAATTCGATGAACTCGACAAGCTCGGTCTTGATGTCGGGATCATAGTGTATCTCATTGATAACAACAAAAGACTTGCCCCAGTTGCGGGCGAGGACTGCAAAATCAGCCATGTTCACCCCATCGTTGTTACCGTCGAGGTCGGCCTGACCGCCGGGACCATTGAGCCACTGCTCAGCCACAATCTGCAAGTCCTGATAGCCCACTCGTCCGTCGCCATTCAGATCACCAACCAGAGTCTCGGCGCGCGC
Source organism: uncultured Pirellulales bacterium (assembly GCA_964649005.1). GTDB lineage: Bacteria > Planctomycetota > Phycisphaerae > Sedimentisphaerales > Anaerobacaceae > CAZGMJ01. Next base: position 3,245 of record CAZYMD010000163.1, read on the forward strand.
CTGGCTGAAAAGAAGTGGGACCAAGAGCAAAGAAAAGAACACACCCCAAGCCGATTTTTGCATCTTCTATCTCCTTCCTCGTATCTCTTGGACCGATAAATCCTTATCCTCTAAAGGTTATTGGCCTAAAAGACACACCAGACGTAGTACACTAACTACCGGGATTCTAACATATTACGCCGGAGAAGGTCAACGCATTTCCCTGCTACCCCAGCGAGATCGCTGTCAGCACCCGTTTGCCTCCGGGGACATTCATTTTTTCGCCATTCTGGGGGCATATCTTTCATATATTCGCTCTGGTGACCATAAAATAAGGATGCCATCGCAAATCCTGCTTGACTGGCGATGGATTCTGCATATCCTAATGGTTTTTCCTGTTTCCTAGGCAAAGGAGTGATTCAATTGCACGGACGTGAGAATATGGGTAAATTCGTTTTCGAACCTGCTGAGAGAGAACCGATAGGCAGCGTACTATACGAGGAGCACCTCAAGCTTACAGCCAAGTCACGGATAGCGCCTTTTGCGGGTTATCTGATGCCTTTGTGGTACTCATCCATCGGCGCCGAACATACTGCTGTTCGTCAGACAGCAGGACTGTTCGACTGCACCCACATGGGAGCCCTTGAGGTTGCAGGGCCTGATGCGGCAGGTTTTCTCGATACTGTAACTACCAACAAAATCGACAGTCTGGAAGTCGGCAAAGCCCGATACTCATACATTCTGGATGCAGCAGGTAATATCCTGGACGATATCATCATTTACCACACAGGTCCGGATAAGTACATGGTCGTCGTCAACGCCTCTAACGAGCCAAAGATCAAAGCCTGGTTCGACGCCCTGCTCAAAGATCAGGCGATAATCGACGCACAATCGATCGACAGGAAACTCCAGCACAAACCCTCAATCAGGGACATGAGGGACACAAACTCCGGAAGCGAGTGCAGGGTCGATATCGCATTGCAGGGACCGAATTCCACCGAGATCATCCTTTCGCTCGCCACGAACGATTTGGCGGAGCAAATCTCTGAAATGAAATCATTTCGTTTGCTTGAGGTAAGGTTGGGGGACATTGAATGCCTGATATGTAGGACAGGCTACACTGGCGCCATAGCATGTTTTGAACTGTTTGTTCACCCACAAGAGGCTGCAAAGCTGTGGAGCATGCTTCTAACTGAAGGCGAGCAGTTCGGCCTGCTGCCTTGTGGGCTTGGGGCCAGAGACAGCTTGAGGATAGAAGCAGGTCTGCCTCTCTACGGCCACGAATTAGACGGGCCATTCAATATCTCGCCATTCGAGGCAGGCTATGGCTGGGCGGTAAAGCTGCAAAAGGAGTTCTTCATCGGCAAAGCTGCAATGCAGAAAAACTCCGAGAGCTATGACATGGAGGTGGCCCGAATTGAGTTTCCGGGGACGAAGGGAATCCGCCCTGTCAGGCAAAACGACGGAATTCTCAATAGCAATGGCGAGTGCGTAGGCTGGGTCTTGAGCTGCGCAGGAGCCGGTGAGAGCCAAATCGCCCTGGCCTATGTAGATCGAAATGCAGCAACGGAAAATAATGCAGTTAGTGTGTACTATCTGGCGAGAAGCCAGGGACAGATAGCTCAGGGAAGAAAGCAAAGCGTCAAAAAAGAAGAGGTTCTAAAAGCCGACCTGGCCGGCAAAATTCTGAGCCGATTCGCCAAATTTTAACGGAGGACAACATATGGTTGTCGAAGGACTGCTATATACTGAAGATCACGAATGGGCGAAAGTCGAAGGCGACGTGGCGACTGTAGGGATTACGGACTTCGCACAGGAGCAATTGGGCGAGATCACGTTCACCGAACTGCCCGTAGTGGGCAGTGAACTGAAGGTGCACCAGGAGCTTGGCGTAGTGGAAAGCTCGAAGGCCGCCAGCGACGTTTACTCTCCTGTTGCAGGCAAAGTTGTCGAGGTGAATTCCGAACTGGAGAGCAAGCCTGAACTGATAAACGAAGACTGCTACGGTGCCGGGTGGATCTGCAAAATCAAAGTTGCCGACAAGGCCCCTATCAAGAAGCTCATGGACGCCTCGAAATACGAGGAGTTCCTAAAGAGCATGTAGATCAGCACCAGCCGCTGAATCGGTTGGTCATCACACTTTAATTATGTGAAAGCACAAAGATTGCCGGAGGAAGCGTGGTATGCACTTCATACCTAATACAGCCGAGCAGCAAAAAGAAATGCTCAGTGATATCGGCCTGACTATTAAAGACCTGTTCGCGGACATCCCAGCAAAACTGATGGGCAAATCGTTCGATCTGCCGCCGGGCATGACCGAGCAGGAGGTTCGCAACCACCTCGCAGAGCTGGCGGGCAAGAACTCGATCAACCTGACGTGTTTTCTGGGTGGTGGATTCTACGACCACTTCATCCCGGCGGCTGTCTACTCTATCATTTCACGCAGCGAATTCTACACTGCCTACACGCCCTACCAGCCCGAACTATCCCAGGGAACGCTCCAGGCCATATACGAGTATCAGTCCGCAATATGCAGGCTCACAGAGATGGAGGTCTCCAACGCCTCTCTCTACGATGGTGGCACTGCGATGTACGAGGCCATGATGATGGCGCTGCGTATCACGAAGCGAAACAAGGTCATCATAGGCGACAGCGTAAATCCCATCTATCGCGTCATGATCGATTCGTACACAAAGAACCTCAAAATAGAGCTTGAACAGACACACAGCATTGACGGCCTGGCCAATCGGCGGGAGATACTCGATAAGCTCGATGATGAGACAGCCGCGGTTATCCTGCAGAACCCGAACTTCTTCGGCTGCATCGACGACCTGACCGACATAGCCGAAGCCGCCCACGCCAAAGGCGCCCTGTTGATCGTTTCGTGCTACCCAATATCGCTTGGCATACTCAAAACTCCAGGCGAGATGGGCGCCGACATCGTGACAGGTGAAGGCCAGAGCCTGGGTATGCCAATGTCTTTTGGCGGCCCTTATCTGGGCTTTATGTCTTCGCGTGAAAAGTACGTGCGGAAAATGCCCGGCAGAATAGTCGGCCAGACACTGGACAAGTTCGACCGCAGATCGTTCGTTCTAACCCTCCAGGCCCGCGAACAGCATATCCGCAGGAACAAAGCCACTTCGAATATATGCTCGAATGAATCGTTATGTGCTCTGACCGCTTTAGTGTACCTGTCCCTGTTGGGCAAGCAGGGTCTCAAGGAGACAGCACAACTTTGCGCCGACAAGGCGAGTTATGCCTATAAGCGATTGACTGCTATTCCAGGCGTTGAGCCGCATTTCAAGGAGAAGTGGTTCTTCAACGAATTCGTTCTCGATCTGCCCTGCGAAGCAGCGGACGTCATCGGCAAGCTGATCGAAAAGGGCTTCGCCGCCGGTTTCCCACTGAGCAGATACTATCAGGGCATGGATAATTCTATCCTCATTTGTGTTACTGAAAAACGAACCAAACAGCAAATCGGCATGTTGGCCGAAGCTTTGGAGAGCGTCTTATGAAACTCCTCTTCGAAAAGAGCATCCCGAACCGCAGAGCGTCTCGAACTGTAGCCAGTGACGTACCTACGACGATAAACATCGAAAGCAGCCTGCTCCGCTCCAGTTCGGCGAATCTGCCCGAACTCAGCGAGTTGGACGTGGTGAGGCATTTCACAGAGCTGTCCCGCCGCAACTTCGGTGTGGACACGAACTTCTACCCGCTCGGCTCGTGCACGATGAAATACAATCCAAAGGTCACCGAGCGAATAGCATCCTACCCTGGCTTCGCACATCTGCACCCACTGCTGCCTCAGCTCAGGCTGGGTGGAATGCTCACCCAGGGCGCCTTGCGAGTCCTCTACGAGACCGACATGCTGCTCCGCGAGATAACAGGCATGGCCGGCTTTACCATGCAGCCCATGGCCGGCGCGCACGGCGAACTGGCCGGCATGATGATTATGGCCGCGTACCACCGTGACAAAGGCAACAAAAAAACAACCGTCCTCATCCCCGACAGCGCCCACGGCACCAACCCCGCCAGCGCCTCAATCGCAGGCTTCGACGTCGTCTCCGTACAATCCAACGAACAAGGTGTCATGGATGTCAAAGCCCTCAAGAAAGCCCTGAATGATAACATAGCGGGCGTAATGCTTACCTGCCCGAACACCGTCGGCCTGTTCAATCCGCACATCAAGGAAATCTGCGATCTCATCCACGGCGTTGGCGGACTGGCCTATTACGACGGCGCCAATCTCAACGCAATAGTAGGCAAGGCCCGCCCCGGTGATTTCGGATTCGACATCGTCCACATCAACCTGCACAAAACCTTCGGCACCCCCCATGGCGGTGGCGGTCCCGGCGCCGGTCCCGTCGGCGTTAAGAAAAATCTCGTCCCGTTCCTGCCAGTCTCGATTGTGACTAAGAGGGATGATGGCACCTATGCCCTCGAATATGACAGGCCAAAATCCATCGGCTACATCGCCCCATTCTACGGCAACTTCGCAATCGTCCTGCGAGCCTATGTCTACATTCTCATGCTTGGCAAAGAGGGCCTCAGGCGTGTCGCGGAAAATGCCGTCCTGAACGCTAACTACGTCAGACACAAGCTCAAAGCCCACTACGACATCGCCTACGACACAATCTGCAAGCACGAATGTGTATTCAGTGTGACAAAGGAAATGCTCGAAAAAGGCGTTCACACCCTCGACGTCGCCAAGGCGCTTATCGACAGAGGCTTTCACCCGCCGACGATATATTTCCCGACCATCGTCAAGGAAGCCTTGATGATCGAGCCGACCGAAACCGAGAGCAAGGAGACTCTGGACGCCTTCATCGCCGCCATGATAGAAATCGCTGAGCTCGCCTGCACCGATCCCGAGAAAGTCAAATCAACTCCGATGACAACACCTGTTTGCAGGCCAAACGAAACTCTCGCAGCAAAGAATCTCAACATCGCCAGCTTGTAAGACGGCGGCTTGCGGTTATACTGAGCGTTCCGGCAGGTCGTACTACTGCTTTGCCTGATTGTTAATAAGACCATGTTCACAGCGTAAAACGTTCTATATAGGAGCCAGACTATGAGCAGCGACATCAATCGACGCGAATTCCTAACAGCAAGCGCCGCCGCCGGGGCGGGGGCACTGTTCCTCGGCGCACAGGCGAATTCTGCACGGGCCGCCTCAACCGACCAGTGGCCGCCCAAACTCCCAACCGTCAACATTTACAAAGTCTACATCGGCCGAACAGGCGGCATCTACCTCTCCCGCCCCGAAGCCGAAATCAAAAAGCTCGAAGACCGCATGACCCAGATCGAGCAAAAACTCGGTGACGTCAAATTCATCGGCGGCGACCTCGTCCCCCCGGAAGATGTGAACAAAGTCCTGCCCAAGCTGCGCAAAGCCGACGGCGTCCTGCTCTTCCACCTTTCCGGCCACGGCGGAGGCGCACCCAGCCAGGCCCTAAAGCAGATCGTCGCCGAAGGCCTGCCCACAGTCGTATTCTCGCAGCCCTTCAGTGGCCATGGCTGGATGTACTTCCCCCGCCTCCAACAGCAAGGCAACAAAGTCGTCCTCCTGCCAACAAGCGACTGGAACGAGCTCGAACGCGCGACAATGCTCCTGCGCGTCGGCCCGCACATGCGTAACACAAAGATCATCGTCGTCAACAAACCCCTGGGCACTCCCGACGCATGCTCTGCCGAGAAAGTCAAAGAAACGCTCGGAGCCCAGATCATCCCCGTGACAATCGAGCAGACGGTTCGCGAGCACGAGATGGTCGATCCGAAAGCAGCCGAAGCTGAGGCCCAGCAGTATTGGATCAGCAAGGCCCAAAAAATCGTCGAGCCCACTAAGGAGCAGATCATCAACTCCGCCCGCTTCTATCTGGCCACGAAGAACCTGATGATCAAAACCGGCGCCCACGCAATCACAAGTTCAGGCTGCATGGGCCGACCCGCCAAAGCCTGCCTTACATACAGCAAACTTGGTGACGAAGGCCTCGTCGGCGCCTGCGAGGGCGACATGGACTCGACCTTGACGATGCTCCTCTTCAAATACGCCTTCGGAATCCCGGGCTTTATCTCAGACCCCGTCATCGACACCTCGAAAAACGCACTGATTCACTTCCATTGCACTTCCTCTACAAAAATGGACGGTCCCAACAGCGAGCGTTTCCCATTCACGATCCGCAACCAAAGCGACAGCGAACAGGGCGTGTCGCTCGACGTACAAAGCCGCATCGGCCAAACTGTCACCTGTGCCAAGTTCGTCAACCTCAAACAAATGCTGATCTCCACAGGCGAAATCTTCGACATAACCCACGATGAGCTTGGCTGCCGGACGCAATTCTGGACCCGCGTCAAAGACGCCGACAGCATGTTCATGAACTGGGGCAAAGGCCTGCTCACCGACGACGCAATGACCCTGCTCCACCGAGTCGTCTTCTACGGCGACCGCACCAAAGACATCAACAACCTCGCAGTCCTCATGGGCTTCAAGGTCGTTGAAGAGGCATAAAGCAAAAGAGCATTACGTGACAATACGTGGCCGAGTCGGAAATAGGATCAAGCATTCCGGCTCGGCCACAGGACTTATTCGAACCTGATATTTCCGATGTCCGCCAACGCAAAGCCAAGAATCCTGCTTCTCAATCCGCCGATCTACGACTTCGCGGCCTACGACTTCTGGCTCAAGCCTTATGGCCTCCTGAGCGTCGCAGGCCGGCTCCGCGGCCGGGCCGACTTCGCATTGTTCGATTACCTCGACCGGCTCCACCCCTTCATGGCGCAGCAGGAGAAGCTCCGCCCCGACGAGTGGGGCCGGGGCCGCTTCCACCAACAACGCATTTCGAGGCCCGACTGCCTCAAATCAATCCCACGCTATTTCCGCCGCTTTGGCCTGCCGCGAGAAATGTTCCAGGAATTCCTGCGGGACCGCGCCCCCTTCGATTTCGCCCTCATCCAGATCACAATGACCTACTGGTATCAGGGCGCCCGCGAAGTAATCGAGGACCTCCGCCAAATCTCCCCACAGACAAAAATCGTCCTCGGAGGCAATTACCCCACCCTCTGCCCCGCTCACGCTGCGACGCTCGGCGCGGACCTTGCCGTATCCGGGACGAACCTTGAGCCTCTCTGGAGTTATCTCCACCTTATGCCGGACGCCAATCAGCCTGCATTGTGGGAAGTCTATCCAAACCTCAATATCGGCGCCCTCAAGCTCTCCGATGGCTGCCCCTTCGAATGCACATATTGCTCGGTCCCGAAAGTCTATGGCAAATTCCAGCCGCGGCCACTCGAACGCTCACTTGCCGAACTGGAACTACTGTACAGCCTCGGCGCAAAGAACATCGCCTTCTACGACGATGCCCTGCTGTGCAAGCCGCACGAGGTCCTTATCCCGTTCTTAGAGCAAGTGATTAGCCGGGGCATTAAAGTGAATTTCCACTCCCCCAACGCCCTCAACGCCAGGTTCCTGACTGCCGAAATGGCGAAGCTGATGGTCCGCGCAGGTTTCAAGACTTTCTATCTCGGCTTCGAATCCGCATCGACCAACTGGCAGCAGCAGACAGGCTCGAAAGTCTATTCTCAGGAGCTTGCCAAAGCTGTCGAAAATCTCCTCGCCGCAGGCGCCGATCCCAAATACATTACGGCCTACCAAATCCTCGGCCACCCCCACTGCGACCTCCAGGACCTCGAAGCCTCCATGCACTTCGTCCACAGCCTGGGCATCCAGGGCACGCTCGCCGACTTCTCCCCCCTGCCAACCACCCCCGACGGCGAATTCTGCCGAAAATGGATCGACCTCGACGAACCCCTAATGCACAACAAAACCGCCTTCACAATAATCCGAATGGGCCACGAAGAATCAAACCGCCTAAAAGACCTCCAACGAAAACTTAACCGCTCCGCAAGATCGAACCAGTGACATAGCCATCCTGCCATAACAGCCCACGCCCTGTCATCCTGAACCCCGATTCAGGACCTCACCATCCTAAGCAAGAACCGACAGGTACGCATCTATTACAATCTTGCTTACACTATTCCACGTCCTCCCCCTCGCCATCCCAACCCACGCCCTGTCATCCTGAACCCCGATTCAGGACCTCACCATCCTAAGCAAGAACCGACAGGTACGCATCTATTACAATCTTGCTTACACTATTCCACGTCCTCCCCCTGTCATCCTGAACCCTGTCCTCGACCTGATCGGGGATTGATTCAGGACCTCAACATCCTCCGAATATTACCGACACACGCGCATGCAACCGAAACCTTATATACAAAACCACTTGTCATCTTGAGCGAAACTTGCCCCACAGGGGCGAAGTGGAGCCGAAATATATCCCCTACGTATAAGAAGCCACGTCCGCATTCATCAAAATCCCTGTCATCCCGGCCCCCGAGCCGGGACCTCAACAACCTGTGTAAGGAACCGACGCGCCCCCATGCGCCAAGAACCATGCATACACACAACCCATAAATCATTGCGCGCACAACTCCGTCTGCCTTCCGACTCCCTCCTGTCATCCCGGCTCCCTTTTATCACCCCGAGTCCCCTTATTATCACCCCGAGCCCCTTATTGTCACCCCGAGCGCAGTCGAGGGGTCTGGGTGCGCAAGCGAAATCGTCTACAA
>CAZYMD010000164.1:0-11810 GCA_964649005.1 uncultured Pirellulales bacterium
TTTTTGTTCATAAACCATTAAAATCTGTCGCCTAAAAAGTGCGAAAGTTAAGTTAAGGATATTATGTTTATTTTGTAATTTCTAATCGTTGTGTTCATTTGTGTTGTTGCGATATTGAAAGGCGATATATTTCGCGAGACTGTCAGATGCGTATGGGGTGATCCTATTTGTATCTGCGGCGGGCGGTTTGGAGGAGGTTTTGGATGAAGGATTCGTATTTGATTCCGGCTTTTTCTGCGGCTTCCGCTACTTCTTCGCCGTAGGCGATGTCGGGGTTTGGGTTTGCTTCGAGGATTACGAGTTTTCCATCTGGGGTAAGGCGGAGGTCTATTCGGCCGTAATCGCGGATTCGCAGGACGCGGTAGACCTTTTTGCAGACGCGTTCTATGCGGTTGAAAAGAGCAGGCTCCAGATCGGCGTAACCGAACTCGATGTCCCATTTTTCGCGATACTTTTTATTCCATTTTACGCGGTAGGTGGCCAGGCGGGGGCCGTCGGCGTCATCGGACTTGAAGTGGCACTCTCTGATGGGCAGGACTTTTAGTCTGGTGTTGCCGATTATGCCTACGTAAAGCTCGCGGCCTTCGATATACTCTTCTGCAATGACGGGCTGGCGCCAGCCATCGTGCACGAACTGGACGCGTTCGAGCAGGGCCTTTTCGTTAGTGACGAGCGAGGCGTTTGATATGCCTTCGGAGCTGTCCTCGAGGGCGGGCTTGACTACGAGGGGGTAGTGTATTTTTGCGGGCACGCGAACCTTCTGGTTCAATGGAAAGGAGACGAAGCCGGGTACGCGGATCTTATGGAGGCTTAGCATCTCCTTGCAGAGTCTCTTGTCGCGGCAGAGCAATAGTCCGGCCGGGCCGGTGCCTGTGAAGGGGATGCCCATCAGCTCGAGCACGGCGGCGATGTTCTTGTCCATCGTTCGGTCGCCACCGAGCTGCTCGGTGAGGTTGAAGACGATGTCGGGCTTGTTTTCGGCCAGCTCTGTGGCAAGTGCGGGCACATCGTCCGGCACGCTCAGGACCGAGACGTTGTGGCCCAGGGTGCGCAGCGTGTCGATCACGTCGAATTCTGTGCTGCAGGCTTCGGGTTCGTTGATGAAATCCGGATCGTCGTTCGGGATCGTCCATGCGTCGGCCAAAACGGTAAGATTCAGTGCCTTGCTCATAATAGTTACAGTTTCCTTTTGGCTGGGTAGGTGTTGCTTGCGATGGCGGTAAGCAGGGATGTAAGGGCCAGGATGCTGTCTGTCTGTTTGTCCACGGCGTAGAGGCCAAGTCTGTCACATCGGATCATCAGCTTGTTGACCAGTTCGTGGATGTCGTACTTGCGGTGTCCGGTCCAGCGGGCCACGTTGCTGACGATCTGACGACGGTGGGTTCGGAGCAGGGCGGAAGCTTTTATCGCGGCGTCGGAGTGGGGCTTCAAAGTGAAAAGCTCCTTCAGGCTGTCGTCGTAGTATCCCTGGAACTCGCTTCCGAGGAAGCGGCGCTTGCGGTCGTAGTATGCGGCGAGAGTAGAGGTCATTCTGGAGGCGGACCAGGGGGGATTGCCCTGTGCGGCGACTGAGGGGGGCTGGCTTTGGATTTTCGCCATTACGCCATCGATGTATTGGAGTTTCTTTATCACGGGCCAGTTTTTGTATTTTTCCCGCCAGGTGCTGGCCGGCGTGAACCAGACTGCGAACGTCTCGGCGAAATCTTCGTCGGGGTGGGCCTGGGCGTAGTGGTCCCTGAGGTGTACGACGAAGCGCTTGGAGTACGGGCGGTAATTGTAGGAGCCCGAGTATTTTGTCGAAAATGAGCCGAACAGCTCTCGCCATCGGGTTCTCTTGTATAGCTCGTAGGCGTAGTTCAGGGCGTGGCCGCACTCGTGGCGGAGCAGTTCCATGCAGGAGGCGTCGGCACCGCCTTCGGCTTCGAACATGATCTTCTGCTCGATCTGCTTGAGGCGGAGGTCGGCGAGATAGAATGGGATGCCGATGATCGGGATCTTGTCGGGGCAGAGCCATTCGTCGGCAAGGTAACAGGGGGGATGGAAGTCGATCCCTCTGGCGTCCAGCTCCTCATAGAGCCTCGTAATCAGTGGCTCGAGGGGCGAGCCTTCGATCTTGAGTCCCAGGTCGCGGATTCGCATTTTGAGTATGTCCGTTTCCGGGAGTTCATGCCAAAGAGCCTGTTTTTTGCCGCGTGTCACAAATATGCTCTCCAGTGAGCGATTTCGATTGCGCGCCGAGGGCGATATTCAGTGGCCTGCACAGCGTCGCCTGATTACTTCCAGCTCAGGACTCTTATAGCATATCATGGCTTTCGGCTCAAGGGGCATTTTAGGCAGCGGTGGATGAGGAATGCTGGAATCGGAGCTGGTAAACTTTTCCTTCGGATACTCACGCGGAGTCCGGGGAAAGTTAGTTTACTTAGGCCTAACTTAAATTTTGTGGCGTTTCGACAGGGACGAATCGTTAGTACGGCGGAGTGGAGCTATCCGTGCTGAGTACGATCTTCGCTACGGTGTTTCCGGGCTCGAGAGTAAAAGATTTGCAGATGGAATCTTTGCCGGGCGGCTCGATGGTGACTTCGTACGAACCGTGGAATCCTCTGAAGGAGAACGCGCCCTCATGGTCGGTCTCGCCCGAGGCTGTTGTGGTCCATTCTTTCATTAGGGCTTCGTATCTTCCGCCGGCTTCGTTCAGAGTCCAGTCGCGATTGACGATTGCGGCATCAGGGCCTCTCCAGGAATTGCCGGCCCAGAAGACCCACATCATTATTCCTTCAACGGCCGGGTGACTGTAGGCGGTGCGATAGACGATTTCCAGCTTGTCGGCCCGCGCACGCTGGTCGGGATCGGCTACGTCGAATTCCGTGATCCAGATGGGCAGGTTCAGTTTTGCCAAGAGATCCAGCCTTTCTTTTAAGACGTTGGGATTGGCGATAATGTCCTCGGACCAGATGTGTCCTTGTATGCCTATGGCGTGGATCTGGGCCCCCTGATCCAGGAAAGACTTGATGTGGGCGATGTACTCCTGCGTCTGGACTTCGGTGAAGTCTTTATCGACGGAGAGGATGTTGAACTCGTTGATAAACAGTGTCGCTTCCGGATCGAGCTCGTGTGTCTTCTTGAACATCCACAGGCGAATTGCATCACCAAGGTTGTCCTTGAAGAAGCTGCCGTGGAGCATTTCATTGTTGACGTCCCAGTGTACGAATTTTCCTTTGAAGTGAGTGACCACGCTGTGTAATCGTCTTTCCACTACCCGCCGCAACTCATCGGAGTCGAGGTTCCTCATCCACTGCATCTGCCATTTTTCCGGGGCCCAGAATATGCAGTGGCCGCGAACGGGAATGTTGTTTGCATTGCACCAGTCGTACATTGCGTCGGCCAGCGAGTAGTTCATGCGGCCGGGGAAGTGTTCGTTGGAATACCACTTGGTTTCATTCTCAAAAGCGGCCCAGTTGAAATGGCTTTTGAAGAAATCGCGATATTTTTCATTTGTCAGCAGGGTTTTGCTCAGGGCCGATCCGAAGGGAAAGCTGTGTTTGACCTGTCGCACCTCGACCTTGGCGCCGGCCAGAGACTTATTGTCGCTGTCTGTAAGGCGCAACTGAACGTCTCTCTTGCGGATTTGTTCGATTCGTTCGTTGGCGCGGGATTTCCAGTCATCCGCGCAGGCAGGTAAGAAGATAAAAAGCAGAATAAACAATGACAGTGGCTTTACAGAGTTCAAGAAAACATCCTGGATTCCCGCCTTCGCGGGAATGACAGTAAGAGCAAGGCCGGCTTTTTTAGAGTCTCTTAACGCTGTTTGTTGCATGATGCAGGCTCCTTTTGTTTACGGCTTTGTCGAAATGATTCGTTGTCAGAAATATAACCTTTCGTTTTATTCTGCTTTCAGGATTGCGCAGCCGAAGAGGCCGCCGGCGGTGTTGCCTTGGTGGGCCTGAAACTTAACGGTTACATTCTGCTTGTCCTGTGTAAGCTCAGGCGGGATGTTGTAGTCCACATCGAAGAATTTGTCGGGTGCGTTGTTGTTGAGTGTCACTGTGGCGATTTTCTTTCCATCGACCATGACATCGAAAGTTCGGCCTACGTCGCTGCCCCAGAAGGTGCAACGCAGGATGGCCGGCTGGTCGGGCAGGACTTTGAGCTTATAGCTGAGCCAGCCTCCATTTGCAGCGTGGCGCCACGTTCGGCCCATGTGCGAGCCTGCCTGTGTGTCCGGGCCCTGGAATGCATGTTCACGCTCGGAAGCGTCGTTGCCGATATCCACAGAATCAATGGTTTGAGCCAGGAGGGCCTTGCGACGTTCTTCTGCGGCGAGGTATTTTTTGTGAGCGTCACTTCCTTCTTTTAAGACTCGCCAGTAAACGACGTAGCGCTGGTTGAAGAGTGTATGATAGGGGACAAGGTTGATTTTGCGGGCCTGACCTTTTGTTTGAAAGGTCAGCTTGCTGCCACGAACCGGTGCGATCAAGTTGTCAGGATTGTCCGACTGGACAATCAAAGGCGGGGTGGAAGCGACGTCCTTGGTGAACTTGTACCAGTTCTCGGTGGTATGTGTGTTTTCTTCGGTGAGGCCTTCGCCGCCGAGTTTGCCGGCCAGGACGAATGGGCCATACATGAAGGCCACGAGTGTAGGGTCGTCGGGCATAGGGTGTGTGTGCAGGCTCATAGGCAGGGGTATCTGGAGGCGGTCGCCATTCTTCCACGTTCGGTCCAACTTCAGATATGTGCCGGGCTCGACCTTAGTCGAAAGAGTCTTGCCATTAAGTTTTAATGCAACAGGGCCTGCGAGCCAGCCTGGAATCCTGATGCGCATATCAATTCTGGCTGGATTCCTGGTCTTAACAACCAGGCTGGTAAATTGTTTTCCTGGAAAGTCTGTTTCCTGTCTTATCCTGATGTTCTTCTGCGTCCAGTTTAATTCAGATGCGATGAAGAGGTTGACGTAGAGTGTGTCTGCGTTGTGGAAGTAGATGCTGTCGCCATACTTAGTGTGGTTTTCCATGCCTGTACCCGTGCAGCACCAGAAGGATTCGTTAGGCAGGTTGTACATTTTCCAGCGGCCTGTGGCCAGTGGGACGAAGTACATCATCATGCCTGTTTTGGGATTTTGAGTGCTGAGGATACTGTTGTAAAGGGCACGCTCGTAGTAGTCGCTGTAGCGGACGTCGGGATTCCAGGTGAACAGGTGTCGGGTGAGCTTGAGCATGTTGTAGGTGCAGCAGGTTTCCTGCGTGCAGTCGCCAAGCTCGTGGCTCAGGTGGTCGGGGTCGCTGTTCCAGTGTTCGTTGTTGCTGGTCCCGCCCGTGCAGTAGCTGCGGTGGTTAACGACCTGAGTCCAGAAGTACTCTGCGATGTTGCGGTCTTGCGCATCGCCTATCAGCTCGTACTGCCTGGCTGTTCCAATCACGTTGGGGACGAAGGAGTTGGCGTGTTCGCCTTTGAGGCGATCTTCTTTGCGGGCGAGCGGTTCGACGTAGCGGTTCTGGTTGAACCTGCGTGACATGGCGAGGTAGTCGCGGTTGCCTGTAACAGCGAAGAGGTTCGCGAGTACTTCGTTCATTCCGCCCTGTTCGGTAGTGTCGAGCATTCGCTGCATGTGTGCTTCGTCGAGCTTGTCCAGGCGTTTCTTGTTCCAGGCGGCCATTTTCTCTGCGATTTCGAGAGCCTGTTTGTTGCCGCAGTGAACGTACATATCCAGCAGGCCTGCGTAGATCTTATGCAGCGTGTAGTACGGGGCCCATACGGTTTTGAACGCTTCGACCCGGTCGAACCATGTTTCGGGAAAGGCGCTCAGGTATCCGCTGTCGCCAAGAGCCGACTGGCACTTAGCCAGTTCTGCGACGATGGCATCGGCCTTGGCCTTCAACCGTTCATCGCCTGTGCTTGAGTACATCATCGCGCAGGCGGAGAGATAGTGGCCCATGCTGTGGCCTCTGAGTTCGCAGTCGGGCTTTTCCCAGCCGCCGAGAGGTTCTGCAGACGAGGGCAGGCCGGCGTTGAGGCGGAACGTGTGTAGAAGGCGGTCGGGATCCAGATCGTGCAGGTATTTGCGGTCGCGCTGCATGGCGTCCTTAAAAGGGCCTTTCAGAAGGCGAACCTGTGCGAGATCGAAAGGATGGGCCTGGATTTGGATTGCGTTGCTTTCAGGAGTCTTTTCGAGAGCCCAGGTGGGGTGCATTCCAATCAGGAGTATTATAAGAGCAGCGTAGAGTGCGGTCCTGACCATTTGATGTCTCCTTAAATCAATCTTTACCGGCTGCTGTCGAACGATCAGATTATACAAACTATTGTATGCTTCGAAACAGTAAAAGGGTTTCGCGTGCGGCAAGTTGTATTTGAGAAGCACATGTGAGCGTAATGCTGCGATATGATCGGATTACGGACACGGCAAGAGCCATCCCGTGTTCCGGGCACGGTTTCGGGGAGTGTTTTCTCTGTAATTCGATCTGATTGCGAACGAACCTGCTTAATTGAAGGGACTAAGCTTGCGAGGATGGTTCCTGTCTTCGCAGGACTTCTTTTTCTATGCGAGTTCTGATCTTAGCTATATCCAGAATTCCAATGGGGATATTTCCACCTTTGCTTTCAACGACAGGCATCTGGTCAATTTTCAGCTCAGACATTTTCTCGAGCACCTCCCTCAGGGGGGCGGAGCGGTAGGTTCTGTCGTCGGCTGGCCGCATAACATCGGAGGCGACGAGCCAGTTCCAGGAGTGCTGGTCGTTCAATACGTCCTTGAGGCTTTCGATCGAGAGTACGCCTGTGATATTGTTGTCTCGGTCTACAACGGGGTAGACGAGGTAATCGTTTTCGGTAAAGGTCTGGGCCGCTTTGATCAGTGGCTCATCTTCGCGGATCAGGATTATGTCTTCATCCATGACGTTTTCGACGGTCCAGGAATCGGCAACATCCTCTTCGGTGACGTTTCGGCCTATTTCGTCGCTCAATTTTATGGCTAGCTTGACCATAGGAGGTCCGATCAATTGGACGATCAGAGTCGTAGCGGCGACGCCTGAGATTATTACGTCTCCGAGGGCGAGGTTTTCTCCTATCATAACTCCGGACAGGTGGTGGCTGGCCATGATCGAAAGGCCGATGGCGATTCCGCCCTGAGCGAAGAGGCCCATGCCGAGGTAGCGTCTGACGGTCGGAGTGCTGCCGCTGTATCTGGCGCCAAGATATGCGCCGATCATTTTGCCTGCGCTGCGACCGACAACGTAGACGCCCACAATGCCCCAAAGCCAATTAGGCATCTGTGATATGCCCAGTCTGGCGCCTGCGAGGACGAAGAATATGACGTAGATGGGGACGGAGAAGCTTCGCATGATCTTGAACAGGTCGCGGCTTCGGCGGGGCAGCAAGTTGGTCAGAACACATCCGAGTGTCATGGTTGTAAGAATGACGTCAGTGTTGGCATAGACGGCCAGGCTGATCAAGAGGAGGATGAGGCCGACCGCAAACGCCAGGCTTTTTTCGGGCTGGTGAATCCATCGCAAGAGGGCCATCAGGATCAGGGCGAAGACGGTTCCGAGCACCACTGCGCCGAAGAGTGTGAGCGAGACTTTCGTTAGCTCTGCGACGATGGAGCCTGAACTGCCGGTTAGTATCTCTGCTACGCCGGCACCGATGCCATAGAGGGTCATGGCCAGTGCGTCGTCGAGGGCGACAATTGCGGTCAGCGATGTTGTCAGCACGCCCGAGGCACGGTACTCCCACAAGACGTCGATGGTGGAGGCGGGGTCGGTCGCCGAGGCGATAGCTCCGAAGACGACACCGGCGGCTAATGCTATGGTGAAGTTCTGGAAAATGACGTACATGAACAGGGTTGTGCCTGCGCCGACGAGCAGGAATGCGGCTATGCCTTCTCCAAGCAGAATGGCGGCGAACTGCTTGCCATATTTTTTGAAGGAGTCGATCTCAAGCTCTCCGCCCACGAGAAAGCCGATTATGCCCAGGGCGAAGATTGTGAAGGGTTGGAGCGCGACTACATCCAGATGGCTGACCAGTTTGAAGCCACTCTCGCCCACGATCAAGCCGATCACTATGTAGCCAACTACCTGTGGTATGCGCAGCTTCTGAAAGAGCGAGGCGCCAAGAAGTCCACCGAAAATGCTGAGACCAAGAATAAAGAGCACACTGAAGTTTATGTTTTCCACAGGGCTATCCGTTTGTGTCCGTCAATATATTGTAGAATGTTTCTGCGTCCGGAGCTTCAATCAGGTTGTCGCGAAGCTGCTTGTCCTTGAGTTTCGAGCTGATGGCGGATAGGAGCTTTAGGTGCTGAGCGTGCTGGAGCTTTCCGGCGGCGATCATGAATATGATCTGTACAGGCAGGCCATCCAGTGAGTCGTAGTCTGTGATGGGTGGCCGGCACAGGGCCATGCACATTACAATATCGGTTACGGAGGCGAGCCTGACGTGCGGTACGGCTATTCCCATGCCAATTCCGGTGCTCATCAACTCCTCGCGGTAAGCTATGCCTCTGGCCAATTCCTCGCGGTCTTTGACCTGGGGTGTTGCGGCGAGGCAATCGATTAAGGCTGAGAGGGCTTGCTTCTTATTCGCGGCCTCCAGGATTTGTATTAGACCTGGGTCGATAATTTTGTCGAGTTCGGGCTGGAGGGTTTGTTTAATCTGTTTATCTGCGTTGATTTGTCTTTCAACCATTTCACTTACCTGAGATTGTTAATTGATGGGATTTGGCTTGAGCGAATCCCGTCTATCTGTTGTTTCAATAATGAAATTTAGCACATCCTGGGGAGACGACGCTTGTTTGAGGGCGGTTACTATATCTGTCTGTCTTGTAAGCCAGGCGACTTTGGCCATGAGCTGCAAGTGTATTTCTTCACGCGTGGCGCAGATGAGAAAAAATATATGCACTAACTGGTCGTCAACGGCCTCAAAACTGGCGCCTTGTGGGCAGATTCCTACGGCTATGGCGGGCTGCGGGAACATGCATGGTATGGGTTTTCGCGGGTGGGGCATTGCTATTCCATGGCCCACGGCGGTGGTCATCATTCGCTCTCGCTCGATCAGGCTCTGAAGCAGTATTGCGGGGTCTTCTGCGTAATGTGTTCTTTGCAGCGGCTCGATCATTTGCCTGAGGATGTTGTCTTTGGGGCCTGGGGTGATAGTCATATTCATAAGTTCAAGGCGGACAACTTCGCGTAGCGGCAGGGAGGAACTGCTTTGTTGCATGGCCGATTTAAGCGTTGCAGAGGGCATTACGTGCATTTTGGCTGCGAGCCAGTCTCGAATTACGGATCGGATGAATCGCCACTGGCTGGCGACTTTTGCGGCAGGTATCTCGCCGCGTTGGGCCATGCGCAGAACGGTCCTTTCGGCCAGGTGCAGGTATTGGGCGACCTCGGTCAATGTCATGACTTCGTTGTTCTCTTCTTCCATTTTCAGCTTTGACTATTATAGATTATAGTTCATTATTATACATCATAGTGCATTATAATACATTACATGCATTGTTGCAGCTTTGTTTTTTTGTTTTTCAACTTTTTTTCCAGCAGAATCTCGATGAAATCAGGAACGAACAGGTTTAGCATGGGCGGGATTATAATTTAGAGTAAGGAGAAACCATGAAATATCGCGTATTTCGGCTGTTTCGGGGGTGTTTTGGGCTGCTTTTGGTGTTTGTTATATTGGTGTTCGGTGCGGCAAAGGGTGTTTCTTCGGAGGGGGCAACCAGTGAAATTTCTTGGGAGCCGGTTGGGCTTTCCGGTGGAGGTGGGATGTTTTCGCCTGGGATTTCTCCTGTGAATCCTGATTTGATGATGCTCAACTGCGATATGAGTGCTGCGTACATTTCCGAGGATGGGGGGCATAACTGGCGTATGATAAACCAGGCACAGCTCAGGAGCGATACGAGGTGCAGGCCTGGATTTCATCCGGCGGATCCCAACATTATTTATGCATCATCGGGAGGGAGGCTTAAAATTAGCCTGGATAGGGGGAGGACTTTTTCGCCTATTGGGGATTTGAGGCAGTCGCTATATGGGGAGATTGCGATCAATCCGGCGGACCCAAATATGATGTTGGTGGGTACGAGAAATGGGCGTATCGCGTTGTCACGAGACGCGGGGGAGACGTGGAAGACGTGCGATGGGCCTGAGGGGCAGGTGATTGCGTTTCACTTCGACCAGACCAGGGGCGGGCGGACAATGTTGGCCGCGACAGAGAAGGGTTTATGGCGATCTGATGATGGCGGGGAAAGCTGGGTGGAAAAAACCAATGGATTGCC
The DNA here is from genome assembly GCA_964649005.1 of uncultured Pirellulales bacterium. Classification (GTDB taxonomy): domain Bacteria; phylum Planctomycetota; class Phycisphaerae; order Sedimentisphaerales; family Anaerobacaceae; genus CAZGMJ01. The sequence continues at coordinate 10,259 of CAZYMD010000164.1, forward strand.
CTGGAAGGAGATACAGGGATTTGCGGGGGGCTCTGATAAGGATAGCGGTGTGGTTATGCTTTACTGTACTGTTCGCAGCAAAGATCAAGGTGGATTTGCGGGTGGCGTATATTGTTCGAAGGATTGTGGGGAGAGCTGGCAGCAGGCGATGGGGCGAGGTATAAACACCGAGACAAAGAAGACAGGCCAGTGGGCTTACGATTCGATTGCTCAGTATCATCAAATACTCACTACTGATGCGCGGCCGATGACTGTGTATGTTACCAATACGAGCACGGGATTTCATCCGCCTCACCACGAGACGGTTTATCGAAGCGACGATGGGGGAGAGAGCTGGCGCGATACGTTTTTCATGGACCCTCGTTTCGAGCGGTACAATGTCGCTCCGAACTATGTCACTGCATCTACGGGACAGTCCTACAAGGGCGGCAATGCACCGTTCGATGCGGCTATCTGCGGTGGCGATCCGGATCGGTTAATTTTGGTATGGAGTCAGAGCTATATCACGCACGATGGTGGTGACAGTTGGTTCAATGGGGACACCTATCCTGCGCGGGGACAAAGGGCTGGCCCTGGTTCTGCGTGGGCGTGCAGCGGATTGGTGGTTACGACGACGTGGAATTATTATATCGATCCGTTCGAGGCGAATCGTCACTATATCGCGTATACGGATATCGGTATGGCGCGATCTGTTGACAACGGCGGGACGTGGATATGGTGGGACAAGAATTCGTGGGCTCCCTGGCGCAATACGTGCTACGAGATGGCGTTCGATCCTGAGACGCCCGGTAAGATTTGGGGGGCGTTCTCCAACGTGCACGATATTCCCAACGATAATATTATTTCGGAGAGGCACGGGCACAATGGGCCGGGCGGGGTGTGTGTCTCGCGTGACTTCGGGGCTTCGTGGAAGCATGAGGCTAAGGGGATTCCTCTCAAGCCAGTGACATCGGTTGTGGTCGATCCGAAGAGCGTCAGGGATTCGAGGACGCTGTACGCCGGAGTGTTTATGGAAGGTGTGTATAAATCGACAGACGATGGCGCGACGTGGGTGTTGAAGAAGAATGGGCTGGGCGATGCGAAGAATATGAGGGTGAGCAAGGTGTTTTTGCATGGTGACGGGACGCTCTTTGCGATGGTGTGCGCGAAGCGCCCTGCGGCTGGCAAGCCTTTGATGAGCGAGGGCGTGGGATTGTATCGGTCGAGGGATGGGGCAGAGAATTGGGAGAAGGTTAATAGCTCGAAGCTCTTTTTGTACCCCAAGGATTTTTCGGTTCACCCCAAGGATAGCGATATCATTCTGGTCGGAACGTGCGATGCGAACTGGGAAGATAAGTCGGGCGGGTTGTATCACACGAAAGATGGGGGTAAGAGCTGGAGCATGATTGGCAGGCAAGACAGGCAGACGTTCGGTGGATATTTTCATCCTAAGAAAGAGGGGTGGATTTATATGACGCTTACGGAAGGAGCGCCCGGTGCGGGGTTGTGGCTGACGCAGGATTATGGCGAAACTTGGGAGGCGTTCGAAGAACTGCCATTTTCGAACATTCAG
>CAZYMD010000165.1:0-11773 GCA_964649005.1 uncultured Pirellulales bacterium
CTATATTTTTCTTTTTTCCTTGACGTAACGTGCTATATCTGGTAGCATTCAAAATAGTGGTTATGGAGTAAAGGTGATGTGTTTATTTTGATTATGCACCAAAGCGAAGGGAGTTATCCGAAATTCCGAAATTTGTATAATTCGCTGCTTTGGTGGCAGTGTTTTGTGCATAGGAAGAGATGGTACTATGAGCAGTCGTCGTATATGTCTCATGGCGTTAGGTTTACTTCTGGTAATTATCGGCCAGGCCGAAGCGCTCGTTACAATAAGCACATTACCTCGTGGCGGTACTACTACCACTTTTGGGGAGCCGGATTCTGCAACGTATGGACAAACCGTTACTGTGCCTGCAATTGACAATCAACTCAATAGCTTTTCGTTTTGGCTTTCCGACTGGCAAAATCCTGACTTCGTAGATTTCGCTGCCTATGTAATGCAGTGGGATGGAACCAAGGCTGCCGGCTCCGTTCTATGGCAAAGCGCACCGCAGTCAACCACCAACAATGGTGGAGCCGGGGGATTTGAGTTGTTCACCTTCAACACCGGACGTCTTGAGCTTGTGTCGGGCGAGCAGTATGTTCTGTTTATCAGTGCATCAGAGTTCTTCGACTTATCAACCGGACAGGCGAGTACGTATAGTGCGTCAGTAGATTACACGGGGGGGAATTTCGTTTATATGAATAACGGATCGGACTTCTCTTTGCTAACCACGAATAGCTGGTCTGACGTCTTCTACGGCGGTTGTCACAACTCTGACTTGGCATTTGAAGCTACGTTTTCCTCTATCCCTGCACCAAGTGCTATCCTGCTTGGCGGTATCGGCGCAAGCCTCGTTACATGGTTGCGCAGGCGTAGGACGTTATAATAATACAGACAGATCGAGACTCAACAGGGCTTTAAGCATTCTTTACAGCCCTTTTTCATTTCTCGTATTAGTATCACTTCACACCCACTTGAATGGCCTTCATATTTACGCATTCGGAAAAATCTGGGTGCTTTAGCAAATTTAGGACTTGTGTTATCGCCAGCACACAAGCCTATAACTGCATCAACTCAGGGCTCTTCTGTTCAATCTGTCAGGCCAAATGGAGGTACCGCACCAGGATTAATCCGAATGCGTATTAGCTACTTGTTGCAACGTATCTCTTTGTTAATATAGAAGATACTACATAAGCCGTCGAGTCGCCATAGACTCCGGAGAGGCGTGGCAGTGCATATAATTCACCTTCTCTTATTGCGAAAAGTGGGCTTGTTCATTAACTTAGTTTCCCGACAATACCCCACAATCACAAAAAAATCTTTTCCTGTGATGTTTTTTGGGGTTTTTGCTTGACTATAGCCAGACTTGTTTGGTAAATTGGGGATGTTAGATAGACTGGTAAGAGCTTTCGCCGTGAAAGGCCTGCTCCAGAGTTAGTTTTGTGTATGTATATAGCGTTGTTGTATATAAGCCATATATATGCATTTGTCCTATGGTTTTACGAAGGAGGAAGTGGTGATGAGAAGGTTATTTGGTGTTTTGATTCTATCGTTCTTTGTATGCTCCCCTGTTTTTGCTATCCCAATCCTTTCGACCGGTGACGCTATCCTTGCTGTCGATACGGATGGTATGGTCTCTAATAGTTCGTACCCAGGGGCCGAATCTCCACAGATGATTCTGGATGGCGATGCGGGTACCAAGTACCTGAATTTCGCGGGACCGCACACCGGTTTCATCGTTACACCGAGTATGAGTGGTCTTATAATGCAGAGCTTTACAATAACTACGGCCAATGATGCCGATGGTCGCGATCCGACTTCGTGGGAACTCTATGGTACTAACGACCCAATTACCAGTGCTGATAACAGCGCTGGATTAAGCGAGAACTGGACATTGATTGGCGAAGGGGCAGTGGATTTGCCCTCAGATCGATTCACCATCGGTCCTGTTGTTCCAGTCGTTTCTGATACGCCCTACAGTTCTTACCGTATGCTCTATCCGACACTGAAGGGTGATAGTCTGATGCAGATCGCAGATGTTGCGTTTTACATGCTGCCCGACGGCACAGGCCCAAACCTGCTTTCATCGCTCGATTCGATTCTGGCTATCCAAGCCGGTCCGGATAGCAGGTACCCAGGTGCCGAATCTCCCGACAAGCTAATCGACGGAGACATCAACACCAAGTATTTGAACTTTGGCAAAATCAACACCGGTTTTATTGTAACACCATCTATGGGCCTAACCACTCTGGATAGTTTCCAGATAACAACCGCTAATGATTCCCCTGAGCGCGATCCGGTAACGTGGGAACTCTACGGCACAAACGAGTTGATTTCTGATGGCGACAACAGCGATGGAAGTGGTGAAGGCTGGACCTTGATATCAGCAGGCACTATGAACCTGCCTGATGAACGTTTAACAGCCGGTGCGATGGTCGATGTCTGTAATCAGGATCAGGCCTATGCATCATACATGCTTCTCTTCCCGACCCTCAAAAATGCCGATGGAGCCAACTCGATGCAGATCGCTGAGATTCAGTTCTATGGCGTCCCCGAACCGGCGACTATCTGTATGCTTGGTTTGGGTGGTTTGGCCCTGCTGAGAAGAAAAAGGGCATAACCAGACTTAACTCTTTTGCAAGCAATAGGGCTGTGAATCCCGCTTATCAGGAATCACAGCCCTTTTCCATTTTTTATCCCGCCCTCTCCACAAGTTCCGAGCGATGAAAACATCTATCGTCCTCTTAGCAAGCTATGGAAGTATGCGTTTAGCCAACACAATGCGACGATTAACTTTCATTTGGTGATATTGCCCCTCTTTGCATCAACTGTTCCGTCCAATCATCTATAAAACATGCTTTCGTTAGCGGTTTTTCAGACATCGCTACAAAAGAATTTATAGGGTGCTTGACGTATCCGTGGAAAAAGCATTTAATGCGACAGATTTTTAGTGTGGGTTGTGAGTTGCGACGTTTGAACGACATAAATACTCTTACAAAACGTCAACGTTTGTGTGTAAAGCGCTATCCGGCTCGGATATGTTTGCTATAATGCTTGGTTGAAAGAATGTTATAGCAGATTCGGATGTTCGTGTTGCCTTGGGGCTGTGGCGTATTAATGAATTGGCAGTATGCATGCTGCTGTTGTTTGTGCCGATACGATGCATTGCACTCGTGATCGGTGAATCGAACATGTAAGGGGTTTGGATTGTGAAATAGGAGCGTGAAATGAATGAGCTTGTTCCCACGAAAGTATTCTTGACAAAAGGCGTTGGCCAACACAAATACCAACTCAAATCGTTTGAGGAGGCGTTACGAAAAGCTGGCGTCGCACAGCAGAATCTTGTGCAGGTCTCATCGATTCTGCCTCCAAAGTGCAAGATTGTCAGCCGGGACGAGGGGCTTAAAAACCTCGATCCCGGGCAGATTACCTATTGCGTGCTCGCGAGGGCCGATACAAACGAGCACGGAAGGCTGGTCGCCTCATCGGTGGGTGTTGCTGTTCCAAGGGACAAGAACAACTGGGGTTATCTAAGCGAAGTGCATGGCCACGGTATGAATAGCAAGCAGGCCGGTGATATGGCTGAAGACCTTGCCGCCGGCATGCTCGGTACGACGCTTGGAATGGAGCTCGATCCCGACAAAGCCTGGTCGGAAAAAGAGCAGGCTTACAAATCAAGCGGCCTTTTCATCAGAACTTCAAGCTTAACTCAGGCCGCAAAGGGTCGCGAAGGGCTCTGGACAACAACCGTATCAATCGCAGTGTTTCTATTTGACTGAAAACTTATAATGGGATTTATCTGCAATGGAAGAAGCAATCGGTTTTGGATACCTCCCTCAGGAGTACTCCAATCTGGAGAATGCCGGTATAGCGATCATTCCGGTCGCTTATGATGGGACGAGTACCTGGGTCAAAGGCGCCGACAAAGGCCCGCAGGCAATTATTGAAGCGTCGGCCAATATGGAACTGTACGACATAGAGACTGATTCCGAAGTCTACAGGAAAGGGATCTTCACCGAAGAGCCGATAGAGGGAGATATTACGACGATGGAAATGATCGCAGCCGTCAACGACTTGGTGCACTTCCACGTAGAGGAGGGCAGATTTCCAGTCGTTATCGGCGGCGAGCACTCTGTTAGCATAGGCTCCATGCAGGTCCACGCCAGGAAGCACCCCAAGCTCAGCATCCTTCAGTTGGACGCCCACGCAGACCTCAGGGAGGAATATAACGGCTCCAAGTACAATCACGCCTGTGTTATGGCGAGAGCGAAGGAACTCTGCCCGTTCGTCAGTGTGGGCTTGAGGAGCGTCGATATCTCTGAGAAGGACGTTCTTTCCGATTCGAAAGTTTTTCTCGCAAAAGATATATATAATAACCGCGACTGGATTGACAAGGTTGTCTCCAAACTCTCCTCCGACGTGTACATCACCCTCGATCTCGACGTGTTCGATCCATCAATAATGCCCTCGACGGGAACTCCCGAGCCGGGAGGCCTCTTCTGGTATGATGTCTTGCTTTTGCTCAAATCTGTTTTCGACAAGAAAAATGTTGTCGGCTTTGACATTGTTGAGCTGTGTCCCGACGAGAACAACAAGGCCTCTGATTTTCTCGCTGCAAAGCTCATTTATAAAGCCTTAAGCTATAAGTTCCGAGGCGAAAAATGAAAAAGAGTGATTTCCTCAAGGAAACGGTCAAGCACATCGACATCAAGTCCTTCGATGCCACGCCAATTGTCAACGCAATGAGGGATATGTCTTTCACGGCTCGTGATACGGCCCGCGCCGCCGAGATATTCAGGATGATGCTCGAAGATACCGAATGCACCATAATGCTCTGCATCGCAGGCTCGACCAGCGCTGCCGGATGCATGCAGATCTATGTCGATATGGTCAAAAACAACATGGTCGACGCCATCGTCGCTACCGGCGCCTCAATTGTCGATATGGATTTCTTCGAAGCCCTCGGCTTCAAGCATTATAAGGGCACTCCTTTCGTCGACGACAAGAAGCTCCGCGAGCTTTACATCGACAGAATCTACGACACCTTCATCGACGAAGAGCAGCTCCAGGCCTGTGACAACACCGTCAAAATAATCGCCGACACCCTCGATCCACGTCCATATTCCTCACGTGAGTTCATTCGCGAAATGGGCAAGTATCTCGTCGACAACGCGAAAAAGCCCGACTCCCTCGTTCAGACCGCATACGAGCACAATGTCCCTATCTTTTGCCCAGCCTTTTCAGATTCGTCGGCTGGTTTTGGTCTTGTTCTGCATCAGGTAGAAAACGAAGACGCCCACGTCTCGATTGATTCGGTAAAGGACTTTCGCGAGCTTACGCAGGTAAAGATTAAAGCCGAAACCTCAGGTCTCTTCATGGTAGGCGGAGGCGTCCCCAAGAACTTCGCCCAGGATACCGTCGTCTGCGCCGAAGTCCTCGGCCATGAAGTCCCCGTCCACAAATACGCAGTCCAGATCACCGTCGCAGACGTTCGCGATGGGGCGTGCTCCAGCTCGACCCTAAAGGAAGCATCGTCGTGGGGCAAGGTGGATACTACCTACGAACAAATGGTCTACGCCGAAGCTACCAGCGTCCTGCCACTTATCGTCAGCTACGTCTACCACTCAAAGGCTTGCCAAAACCGCTCCCCTCGGTCCTGGACTAAAATCTTCGATTGAGAGCGCCACAGTAGTACGTTTCGAATTTGGATGGTCCTGAGCGAGGCAAGTGCATTGAAGAATCTGACTTTGATCCGCCTATAGCTTATTGCTTGGACCTTCCACCTGCTTGCTTAAGTGTTTGGCATTAAGGGGGCGCACTATGGAAATCTCTGGACAGGGTGCGGGGTGATTCGATAAAGTCTTATGCGGTGTTGGATGGTTCGGTCCAACTGCGGCAGAAAAGTACTTCTCGCATCATGGATGAGATGAGCAGATGGTGACGTTCAAATTAGGCGGTGGCAGGGGGGGCGGCAAGGGATCGGGAGCCGGGGGAACTCTCTTCGCATTCTTTTTCTTCTTCTGCTTTTTCGGTTTGGGCATGTTCTTTGAAGTGATGACGATCCGCGAGTTTGCGCGAAATATCGGCGAGCGTGCGTGGAAGAAGACACCCTGCCGTATCGTTACCAGCGCCGTTACAAAGACAAAAAGTAGCAAGTCCCCGCATAGGTTCGCAGTTCAGTACGAGTACGAATACAACGGACAAAAATACACATCCGATGTGTATAAGCGAGGCTACAAGCGTTCAGAGACATACAACGACGCCGACAAGCTGGTTCGCAAATATCCGCAAGGCTCGCAGAGCATCTGCTACATCAACGCCAACAATCCGTCGAAGGCGGTGTTAAAACAAGGCAGCCTGCTTTTCGGATTCGTGATGCTGTTCCCCCTGATATTTGTCGTTATTGGCGGTGGGGGCCTATACTTCATAATAACAGGCAATGCGAAGGAAAAGAAGAAAGAGCCTATAGCGGCAAAGGTGAAAGGGAAAAAGGGCAAATATGTCGCGGGGGGCTTCTTCCTGATATTCGCCCTGGCCGGGGCGGGGATGATATATCCGCTGTCGATTCTGCCTATCACCAGAACCATCGACGCCGAGTCGTGGGCCGAGACGCCATGCAAGGTGCTCGATGCGCGTGTGCGGAGCCACGATAGCGACGATAGCACCACGTACAGCGTTTATATCCTCTACGAATACACGTTCGGTGGCCAAACATATAAGTCGGACCGTTACAGCTTTGTTGGCGGCTCTTCCAGTGGGCAGAAGGGCAAGAGGCGAGTTGTCAATCAGTATAAAAAGGCTGCGAATCCGGTTTGTTATGTGAATCCGAAGCATCCTTACCAGGCAGTCCTCAAGAGGGGCTTTCATGTTGGTTTGCTTTTAGCCCTCTTACCGTTGCCGTTTCTATTAGTCGGCCTTGTCGGTTTCTATTATGTCGTTCGGGGTAGAGGGTGCTTTAGAACTCGCGGTGATGCTGAATGGCTGCCCATAGGTTCAGCGAGTAGTCATTTGGTGTATCCAGCGGCGATGGCGGGTGGCGCCGAGTCTGTAGTATTGAAGTCGAGCTGTTCGCCCTTGAAAAAGCTGCTCATTGGGATCGGCATATCCCTATTCTGGAACGGTATCGTTTCGGTGTTCGTAGTGAGCATTATAAATAATTTCAGGCATCACGATCCGGAGTGGGGCATGGCTCTTTTTTCTGTGCCGTTTGTATTAATCGGGTTGGGAATGATTGCATACGTTGTTTATCAGTTCTTGGCGTTGTTCAATCCAAGGCCAAGACTGGAGCTTCGGCCCGGGCAGATTCGTCTTGGCGGTGCGGCCCAAGTGCAGTGGAGCTTTTCAGGGAATGCGAGCAGGATAAGCGAGCTTACCATTAAACTCAAGGGCGAGGAGCAGGCCACGTACAGACGAGGTACTAAAACGCATACGGACAAGCGACCGTTCTATGAAATGGAGCTATGGAAGGCGACGGATTCTATAAGTATCGCTTCGGGGCAAACCGGTTTCGTTATGCCCGAGGATACGATGCATTCGTTCGAGGCGGAAAATAATAAGATAATCTGGTCGATTGACGTTCATGGCGATATCGCGAAATGGCCCGATGTGAAGGAGTCCTTCAAGATAGTAATAATTCCTGTGGCGATACGATAAGGTGCGTAATAAATGGATGAGCTGAAAATCGAATTGCGTGATAGCAAGGTGGTATATCCGCCCGGCGGGACCGTTCGGGGGGGCGTGCGCTGGAATCTGCAGAGCAATCCCGAATCGTTAGAGCTTTCGCTGCTGTGGCATACGAGCGGCAAGGGGACGCAGGATGTCGGTGTAGTAGAAACGCTCAAATGGGAAGCGCCAGGGGCATCGGGTAGCAAGGATTTTAGCTTCGCGCTGCCCAGCGGACCTTACAGTTTTTCTGGCACATTAATCTCGCTGATCTGGGCGATTGAGCTTACAGCCTTTCCAGGCTCGCAGACTCAAAAGCTCGAATTGACAGTTTCGCCCACAGGCTGTGAAATACTTCTCAAAAAGAAATAATAGTAAACAAAAAAGTAAGGCTAAAGGAGAAGCTAATGAATATCTCTCGCCGTGAATTCCTAAAATCGGCGGGCTTGGCCGTAACCGCTTGTCTGTCGGGTTGCGCTTCGAACTCAATGAATTCATTGGCCTCCACCAAAGAAAAGCCCGCCAGGCCCAACATTATCTTGATGATGGTCGATGATATGGGTTTTTCAGATCCTGGCTGTTATGGCGGCGAAATAAACACGCCCAATATCGATATGTTGGCGGCAGGTGGATTGCGATTTACCCAGTTTCATAATTGCGCAAGATGTTGTCCGACCAGGGCGAGCTTGATGACAGGCTTGTACCCTCACCAGGTGGGCCTGACACGTAACGGGCACAGCCTGACTCGCGATGGAGTGACTATCGCTGAGGTTCTCAAAGGCGCAGGCTTTAGCACTGCGATGGTTGGCAAGTGGCATCTTTCGGAAACGCTCTGGCATCCGGATAGAAATAAACATCAGAAGTGGGTCGATCACCAGGTGGACCATGATGGTTTTGCTCCTAAAGAGAGCTACCCGGTCAATCGTGGTTTCGATAAACACTACGGCGTTATCTGGGGCGTTATTAACTATTTCGATCCCTTCTCGCTGGTTGATGGTGACAAACCTGTCAAAAAAGTTTCGGAGGATTATTACTTCACCGATGCGATAACCGACAAGGCAATTGAATATATCAAGGACAGTAGCAGGGCGGATAAGCCTTTCTTTCTGTACTACGCCCACTGTGCGCCTCACTGGCCTCTGCACGCAAGAAAAGAAGATATCGAGAAATACAAAGACACCTACAAAGGCGGATGGGAAAAGCTGCGCAAAGACAGGTACGCAAGGCAGATTGAGATGGGCTTGTTCGATAAGAATAAAGCAAAGCTGCCTGCGTTAATGGATAAGGGCAAACAGTGGGACAAATTGTCCGAGGGTCGTAAAAAGTACGAATCTCGTAAAATGGCGGTGCACGCAGCGATGGTGGACCGCATCGATCAGAACCTTGGGAAGGTCTTGGAGACGCTCAAACAGACGGGGCAATACGAAAATACTTTGATAATTTTCTTAGCAGATAACGGCGCCTCACCTGAACTGGCAGACTGGGGTCCTGGTTACGACCGAAGCGCCCAGACCAGAGAGGGTGAGAAACTTTTATATCAAAATGATGGGCCTGCTGTTGAGCTTATCGGTTCGGAAAAAACTTATCTTGCAATAGGTCCAGCCTGGGCCAATGCAGCAAATACGCCGTTCAAGTATTGGAAGAAAGAATCATACGAAGGTGGCTCAAACACCCCTTGTATCATACATTGGCCCAAAGGCCTCAAAGCCAAAGTCGGTTCTATTACAAATCAACCCGCCCACGTTATGGATATCATGCCCACCTGTATCGAGCTGGCAGGAGTGACTTGTCCCGCCGAATATCAAGGTCATAACTTATTACCTCTTGAGGGCGACAGCATGGTGCGTATAATCAAGGGCGGCCAGAGACAACGACCCGAAGAATATTATTTCGAGCACGAAATGGGCAGGGCTGTTCGCAAGGATGGCTGGAAACTGGTGGCCCATAGCGGCTCGCCGCGAAAGTGGCATTTGTATAATATGGCCGAAGACGTGACAGAGATGAACGACCTAACTGATTCGAATCCTGACAAAGTAAAACAGCTCGAACGAGACTGGGATAAATGGTCGCAACGAGTTGGATTGGCTGATTTCTATAAGAAACAATTGTAAATCATTGAATGGTGACATACTGGGCGCTGCTTAAAAAGCTGATAAGCAAACATTGTACTTATATACTCAATAAGATCGACAGAGACCTATGAAAGCACGTGACAATCTATTCGCAGTAGAACGAATCGAACAAATCCGCTACAAGCCACAGGGCACAACACTTGATGAGCTTCTCACTCGTCTTGAAGCGATGAAATACAGCGCAGCAATAATTGGCTCCGAAGGTTCAGGGAAAACCACTTTGCTCGAAGATCTCTCCACCGCTCTCGAAGAAAGAGGCAAACAGATAAAGAGCGTTTTCATTAACGATACAAATCAAATGACCTGGAAGGATTCCAGAAACTTGTTTATGAAGATTACAGCCGACCAGATCGTTCTCCTTGACGGAGCCGATTCGGTAAGTCGGATGACCTGGCCCGCACTCAAGCGTGGCATTCTCACAAGGGCGGCCGGCCTGATCGTTACCGCCCACAAGCCGGGACTTATGCCTACGCTCATCGAGTGCACAACGACGTCCGATCTATTCAGGCAGATCGTTTCAGAGCTCGCCAATAGTGCCTGCGAGCTTAATCCAGGTCAGTTGGATCATATCTACCACCGCCACAACGGCAATATCCGCACCGCTCTCCGGGAATTGTACGACATTTTTGCCGAAGACCAAGCCCTTGACATTATCGACCAACCATCTTATCATAGTCAGGCGTGAGGGGAAAGTTAGGATGGTTTAAGTTATGACGCGTAAAGGATTTACGCACCTTCATCTCCATAGTCAGTATTCACTGCTTGATGGTGCGATAGCTTTTGACAAACTGCTGAAACGTTGCAAAGAGCTTGAAATGGGTGCTGTGGCGGTTACTGACCACGGCAACATGTTCGGGGCGGTTGAGTTCTACACTAAAGCTGTCGCAGCGGGCATAAGGCCCATAATAGGCATTGAAGCGTATCTCGCGCCGCGGGACAGACGCGACAGAACCAAAACGAGCATTTCTGACGCAGCTTACCACCTCGTTCTTCTCGCCGAAAACAACGCTGGCTATCAGAATCTGCTGAAACTGGCCAGTATAGGCTATACCGAGGGTTTCTATTACAGGCCCCGAATTGATAAGGAAGTTCTCGCCCAGTTCAATGAAGGCTTGATATGCGCCACAGCCTGTTTGAAAGGCGAGGTTACCTCCGCAATTGCAGCAGGCAACGAGGAGGCTGCAAGGTTGGCCGCCGAAAGCTACCTTGAGATTTTTGGCTCCGATAGATTCTTTATTGAGTTGCAGTCGCACGAGGGCGATGGCCCCGATGTCTGCGATGGATTAATAGACCTTGCAAATAAAATGGGCCTGGGTCTGATCGCAACCAACGATGTGCACTTCCTGAGCGCCGACGACTATGAGGCGCACAATTGTCTTTGTGCGATCAGTACAGGCAAACTTGCCGATGACCCGAGCAGGCTCGTTTATCCGCGCGATGTGTACTTGAAAAGCTCCGAAGAAATGCGGGAGCTTTTTCCGCAGGCCGGTAATGCCTGCGACAACACCGTTACAATAGGCGAAAGATGCAACGTCGAGATCGACCTCAAGACCCAGCACGCGCCGCGTTTTGAGCCTGAGGATGGTTCGAGTCCTGAAGATTATTTAACGAAGTTATGTTACAAAGGCGCCGAGCATCGCTACGGCCAAATCACAGACGAAATCAAGGAGCGCCTCGACAGAGAGCTGGAAGTGATCGAGTCAAAAGGCTTCGCCAGCTATTTTTTGATCGTCTGGGATTTCTGCAAGTACGCTCGCGACAACGACATCCCCCTCGGCGCCAGAGGCAGCGGCGTAGGAACAATCGTAGGGTACTGTCTTGGACTGTGCAATGTCGATCCGATCCGCTACGACCTGCTCTTCGAGCGGTTTATGGATCCTCAGCGTAACGAGATGCCTGATATCGATATCGATATCTGCCAGGCGCATCGTGGCGAAGTTATCGATTACGTTCGCCAAAAGTACGGTCATGTGGCCCAGATAATAACCTTCGGAACAATG
>CAZYMD010000166.1:0-11678 GCA_964649005.1 uncultured Pirellulales bacterium
ACGGCGATTTTGAAGAGCGGGAGGGGAACCAACCGAAGCACTGGAGAAATTCGACGCCGGACTGCGGCGCCGCCGAGGCGTCCACGGAGGGCAAATTTATCAGGGGGAACTATTCGCTGCGGATTAACGCCGTTGGGGCGAAAACGGTGAAAGTATATTCCGATGCGGTTCCCGGCGTTCGCGCGGGGGGGAAATATGTTTTTTCCTTTTTCGCGAAAGCGGAGCGGCCGAATCATCCGATCAATATCGTGTACTACTCCTCATCGCGTTTTTCGCCTCACTGGTATAAAGAAAAGACCTTTCTCATAAGTACGAACTGGAAGCGCTATACGTTTGCGTATCAAATTCCGCCGGCGGAGCAATGGGGCGAGCGTCAACTATTCTTTTCCATACATTCCGGTCCCGGCAAAACGTATATCGACCACTGCGAGTTCAAACCGCTTCGAGAGGAGGCGGGTTCTTCGTTTCTCATGGAATCGCCCACGTACTCGAAGAACTTACTGGCGAATCCGGGTTTCGAGACGGAGTGGTTCGGGTGGTCCCTGAGCGGGGTGCGGAATAAGCAACGGATATATACCGGTACGGACGAACGGGGTATCGAGTTTGACACCGCGGAAAAGATGCACGGTCTTTGTTCGTTGAAAATGCCGCCCAATTTTTGCGTACAGAGTTACCGCGTGCCCTTTACGCCGGGCAAGACGTACACGCTGTCGGGTTATATCAAGATGAGTCCGCACAAGGAAGGCGATGCTCCCGGCTTTGATCTGCTGCTGCTGACGCCGATGTGGAAGTATGCTCACCAAAATATCCAGGGCGAAGCTTCTCTGCGTTCAGGCTGGCATCGCTACTCGGTGACGCTCACCCCGCCGGCATTCGATACGGATTACCGGAACACGCTCTACGTACGAATCGATTCGGGCGATAACGAGATATGGGTGGACTCAATGCAAATCGAGGAGGGCGATTCGCCGACGCCTTATTGCTGCAGTCCCCAGATCATTTTCCGCACCCGGCATCCCAACGCGGTATATACAAAGAATGTCAGAGACACTGTGGAGGTCGAAATCTATTCGGAAAAGGGCATAGGCGTCGAACAGGCCCTTTCGCTGTACGTTACCGATGTGTATGGCAAAACCATTCTCGACAGGGAAATCCCCTTACAAGCGACGCGCAGGCAACGTACTCGTCTCCAGATAGAGTTGGAGAATCACCTTCTGGGCGTGTTTCACGCCGAGGCCGGATTAAAGGAGCGGGGCCAACCCATCGCGTCCGCGTTCTGGCGGTACCTGGTCGTTACCGATCCCGCTTACAAGCCGAAAAACATTTACTGCGGTTCCGAAGACTACATGGACCACATCCCGCCGTGGGGCGTGCGTCGGATGTCGGAGTTGTCCAGTATCGCCGGTTGTGGCTTTACCCGCGATTTTTACAAATCCAATGTCGAACTTTTAAAGATCGAAGACGCGGTTGAAAAACGAAACAAGTATAAGATAAAAAAAGAGTCCGGTAAGATGGTGATGACCTGTTTTCGGGTTCCGGACGATTCGATTTTCCGGAGTCGTAAGGGCGTACTCCTATCGGCCCGTGACGATCAGCCTCACCTCGAAAAGCGGGCGAAACTCTGGGCGGTGCACGCGAACATTCTTAAAAACGTGATCGACTATTACCAGATACTCAACGAACCTAACATAGATAATATCAAGGAAGGTCCTGACAAAGGTAAGTGTCCCATGCCTCCGGAGCGTTACGTTCGACTACTACGAACCGCGAAGCAATACATTCAAGAAGCCTATCCGCAAGCTAAGATCACGGCGAATATTAACGGGACCGATTTCAAATATGCGGAAGAGCTTTTCCGACTCGGCGTGGGGAAGATTATTGATATTTTCACCTTCCATGCCTATCGCGCTTCGCCGGAAGACCCGCCGATCTACGAGGACGTTATGAAGTTGTACCGAATCGTCGATAGGTACGCAGGCGGCATGAAGATATACAATGACGAACAATACTACGGCTGTCGCTCGCTTATCGGTCATACCGGCGAAGACCGACGGAGTTATTTTTCCAGTTACGAAGACGATCACGCCGGTCGGATCGTGCAGTCGCTCCTGCATCATATCGCCGCGAGGCAGACGACGTTCAGTCTGCATTCGCATAATTCGACGCTGTACTGCATCGGCATATCGAATCCGGTATGGTATTGGTACGCCTTCGGGGGATACCGGGCCGTTTCCGAACTTCTGCACGACGTTACGGAATCGCAACACGTGGTCAGCCATCCGCAGGTGCGGGCGTTTCTGTTCGAGCGTGCCGACGGAAAAAAAATCGTATCCCTCAACACACGACAATATCCCACCCAAGGCGCCCTGCGCATACCCAAGACCTATGACCAGTTGCTCGATTTCAACGGCAATCCGCTGGATACGGAGGACATCACGGTTGATTATCTTCCAAAGTACCTGATCTACGCCCCCTCTGTTTCCACCCTCAGCATAGTGAACGCCCTGGAGAACGCTGACGGTTATGGTTTCGATTTTCCGCTGGGCATTTCCTTCGCGATCGACAAGCAAAATCAGTTGGTCGCCACGGTGAAGAATTTCGAGAGCCGATCTCTATCCGGCACGATCCAATTCGAGAGTACGCCGCCGCAGTGGGGGAAGTTTGAAACGATACGGATACGCAATCTGGCGGGTGGATCGGAAACGAACCTTACTTTCGATGTCATCAAGGAGAAAAGACGCTGGGATACGGATTATCATATTCGATATACCGCCGCGACCAACGATGCCATCGTTACCCGACTCTGCAAGATACCCTCTCTCTTTATTCCAAAAAGCGAAGGAACCAGTATTGACGGCAACATGATGGACTGGAAGCAAACCGAGTTGTTTTCCATTTCCCCTCCGAGCCAACCCGGTGACGCTGAACCAAAGGAAATGAACAGTAGCGTCAGCGATCTTTCCGCCCGCTTCGGACTCCGCTGGGACAGTGGGAACCTGTACGTGGCCGTTTTGGTGCTGGATGACACCTTCGTTGGCGGAAGCGGCGTAGAGGGAAACTACCACAAATTCGATTCCTTGCGGTTGTGTTTCGATCTGAAGAATAATGCGGTGAGCGACGGCGGCTGGGACGCGGACGATGTGACCTACCAGATTGGCTTCGACGAGTTCGGCCAAGCCATCGCCTACCTGGAGAAGAATCCCTCCGGCCGATTTGTCGGCGCCAGTAACACACCAAGCGATATCGACGACGATGTAGAAGTCGGCTTCCAGAAAACCAAAGGGGGCTATATTCTGGAGATGCGGTTTCCGAAAGAGACTCTTCCTTTTCTCAATTATGCCCGGAATTCCATTTTTGGTTTTGCATTGCTCATCAACGACAACGACGGCGATGGCCGCGAAGAAGTACTGTCCACCACACCTGCGGAAATCGAATCGTATAAAACCCCCATACTATGGAAGTCGGTTCAACTGATAGAATAATAAATCCGGATATGTTATTACTGAACTTTTAGAACATTGAAGTGAGGAATTGTATTTCAGGCTTTTGGAGAGGTATTTTGTGATTTGGAGTTCATTAGGGTATTATGGTTGGTAAATTATTTATATTTCTGGTCTGCCCGTACAGTGCAAATATTGGTCAGTGTACTGGTGGTCTACGAAACTGCTTCTGGATAACTATAATGTCTGTCGGCATCCCTACAGCTTTCGAGAGACCCTCACAGCCGCCAAAATGGCCAAACAAATAGCGTGGAGTAGCTGAGGCCACGCTTCCAACATTTTAGCCAGGTCGGGGCACAGTTCTGAGATGTCCATTTCACTCTGTTTTTGGCTTTGGGGCGTCAACTGAAGCCCCCCTGTCTTCGCAGAGTTTCTGCATGCTCCTGTATTTTAGATATTTACATCTTCTACGCATTGGTCTTTCAATCCGAAGGTTGAGGGTTCGAGTCCCTTCGGCCTCGTTTTTGGTGATCCCTGCGCGTCAGACACCTATAGGGGTTTTTTATTATGCTCTAAGAAGGACCGGAGGCATGGGACTATCTAAGGAGGACTCATCGCTAGCAATTGAATCTGCCTGTTCTTCCGAATCCACTAACCTTGGACCCAAAGTGCCTCTGGATTTGTCACGCAATTACTGTAAAATCACAATCGCAATAAAATCTTGTTGACTCTCTATCTTAAGGACATGGCCATGAAACACCGTTTTTTGTCAGTTGTGATAATTGCCGCTTTTACATGTGCCGGTGCCGATTCTGCATTCCGCGAGATTCCCATTGCGGAGGTCCAGGACTCTTTCGATCGCCCGGTGCCGCAACACCCACGCCTGTTCATAACAAACAAACAGCTTGTCGAGATTCAGGCCAGGGTAAAATTTCAGCCGCTCCTCCAGTCCTTCCACCAGGCGATGCTTGACAAATCGGATGATATCTTGAATAAGGCGCCTGTTAAGCGAGTGAAGACGGGGCGGCGACTTCTAAGTGTCTCACGACGATGTTTGGATAGAGTCATTCATCTCAGTGCTGCTTATCGCTTTACCGGTAAACGTTCGTATCTTAAAAGAGCTGAAAAAGAGATGCTGGCCGCGGCGGCATTTTCGGATTGGAATCCGAGCCACTTCCTGGACGTCGCGGAGATGACCGCAGCGTTGGCTATCGGATATGACTGGCTCTACGACGAACTGTCTGTGGCAAGCCGTCACGCTATTCGCGAGGCCATTCTGAAAAAGGGGCTTGAGCCTTCGTTGAAGAATAAGGGTTGGGCGAGGGGCCACAACAACTGGAACCAGGTGTGCAATGGCGGCATAACTATCGGGGCTCTGTCGATCATGGAGGATGAGCCTGAGTTGGCCCGCAACCTGGTTCATCGAGCGGTTAACGGCGTACAGGTAGTCATGAAAGAATATGAACCGGATGGGGCTTATCCCGAGGGACCGGGCTATTGGGTTTATGGAACCAGCTATAATGTAATCCTGCTGGCGGCCCTTGAATCGGTCTTGGGAACAGATTTCGGTCTCTCGCGGGCGCCTGGTTTTGCCAGCAGCGCTGCTTACTATCTGCATGTAACCGGGCCGACAGGACTGTATTTCAATTACCCCGATAGTGGATCAAAGGGCGGCTTCCTACCGACAGTGTTCTGGTTTGCACAGAAATACGATTGGCCGTCACTGGCCTGGCAGCAGCATCAGCTTTGGAAAGACGCCGCAGCGCAGGAGCCGTCAGAACTGGTCCAGAGCCGGTTCTCTCCGCTGCTGCTGTCCTGGTGCAACGCCGAGGCGTCTGTACCGAAAGATCTCGCATGGAAGGGACGCGGGAGCAACTCGATAGCCATGTTCCGCAGTTCGTGGACCGATTCCGACGCAGTCTACCTTGCAATAAAGGGTGGTTCGCCCGGCGTTTCGCACGGCCATATGGATGTGGGATCGTTCGTGCTTGATGCTGAGGGAGTGCGCTGGGCGGTTGATCTCGGACCGGAGAGCTATAACAAAATCGAGTCGCGTGGCATGAATCTCTGGGCCAGAAGTCAGAACGCCGAACGCTGGAAGATATTTCGCTACAACAATCTGTCTCACAGCACTCTGGTCGTCAACGGCCAACACCAGAGGGTCAACGGCAGTGCGCCGATTATTCGCTTCTCAGATAATGAATCATTTCCACATGTGGTATTTGACATGTCGAGTGTCTATGAAGGGCAACTGGCGCAGGCGCTTCGCGGCGCATCGCTGCTACCAGAAGGACACATCATGATACAGGATAAATTCAAGGCCGCTGGCCAGCCGGCCAAGGTGCGCTGGGCTATGGTGACTCCGGCCGAGATCGTTCTTCAGGGTAAAAGAAGTGCCCTGTTACAAAAAGATGGCAAGGCCATGCATCTGAGCGTGCTTACACGTAAGGAGACAGAACTAAGAACCTGGTCAACCGAGCCGAAGGCCGATTATGACGCGCACAATCCCGGGACTCGCCTTATCGGCTTTGAGGTGTCTCTGGCCCCTGGAGAGGAGACTCTTACAACCGTGGTCATTGGCTCGCCGACAAATACGAAGCTTGATCTTAAGCAACTTCTTAAGTTGTCGCCATCGCAATAGAGAGGAAAGCAAAAACCGGGGGGACTATCTGTGGAGCGTCATCATGATTAATCGCAGGAATTTCATGAAGATTAGCGCACTGGCGGTGGCGTACCTTTTGGCTCCATGCTCAGCCGGGAAACCGGACACTGCTTGATATGCCTCTTTTCTGCGGGCACCAGGCTGCCGAGAGCCAGGGCCGCTAAAGGCAATGCCAAGAAAAACTCGGCGGCATTCAAACCGTCAATACAGGCCATAAAAACACATTGCCTTTCGATGCTTGGTTTCGAAAAATCAGGCACATTATGCACTGCTTTGAGAGGATTGTTGCAGAATATCGCGAGATTGTTAGTATGGTCGGATTAAGTCGAGGCTGGGGCGTGTTTTGGGCTTGTCCGGTTTCGGTGCTAATATCCTTAGGAGATTGTTATGAAGACGAAAAGTACAATGAATAGAAGAGATTTTCTCAGAGGGACGGCCTTGGCGGCGGGAACCGCGGCGTTTCCTGCGATTGTTCCATCGTCGGTTTTCGGGGCTGAGGCCCCGAGCAACAGGATCGTAATGGGAGCGATCGGCGTTGGCTCGCAAGGCACAGGGGATATGCAGGGATTTCTCGGCAAGTCAGAAGTGCAAATGGTGGCTGCTTGCGATGTGGACAAGGGGCATCGCGACAGGGCCAAAGGAATAATCGACAGCAGGTACGGCAACAAGGACTGCAAGACGTACCTTGACTTTCGTGAACTGATTGGGCGAGGCGATCTGGATGCGGTGCAATTAGCGATGCCGGATCACTGGCATGCACTGCCTGCTATCGCGGCGGCGCGGGCCGGGCTGGACATTCACGGGCAGAAGCCTTTCGCAAGGTCGATTCGCGAAGGACGGGCGATGGTGAACGAAGTCGAACGCTACGGCAGAGTCTGGCAGACAGGCAGTCAGCAGCGGTCGGACTACAAGTTCCGCAGAGCGTGTGAACTGGTTCGCAACGGCCGGATCGGAAAGATTCTTAAGGTCGAGGTCGGACTGCCAACCGGAGGCGGAACTGGAGTTAAAAAAATAGTGCCCGTCCCCGAGGGACTGGACTGGAACTGGTGGCTCGGACCGGCGCCGTACGTGCCTTACAGGGGCGTATCGCACTGGGACTGGCGATGGATACTCGACTACTCCGGCGGCCAGCTTACCGACTGGGCGGGACATCATATCGATATCGCGCACTGGGGTATGGGCTGGGACTATACCGGACCGACGGAGATCGAGGGCAAGGGCGTGTACCCAACCGACGGGCTGTACAACGTGCCGACGCAGTACAAGTTCTCCTGCAAATACGCAAACGGGATTGTGATGACGGTGGCGAATAGCCAGCAGATTCCACAGGGAGCAAAGTGGTACGGCGAGAAGGGCTGGGTCTTTGTTAGTCGCGGCGGTATGTCTGCCTCAGACGATAAAATTCTGAAAGAAGAAATCGGTCCCGATGAGATACATCTCTACGAAAGCAGAGACCACAAGCAGAACTTCCTCGACTGCGTCAAGAGCAGAAAGCTTACGATCTGCCCTGCAGAAGTTGGCTTAAGGTCGATCAGCGTCGGCCTGCTCGGCGAGATTGCAATGCTCACAGGACGCAAGATCAAATGGAACCCTGAAACCGAGGAAATCATCGGCGACTCTGAGGCCAGCGCATTGCTTGGTCGTTCGTATCGCGAGCCGTGGGTGCTGTAGTCATATAATCCGAAAGATAAGGAGCAGAAGAATGAAAAAATTAACACTGCTGTTACTGATATATTGCATGTTACTACCCATTAGCCCTCTAACTCAGGCCGCAGATGAGCAATGGGAAAACCTCTTCGATGGCAAAACGCTCGACGGTTGGATCCAAAAGAACGGGCAGGCAAAATATACCGTGGAAGATGGTGTCATCGTTGGGACTACAGTCCTGAATACCCCGAATAGCTTTCTATGCACAAAGAAGAATTACACCGACTTCGTGCTGGAGCTGGAATTTATCGTCCAGCCCGGCATGAACTCAGGTATCCAGATTCGAAGCCATAGTTACAAAGCTTACAACAACTATCGCGTCCATGGCTACCAGGTCGAGATCGACACCTCTGATCGTGCCTGGAGCGCTGGTATTTATGATGAGGCTCGGCGCGGATGGCTGTTTGATCTTAAGGATAAGCCACAGGCGCAAAAGGCCTTCAAACAAAACCAATGGAATAAGTACCGTATTATGGCCGTTGGCGACAGGATACGCACCTGGGTCAATGGCGTTCCCGCGGCTGACCTCACCGATGATATGACCTCAACCGGTTTTATAGCACTTCAGGTTCACAACTCCAATACAGCGGGCCAGCAAATCAAGTGGCGAAATATCCGCATCCAGGACCTCAGTCAGGATGACAGCAAACGACCTCTAAAGGCCCTGATCGTAGACGGACAGAATAATCACGACTGGAAAAGTACTACACCTGTCCTGAAAAGCCTGCTGGAAGATACCGGGCTGTTTGTCGTGGATGTCGCTACAACACCGCGGTCTCGTCAGCCGATGGATTCGTTCAAGCCCGACTTTAGCAAATACAACGTTATTGTCGCGAACTACACAGGTGACAACTGGCCCCAGGAAACTCAGGATGCCTTTGAAAAGTACATGAATAATGGAGGCGGTCTGGTTGTCTTCCACGCCGCTGATAATGCCTTCCCCAACTGGAAAGAATGGAACGAGATGATCGGTCTCGGCGGCTGGGGCGGTCGAAATGAAAAGTCCGGCCCCATGGTTCGATTCCGTGACGGCAAGATTGTCTTCGACACGTCACCCGGAGCGGGCGGCACACATGGCCCGCAGCACGAGTTCCAGGTTGTAGCCAGAGACAAACTGCACGAAATAATGGCGGGCCTGCCTGAAAAATGGATGCACGCATCGGATGAACTCTACAGCAAGCTGCGCGGCCCGGCCAAGAACATGACCCTTCTGGCGACAGCCTATGCCGATCCGGCCAAAGGCGGCACCGGTGAAAACGAACCTATGCTCTTTACAATCCGATACGGCAAAGGAAGAATCTTCCATACCGTCCTTGGACACGCCCCGGATCAGATGCGATGCGTTGGCTTCATCGTGACATACCTGCGTGGAACCGAGTGGGCTGCAACGGGTCGTGTCACTCAGGTTGACGTACCCGACGATTTCCCAACAGCCGACAAAGTCAGCCTGAGAATACCCATCTCTGCTGATTACAGCGCGATCGAGGACTACGACTTCGGCAAATCCCGCCAAGCCCTCGCAGGAATCGAAGAAGAGATAAGAATACAGCCCGTAAGCTCGTTTCCGCAGATTGAGGCCAGATTACTTGAAGCCCTGAATTCGAGCAGGACGACTTTCGCAGGAAAGCAGTTTGTCTGCCGTATGCTTCGTCGGATTGGCTCCGCCAAATCAGTGCCGGCTCTCTCGGAAATGCTCGCCGACAAAGAGTTTTCCCACATAGCCAGATTCGCCCTCCAATATATGGATGCCCCCGAGGCGGGAGCAGCTTTACGCAAGGCGTTAGGAGAGCTTGATGGCGATCTTAAGATTGGCGTCATAGGTTCTATAGCCCAGCGAGGCGATAGAAAAACCGTTTCTGAAATCGGCAAGCTTGTCACCAGTAGCGATACGAAGATGGCCGGTGCGGCGATTCGTGCTCTCGGAAGAATAGGCGGCGTAGAAGCTGCCGGGATTCTGGCAAAGGCGAAAACGCCTGCTGATTTGAAAAGCGAACTCGACAATTCATACCTGATGTGCGCCGACAAAATGGTCGCTGAGGGTCAGACTGATCGGGCCGCAGCGATCTATCGCGAAATGGTCGCACCGAGCAACAATACGTGGATTCGCATCGCAGCATATAAAGGCCTGGTCGCCGCAGATAAGGAAAAGGCCGTCCCTCACATTTTGGCGTTGCTAAAGGATGAAAATCTCGACCTCCAAAGAGCAGCCGGTAAGTTTTTCACCGAAATACCGGGCACGGCAATAACAAAAGCCCTTGCCCAACAGATTGACAATCTCAGCAAAGATGGACAGGTGGTGCTGGTAAGCGCTCTGGAAGCACGCGGAGACAAAGCGGCGGCCCCATACGTCGCCAAAGCTGTCGGCAGTAATAGTGAACCTGTCAGGCTTGCCGCTATTAAGGCCCTGGCAGTCATAGGCGATAGCTCCAGCGTCCAGCTTCTGGCAAAAGCATCCGCTCATGGAGGCGACACGGAAAAAGCTGCGATGGACACTCTAAGCAGCATGTCAGCCCCTAATGTCACATCGGCTCTGGTCAAGGTGGCTACGAGCAAAGAAGCTTCCGCTGTTCGAGTTAACGCCATTCAAACACTGATAAACCGTCATGATGTCGGGGCTGTCCCCGTAATGTTCGGTGTTGCTAAAGATAGTGACAGGAGAATTAGCCAGGCCGCATATAAAGCATTGGGAGCCCTGGCCGGTCAGAAGGAAATGCCCGTCATGGTTTCTATGCTCCTGGATGCCGGGAATTCTGCAAATCGCTCCGCCATCGAGCGAGCAATAGTTTCGACAGTAACAAGAATTGAGAATCCCGATGCCGCCCCTATCGTCTCAGCTATGGCCAAAGCGGATGATTCCGTTAAGCCAAATCTGCTTGCCGTGCTGCCTCGCATCGGCAGTACTCAGGCATTAAAGGCCGTTCGCAGCCAGTTGGATAGCAGCAAGAGTAACGTAAAAAGGGCTGCCGTAAGGGCATTGGCCGACTGGCCCAATCCCGAACCTTTGGCGGATCTTATCAATATGGCCCGAAGCAGTGGTGACTCCACCGAGCAGGTACTGGCGCTTCGAGGCTATATAAAACTGCTCGCTGTGCCCGCCAATCGAGGTGCCTCTGATACGGTTAAGCTCCTTGGTGACGCCATGCAGGCAGCTAAACGAAGCGAAGAGAAAAAGTCTGTTCTTTCCGCATTGGCCAAGTATCCCTGTGACGAGGGTCTTAAAATGGCTGAAGCAGCCGCGACCAATGCCGATCTTCGCAGCGAAGCAGAACTGGCCGCTAAAAAGATCAAGCAAGCTCTCGTAAACAGGAGCTTGAAAGCTACCGCCTCACACAATAGCGGTAATGCAAAGAACGCCCTTGATGGCAATCCTGAAACACGCTGGGACTCAGCAGCAACAATGAAGCCCGGCTTCTGGTTCATGCTCGACCTCGGTGTCGAAAACACTATCGAAGGGCTGACTCTCGATACGAGGAATTCTTCCAACGACTACCCGCGTGGGTATGAGGTCTATGTTTCATTCGATGGAGGCAGTTGGGGCAAGCCCGTCGTTAAAGGCGACGATGCAAAGCCTCTGACCGAAATCAAATTCTCCGAACCGGTCAAGGCAAGATACATAAAGATAGTCCAACTGGGCGCGTCGGATAGCTGGTACTGGTCTATCCACGAACTTTCGGTGAAACTCAAATAGAATCATGCAACCGCCACTGCAATTCGGAAGTTGCTGTTCTGAATGCAAGTGCGGTGCTATTGATGCTTCATGTAGCAGGGCCTTGGCGGGTAATGTCGAGGCCCTTTCTAATTCGGCAGCAGATTCGACACACAAAGCGTTCTATACTCGATACAGGTGAATTGTCGGTCTGATTGGAATG
>CAZYMD010000167.1:0-11598 GCA_964649005.1 uncultured Pirellulales bacterium
TGCCTGCCGAAGGGGGACCAGCCGGTTCTTTGCTATGGTTGTTGAGGTCCTGAATAAATTTCAGGATGACAGGGTTGTGCTTAATGTGGGTGTGGCTTCTTGGTCGGAGGATATGAGATTGCCGCAGTCGCCTTCGGCTCCTTCGCAATGACCAAAGGTCCGGGAGCTGATTATTTGTCCTGGACGGTTCTGTTGACGAGGTATTTGGCTGCGACTTTATCGAGGCTGTCTTTTGTGGGGGCGTTTTGGTTGTGCTGTCGGAGGATATCCATGTCGGATTTCCAGGCGACGTCGCCCGGGGCGAGCAGGAAGATGCTTTCTGGTTCGTAGGTTTCACATAGCTTGCCATTTTTATAGTAATAGTGGGTGTCGCACACATCGGTTTGATAGGCGCGCATTAGCGGCGGGATGTCGTGGGGCAAGAACCAGAGCTTGATTTCCTTCTCGGCGTCCTCGGGGTTGGCGGAGGCGTGGATGAGATTGTCCAAGCGGTCGCCTATCATTTTTCCATCGGCATCCATGATGGGCACGACGGTGCCCAGTGATCTGAGGCAGCCGGGCCTTTCGTCTCTGGCCTGGTGCGGATTGGTGGGTCCGGCCATTTGACGCACGGTCTTCAACACATCGGGACCCATATAGATAATTGCAATGACCCTTCGCTTCCACGGATCGTTTGGATAATGGACGGCACCAGTAATGTACTCGATAAGGGCGTCGAAGAAAGGCTTGCCTTTGTGTTCGGCGTAGTGCTCTTCGGCGAGGAATCTATTGACATTGACGATCTTGGCGGCGGCGAAACGCGAGCCTGTATGAAACTCGGATAGCTGGGAGAGGATGAATCCTGTAATGGAATTTTTAAGGGCATCGGGCTTTATGAGCACGAGTGTTTGTTCGAACTGTTTCTTATCCATTTCCATAGCTTCCTCACAAAACCAAGACAACCACAATCAAAATAACAAGTTAAAATGCAAAATGCAAAGTTTAGGAATCCAGGCGAACCTGGATAACACTCATGTACAGGATATTACTTTATCCCTATAAGAATTAACATCCGATTAGGTTGTGCCGGATTGTGCAGCCAGATCTCTCCACTTCGCCCCTATGGGGGCTTCGGTCGAGATGACAAAGGCTACGGCCCTAAGGGACAAGCTCGGTCGAAGTGACAAGTGCGACGGCTGCGCCTGGTCGAAGTAACAAACAGGGAATGCGTCTCCTGCATGAAAATTCATTACAATACCTATTAGACAATTACGTTAGCCTATTTGAAAAACATACAGCATAAAAAAGAAGAGCGTCTGTACTCCCGGTGAGAGCACAGACGCCTTATTATAGACTACATCGCGGCCATCTTTTCCATGATATCGACACTGCGATTGGAGTAGCCCCATTCGTTGTCGTACCAACTGACGGTTTTGATCATATTGCCTTTGACGATCGTACAGAGCGAGTCGAAAATGCTCGAGCCCGGATGGTTCACAATGTCACTGCTGACGATAGGCTCGTCGCAATAATAAAGAATACCCTTCATCGGGCCTTCCGCGGAGGCCTTGAGCGTCGCATTGACCTGGTCGACGGTAACTTCCTTCTTGACGTTGACCACGAGGTCGACGAGGCTGCCGACCGGAATCGGCACGCGAACGGCGAATCCGTCAAGCTTGCCATCCAACTCAGGGATGACTTTGCCGATGGCTTTGGCGGCGCCGGTCGAGGTCGGGATAATGTTCGCCGCGGCGGCTCGGGCGCGCCTAAGATCGGAGTGGATCATATCGGCAACCTTCTGGTCATTGGTATAGGCGTGGATCGTCGTCATAACACCCTTTTCAATGCCAAAGGCGTCGTTGAGCGATTTGGCCAAAGGAGCGAGGCAGTTAGTCGTGCAGCTTGCGTTCGAGACGCACTTGACAGCGGGCGTCAGTACCTCGTCGTTGACACCGAGCACGATCGTTGCGTCGATATCATCCTTCGCGGGCACACTCAGCAGGACTCTCTCGGCCCCCGCCTTAATGTGATCGGCATAACCACCCTTGGGCGATTCGGCATTGCGGAAGATACCGGTCGATTCCAGCACGATCTTTACGCCCATGGCCTTCCAGGGCAGCTCGGCGGGATTCTTGACGGCCAGAACCTTGACGCTTTTGCCGTTGATGATGAGTTCGCCGTCGCCGGCCTTAACCGTGCCGTTCCACCTGCCCATGACTGTGTCGTACTTGAACAGATGGGCGAGACTCTTGGCGTCTGCGAGGTCGTTGATGGCGACCAGTTCCAGCTCGCCCTGCCTTTGAATGATGATTCTTGCTACGGCTCTGCCTATCCGGCCAAAACCGTTAATTGCCACCTTAGTTGCCATTTTCTGTTTCTCCTTAATATCCAATATCCTAAAATGCGATTTGTTTTCGATATACTACCACCCGACAGTTAAAATTGCGGGATCAACGAGTGTGCTACTTTATTGGTTTGGCTATTCGCTGTCAAGAATATATTCCGGGGTAAATGGGCGACTCACAGGCTCCACTGTTGCCCGGCTCGGCGGTGAGGTGAAAGAATTTGACACCAGAAGGCTGCGGTTGTAAATACGGTCGGTAAATAGTGTTTTCAGGCTTGAATGCGGCATGAAGCTGTGGATTGTTGGAAATGGCGGCATGAAAATCGTCGTGGCTATGGATTCATTCAAAGGTACGCTCAAGGCTGTTGAAGCCTGCGAGATCGTTGCTGATGCTCTGTCCGAGTCCGCGGCTGATGCTGAGATTGTGGTTAAGCCTATGGCGGATGGCGGCGAAGGCACGGCACAGGCAATGATCGAAGCGGCGAACGGAAAGTGGATAGCTCGGACTGTGATGGGGCCATTGCCTGATATGGAGGTGGAGGCGGGATTTGCGTGGTTCGAGCATGACAGGACGGCTGTTGTTGAGATGGCCTGTGCGAGCGGGATCGAGCTTCTTTCCAGTCAGCAGATGAATCCTCTGTTAACCACGACATACGGGACCGGTCAGCTTATCAAGGCTGCTATCGAATACGGAGCGGAGAAGATCATGTTAGCTGTCGGGGGCAGTGCGACTGTCGATGGAGGTTTTGGTGCGGCGATGGCGCTTGGCTGGAAGTTTCTCGATGGGTACGGCCACGAAATTCCTATGGGCGGAATTGGGCTTGGCGCAATTGAGAGAATCGAGCGAGGAGAGATGGAGTCGCCTGTGGTGGTTGTGTTGTGCGATGTGGAGAATCCGCTTTGCGGGCCAAATGGAGCTGCTGCTGTTTACGGGCCTCAGAAAGGGGCGACTCCTGAGATGGTCGAACAACTGGAGGCCGGGCTGAAGAATCTTGCGGAGCTTGTCGACAGACAGTTGCAGTGCGATATCAATGTTCCGGGAGCCGGGGCGGCCGGTGGACTGGCGGGCGGCGCGATTGCGTTTATGAATGCGAGGTTGGTTTCGGGGATCGAGACTGTGATGGCTTATAGCAATCTGGCTGAAGAAATCGAATCGGCTGACTGGGTCATCACGGGGGAAGGCTCGTTCGACGAGCAATCGCTTAGCGGCAAGGTCGTTTCAGGAATACTCAAGGCAGCTTCAGGCTCGGGTGCCCGCATGGCAGTTATCGCGGGCCGAGTTGGATTGTCACAGAAGCAATGGGAACGGGCGGGGATATCAATCACTATAGCTGCAACGCCATCAGGAATGGCTCTACAAGAGGCTTTGCAGAATAGCAAAGAATTGCTCGGTCTGGCGGGGCGGCGGTTTGCAAGGGAGTATCTTAGCTCCTGAATCGAACTGATTTACAGGAGCCTGATGAACACGAGGGGCTCTGAACACTTGACCGAAAACAATTGGGACTATAGAAGTAGTGATAGAATAATAGAAAGCAGCCCCCAGCCTGTGGGCCGGCTTATTGGATATTTGAGAGTGTGGCAGAGAATATGGAGATCATCCCTTGATAAACAAAATCATAACAGGGCTTATATGCATCAGTGCCATTTCGTCAGTTAGTACAGCATCAGGCGCTGAGCCTATCGACCGGCACAATCTGGTGACACGACACAATGTTGTTTTGACGGAGCCAAATGCGTTCTCTTCGCTTTCTGTGGGTAACGGGGAGTTTGCTTTCACGGTGGATATTACGGGATTGCAGACGTTCGAGGAATTCCACAAGGACGCGGTGCCGCTTGGTACAATGTCACAGTGGTGCTGGCACAGCTTTCCCAACCCGGACAAATATAATCTTGAGGATATATTTGAGCCTTACGATCACTATGGGCGAACCGTCCGGTACCTTTCCGGGCCTGAGTCGCGAGAATCGGGGGACTACGAGCGACGCGCGAAGGCGTGCGAGTGGCTGCGGGCGAATCCACATCGGCTGGATATGGGGCGTATCGGCCTGATCCTGAGGGATGAAAATGGTCGTCGAGCCGAGTTGGAGGACTTATTTGATCCAGTGCAGGAACTGGATCTTTGGAGTGGGCTGATTCAAAGTCGATTCACTTTTCTCGAACACCCCGTCGAAGTTCAGACTGTTTGCCACCCTAAACTCGATCTGATCGCAGTGCGGATCAGGTCGCCTTTGTTGTCGACTGGAAAAGTTGGCGTCAGTATGGCCTTTCCATACGCGACGGGCGGCTGGAGGGCGCCTGTGGATTGGGACAGCCCTGAGCGGCACAAGACCGATATCCGCCAGCAGGATAATCGGTGTTACTTTCATCGCAAGCTCGATGACGACAGCTATCATGTTTTGGCACGCTGGTCGGAGGGCGGGACGCTCAAACAACAAGGGCTTCATCGGTTCGAGATTATCGCTCAAGGCAGGGATTCGCTCGAAATCGTGATTTCGTTCTCGGCCAAAGAGAGTAATATCGGGGCACTCGATTTTGCCCAGGTTAAATCGGAGGCAGCACGTTACTGGAAGGATTTCTGGAGCACGGGTGGGGCTATCGATTTGTCGGGCAGCGCCGATCCGCGAGCGCGAGAGTTAGAGCGACGAATCGTATTGTCACAGTATTTGACGGCGATACAGTGCGCTGGTTCCCGACCACCACAGGAGACGGGGCTGGTTACTAATAGCTGGCATGGGAAATTTCATCTTGAGATGCACTGGTGGCACGCGGCGCATTTCGCCCTTTGGGGCAGGATCGAGCTGCTTGAAAAGTCGCTTGGGTGGTATGAAAAGATCATGCCCAACGCGCGCAAGATGGCGAAGCTTCAGGGGTATAAAGGAATTCGCTGGCCAAAGATGGTCGGGCCGGATGGGAGGGAGAGCCCAAGTGGGGTGGGAGTATTTTTGATATGGCAACAGCCTCACCCGATTTTTTACGCTGAGTTGGTTTATAGAAACAAGCCTGATAAAAAGACGCTGGAACGCTATAGGCACATCGTTTTCGAGACCGCTGAGTTTATGGCTTCATACGCGGCATGGGACGAGAAGAACGAACGATATGTCCTGGGACCTCCCCTAATCCCGGCGCAGGAAAGCTACGGCAAACAGCGAAGAGATGTCATCAATCCCACGTTCGAGCTGGCTTACTGGCGATGGGGACTTGCGACCGCTCAGAAGTGGCGAGAGCGACTGGGCATGAAACCTGATGAGAAGTGGGGTCATGTTATCGAGCATATATCCAAGCCGACTGTGCGTGATGGAGTATACACAGCAATCGAGGTGGAGCCTTTTACTATCACGCGTGATCATCCATCGATGGTTGCGGCGATGGGAGTACTGCCTGAGTCACCTCTGATCGATTCTGAAATAATGCAAAAAACACTCGATGATATCTTTGACAACTGGAACTGGTCTTCTACGTGGGGCTGGGATTATCCCATGATGGCGATGACGGCGGCAAGACTTGGCGAACCTGAGAAAGCAATTGAAGCCCTGATGATAGACACTCCCAAGAACGGCTATCTTCCCAACGGGCACAATTTCCAGACTTTAAGATTGCCTCTTTACCTGCCCGGTAATGGTGGGTTGCTGTACGCAACAGCGATGATGGCGGCGGGATGGGATGGATGCGAGGATCACGATGCTCCTGGATTTCCAAAGAACGGCAAGTGGGTAATTCAATGGGAAGGGTTGAAAGAATCGCCGTAATAAAGGTAAAAAGATAAAATGAAAAAAATAGCCTTATGCTTCGCGATCTGTGTACTGGTGCTCGGGAATGAGCTTGCTGCTGACGTGGTGACATATCCGGGTCCTGCTGGGATTGATGCATCGGATCAATATGCCGTTCAGGTCGTGCAGGATGGTATAACTAAAGACTCCTTCGTATACATAACGGGCGCACAGTGGCGGTCGAATCGCAGCAAGACAACATCGTGGACTACATTCTCCTTTTCAGGAAAGATCAGCATCAGGGTGACAAAGCTATCGGGCGATTTCAAAAGCTGTAAGATTTCGCCTACAAGCTACGGGATTAAACCTGAGATAAACGGCGCCAACGTTGAATTTCAACTCGACAGGCCAAGAAAGATTTCGGTTGAATTCGACGGCGATATCACACACCCGATGCTTGTATTCGCCGACCCGCTTGAAATGGAGGCGCCTTCTCCCAATGCACCCGGTGTGATTTACTTCGGGCCGGGGTTGCACGACTTAGACGATTCGCTCTCGGTGGATTCTGATACGACAGTCTATCTGGCGGGCGGCGCATATGTGAAGGGACGCATCACAAGCAATAATGCAAGCAATGTCGTCCTGCGAGGACGAGGTATCCTGTCCGGCGAGAATTTCGAGAGACAAAGCGAGCATCTTGTACTTATGCGGAACGCCAGAAACGTTCTGATCGAGGGAGTCACTCTTATCAACTCGCCCCACTTTAATATCTCGCTGCGGGGTTCGGAACATATCGTGCGAAACGTTAAGATGATCGGCTGGTATTTCAGCACCGATGGCGTCTGCACGGGCAATAATGGTCTTGTGGAAGACTGCTTTTTCAAGGTCAATGACGATGCAGTGAAATTGTATCAGTCGAATATGCTCGTGCAGAACTGTGTTATATGGCAGATGGAAAACGGGGCGCCGTTTCAGATAAGCTGGAACATGCCAAGTGACAACAGTGGATTCCACGTTAAGAACATAGATATAATTCGTGTCGAGCATCAATGGGACAATCCCAACGAAGCGGTCTTCGACTCCATTCACGGCGAGCGGGGCCACATGAGCGACTATCTCTTTGAGGACATTCGCATCGAGAACGCAGACTGGAGGCTGTTCTACATTACTATAGCCAAGAATGAATTCGCCGACTCGAGCAGAGGGATGGGGCGGATTTCGGATATTATTTTTCGAAACATCACGGCGGAGCTACCGACAAAAAGGCCCAACACGATCAAAGGCTGGGATGGGGATCACAGGGTATCGGATATTCTCTTCGAGAATCTCAAGATCAACGGTAATTACATCACCAGCGCTGAGGATGGCAACTTTCAGATCGATCCCAACACCACGAGCAACATCAGGTTCGAGGTAACAGCGGACTAATAAAGGCACTTGCTTTTTCAAGCCCCTTTTTTCTGTAATTTCGTGTAACATTACCATTATTCGCGCAACTATATGTGTGACAATGGTTGGTGCTATGGCGAAACACGAGATGCAGGATTACGACGATCTGGTTCGCAGGGCGAAGGCGGATGCCGAAGCGCTCGGCAGGCTGTACGAGCTTTATTACGAGCCGATTTTCAGGTTCTGCGTTCACAGGCTGTTTGACAAACAGGCGGCTGAGGACCTGACGAGCACGATCTTTCTGGAGATGGCGCGCGGGATACGCCGGTTCGAAGGCCAAAGCGAAGCGGATTTTCGCAGGTGGATTTATGCCATAGCGGTCAACCAAACCAATGCATACGTGCGAAAAAGCTCGCGACGCAGGAAGCTTTTCGAACGAGCGGCTGCTCTGAGGACCAAAAGGCCATGCGAAGAGGCGGACGAAGCTGTGCAGATAGACTGGCCTACGCTTTACGCGGGAATTGTCAAACTAAGGCCAGAGCACCAGACCATTGTCACTTTGAGATTCTTCGAGAATCTTTCGTATGATGAAATTGCACAGATCATGGATATCGCGGCTGCGACGCTGCGAGTGACTGTGCATCGAATATTGAAAGAATTGCGTGAGCATTTGCAGAGCGATTTCGATGAATGATAAAGACATATTCCGGGATGAACGCGAATTTCGCAAGATTGTCGAGAGGCTCGATATCGACGTTTCGACGAATATCGAGCATCGCAATCAATTGCGAGAGCGGATGCTTTGCGCTTTCAAAGAAACTGAAAAAACGGACGGCGGGAGTTTAACGCTACTGGCGTTCTTAGGGAGAATAAAAATGAGCAGTTCAATTACAAAGATAGTAATTGCGGCGGCGCTGATAATCGCAGCCGGGATAGGAATACATCACATTACCCAACCAGAACCGAAGATATTAGATTACGTGGCCGAAGAGCCTACCACAGCAGAGGAGTCACAAGAGAAGCTCGTGGCAATCGAAATCGAATTACCCAAACCGATGTTTGTCGGCACGCCTCAGGATACGCGCACGCCTCATCTTGAAAGGCCTTCGGGTAAACCCAGGCCGCCATTTTTGGCGCCTGTGGGCACGAGGAATTTGGCTCTGGGCAAGCCTGTAACGAGCAGCGATGAAGAGCCTATTATCGGCGAGCTGAGTATGATTACAGACGATGATAAGGAGGCGGCCGATGGAAGCTATGTCGAATTAGGGCCATTCGCACAGCAGATCACCATCGATCTGGAAACCGAAGCTAACATCTATGCAATCGTGATCTGGCACTATCATAAGATGGCTCGAGTATATTTTGATATTGTCGTGCAAGTGGCGGACGATCCTGATTTTATTACGAACGTACAGACTGTCTTTAACAATGACTACGACAATACGCTCGGTCTCGGTATCGGCAAGGACCTACACTACACGGAGACCAACGAGGGCAAGCTGATCGATTGTCTTTCCAAGGGCGTTAGGGGGCGCTACGTTCGCCTTTACAGTAACGGCAATACAGGCAACGACCTGAACCACTACATCGAGGTGGCTGTTTACGGCAAAGAAGTGAAATAAGTACTTTTTAGCCTTAGTAAATTGCAGGCCGGGTTGTTTAACCCGGCTTTTTTTATGCTAAAAATAGGGCATCCAGCATTTTTTCATTTTTTCTGTCGCAAAAACTCCCTAAGGCTCACTATATGGTGAGAACACGATAATCGGTTTATTCCGAGGTGATAAAATGACAGGAAACGATGGATACTATATTGAGCGATGTTTGGATGGCCATCCGGACGATTTTCGCTACTTAGTGCGGCGGTATCAGACGGTTCTGCTGGCCAATCTTGCCGGCAAGCTTGGCTGTCAGGAATCGGCTGAGGAAGCCGCCCAGGAGACCTTCGTGCGAGCCTACTTCAATATGGACAAGCTCAAGAGCCCCGGCTCGTTTTTTCCCTGGCTGCTGGGAATTGCGGATCGTGTGGCGAAGGAGCAGCAGCGAAAGGAGCAGGTTCGA
The DNA here is from genome assembly GCA_964649005.1 of uncultured Pirellulales bacterium. GTDB lineage: Bacteria > Planctomycetota > Phycisphaerae > Sedimentisphaerales > Anaerobacaceae > CAZGMJ01. Next base: position 9,478 of record CAZYMD010000167.1, read on the forward strand.
AGGCAGCGTGAGATGATCCGTTCGTTTTCTCAGGAGACGCCCACTCCGGAATTATCCGAGGACCGTGCTCTCGAAAAGGCAATCGCCGAGCTGCCTGAGAACTACAAGCAGGTTGTGCTGCTGCGTTATTACGGCCAGCAGTCCTGCAAGCAGATCTCCAAGCAGCTCGAGGCGCCTCTTGGCACTGTTACCAAAACCCTTTCACGGGCTTACACCATGCTGCGGCAGTCGCTGCAGAACGAAGATAGCGAGGTGCAATCATGAACTGTGAACAATGCAAAGAAATCCTGGTCGAATATCTTGAGCAATTGCTCGTTGATTCGCAGAAGCAGCAGGTTGAAGATCACCTGAAGGGCTGCCGAAAGTGTCAGGCCGAACTGCAACAGATGATGCGCCTCCAGGACCGTCTTGCCAGCAACGGCAAGAACGTGGCGAATAGTGACATCGAAGACGATGTAATGAATCTGATCATACGAGAACAGAAGAAAAGACTTCATCAGGCCACCACAAAGGCTTCTGAAAGTCTCAAGATAAGGAGAACAATCATGAAGAGTCCCAAGTTGAAATTTGCGGCTGCGGCGGTGGTGATTATCGCCGTGCTGGCCGGCTTGCCTTTTATCGGTTCGTCCGGTCCTGCTCTGGCGGATGTCTATGAGAAAATCCAGCAGATTCACGCATACATGTTCAAATCACAAATGACGATTACCGGAAGTATGGCGCCGGGTTTGCCTGACAGTGAAATGAAGATGGATATCGAAGTGCTCACCTCAAATGACGGCAGCATGAGAATGGTGATGACGACAATCGACGCCAAAACAGGCAAGGTGCTGTCCACAAATGAAACGTACGTCATACCTCAAGAAAAAGTAATGACTACTGTCATTCACGATCAGAAGAAGTACGTCAAAGCCGAATTCAAAGACGATATGCTTATCAGGATGAAGAAGCAGAACAACGATCCTCGCGAGATGATCAAAAAGATGCTGGAGACCAACTATACCAATCTGGGCAAAGCGGAAATAGATGGGGTGGAAGTCGTAGGCTTCGAGACTATCGATCCCAATCTATTGGGGGGCATGGCGGAAGAAGTCAAGCTGGTCCTGTGGATTGATGTCGAGACATGGCTGCCCTTTCGCTCCGATATGACACTAAAGATGAACAAGGACTCGGAGATGAATGGCGAGATCTACTACTACTGGGATGTCCCTATCACAGCCGATAGTTTTGAGCCTGTGATCCCGGAAGATTACACACGGCTTACGTCAGAAGCAATGCAGATGCCCAGCATTACTGAAGAGGGAGCCATCGAAGGCTTGAAGTTCTTCGCCGAGATCTTCGGGCGGTATCCTGAGAAACTGAATATGATGGATCTCATGCAGAAAGCCATTGGTATAAGACAAAGCGATGACCTGACCGAAGCAGGGAAAAGGCTGGTAGAGAAAATGAACGAGATGCCGAAAGGCCCGGATGGCCAAATTTTGCAAGAGGAAGTGACCAAGCGGACGATGGATGTGATGCTACCGACTCAGTCGCTTGCAGCGTTCTACATGTCGCTGGTGGGGGAGAAGAAGGAACCTCGCTACTATGGTGATTCGGTCAGCCCTGGCGATGCTGATGCGGTTCTTTTGGAGTGGAAGGCGTCGGACAATGAGAAGCGGGTTATCTATGGCGATCTGAGTGCCGAAACTATCGTGATCGGCGAGGCTGCCGATGCCCCTGTTATTAAAGAAGTTGCTCCTTAGAGGTAGCTGACACCAAAAACCCCAAACAACCTATACACAGGCGGGTAAGGCCGGGCTATCAATGCTCGGCTTTTTTCATTGTTATGCCTTGCTGATTTCTGAGTTGGCAGTCAGATCCGTTGACTCGCGGGAGGCAAGCAGTAAAATGATTAGGTCAACTCTTTCTGCATTTGTTCTGTAAAGGAGGACTGTGATGGTTCTGAACCGAGACTTAATAAGCATCTGTTTATTTTCCGCCTGCATTTTGGTCATTCCTGTTACATCACGGGCCGGTGACTGGGCTCAGTGGGGTGGGACCAACAACCGCAATATGGTTTCGAAAGAGAAAGGCCTGCCCGATGATTTCGAAGCGGATAAGGAAAAGGCGTTAAGGCAAGGC
>CAZYMD010000168.1:0-11593 GCA_964649005.1 uncultured Pirellulales bacterium
GCAAGCACACTTTCTGCGCATATCAACTAACGTAACCCAATATCATGGTGAACGTCTCGCGTTTCAGGCCGTTGATAACGCACACTTATCTTGATGATGTTTTCCGCGCTTCTTCCATAGGCAACCATGCCCCTCTAAAATACTACTTTACGTGCTATACATTGTCCCAACGGCAATGCCAGCATATCTCGTAAGCAATATCTACAAAGTATGGCTACTGTTATTATCTGTCAATCGCATTTTTGATATATTTTGAAAAATACTATATTATAAAGCTTGTTTATAGCTTTTCTGGGCAACCAGGGGGAATTTGGGCTTCTGTATCCTAAGCGATTTTGCCAAGATAAAACTCGTCAGCCACAGGTCCTCCGAAGTCAAAGTCGAATACGCACCTGGGCGGTGCGAGGCGGACCATCTATAAATCTTTCATAAATAGCTAATTTTCCAAGGCCCCTTAAAGGCGATACGCCAGCACATGTCCGCGCAAATCTGCAAAGAAGCTGACATCAGCCATCGAATACCAACTTCGGGAAACACTTGAAGTCAACGGGCCCACATCATAACATAGTTAGCTGTATATATGCTTGAAGTGTCGATATGACTCGTTATTGTACTGTGCATGCACGAGTATCAATTGTATAGGAGACGACTATGGGAATCGGACGATGTCCACTGAAGTGCAATTGCAGCCATTCTCTTATAAGCCGGCGAAAGTTCATTCACGGCACGGCCGGCATTATAGCAGGATCAGTCCTGCTGCGGGATTTGACGCCGGCAATCGGCGAACCGATGGTGACAAAGAATCCTATCCGTCAGTGCGGCCCTGCATCAACTTATATCCCAACCCTTAGAGCAGCTTTCGTGCGCCGCAAAGAAGAGTATGGGATGCTCTGGCCAGGCGCTGTGTACGATGGCGAGTCGGCCAGGAAAATGTACACAGAGAAAATTGTCGCCACAGCAAAGAAGCTTAACGCGAAACTCGATTTGCGCGGTGAACCGATTTACAGCCTGTCCGAAGCAGATAGCTGGGTGGCACAGGCAGAAGCGGCCAAGGCCGATGGTCTGGTTCTAATCGTTCTGGACAGACAGAAACACTCATGGCCCACGGCCCAGCGAGTGAGCAAGAGCGAGATTCCGTCGATCATCTATTCGCCTCTGGGCACGTCATTCACAACGAACACTGTGCATTTGGCCGACACGCCAGGATGCGTTATCTATTCGACAAATGATTTCGGCCAAGCACAATACGGTATGAAAATGCTCTGTGCACGGGCAAAAATACAGAAGACGCGATGCGTCGTAATCAAAGGCGACAAAGAATACGACGCAACCCTCGCAGATACGGGAATCACGCTCCGCCACGTGCCCGCCAGAACATTCATTGAAGAATACAACCGCATGGAGGAGAACGAAAGCATCACTGCGATGGCGGACGACTACATCCGACGCGCAAGAAGGCAGACAGGCGCGAGTCGACAGGATGTCATCAATGGTGTCAAAAGCTACTATGTAGCGGGCCGGATATTGGAAAAACACCAGGCCGATGCGATTACAATGGATTGTCTCGGCGCCCTCGGTAGTATCCCTGTAAGCCTGCCCTGCATTGCATGGTCCCGCATGAATGATGACCGTATCCCCGCAGCCTGCGAAGCCGACGTCGGTGCAGTCGCCTCCCATATTATGGTCCAGTACCTGTTCGACCGTCCCGGATTCCAGCAGGACCCGGTTGCGGACACATCCGATGATTCGATCATCGGCGCACACTGTTCGTGCCCGACCAGGCTTAACGGTTTCGAAGCTGGTCCTGAGCCATTCGACCTGATGCACCATCATGGCAATAGGGACGCGGTCCCCAGAACTCTATGGAAAGAGGGCCAGCGAGTTACATGCGTGGATTTCCTTCCTGGCACGCGCAGTGGGACGCAAAAGACCGAAACGCCGTCCAAAATGCTGATTTCGGCGGGGACTGTGCTGGATAACATGGACGTCCCGCCAAGCGGTGGATGCGTAGTATCGGTAAAGGTCAAGTTCGACGGCGCGCAGGAAGTGCTGAGTTTCCCTGGATTCCACCAGTTGTTCTTCTATGGAAACTACGCCAGGCAACTTAAGGATTTCTGTCAACTGTGCGGATTCGAAGAGCAAGTGGTTTGATTCAGCCGGGTCTTATCTTGCAGAGCGACAAATAGTAACTCGATTTGAGAAATGATATGCAGAACGGCGCAAGTATTTATCGCGGCATCCTCACCGCCGCCATAATTATGCTGATGGCTCTTTCCGGCGGCTGCTGGAAACAGACTGTTCTTTGCATTGATTCCTGTCATGATGGCTATGGTCCGAGCGATAACGTAGTAGCCGGTGTGCGTGAAACGCTGCGCTCCTCAGACCTGCATTTGCGGGTGTTCTTCATGGACACTATACGTTACAGTGATCCCAACTTCATAAATCAGAGCGTCGGCAGGGCTCTGGCCGAGATTGAGCAGTTCCAGCCTGCTGTAATTATCGCATCCGGCGACAACGCAGTTAAATATATTATTGCCCCGCATTTCAAAAAAGGCCCGATTCCATGTGTGTTCTGCGATGTACACCATAGTTGCAGCCGGTATGGTCTGCCCACAAAAAACGTGACCGGGATACTCTCTGTGCCCCCTCTTGAAGAGAGCCTGAAAATAATTAAGAGGCACTATCCTGATTCCAGAAAGCTTGTCATAATCTCGCGTGATTCAGCTTCCGAGCAGGCCGACAGGCTTGTGCTCGATTCTGAGTGTGCGAAATTGGGCCTGCTTGCAACGCACGCTCTGGTCGGCACATTCGATCAGTGGAAGAAACGGTTCGTAGAGGCAAATAAATCGGCGGATATTATCTACGTTACTGCAGCCCAGGCAGTGAGCGATTGGGACGATAAAGACGCCAGGGAGTTCGTACCCGAGCATATCAAAGTCCCTGTCTTCACGTGTGATGCTTCCATGACGCCTTACGCAGTGCTTGGTCTTGCAGCAGACTTAAAGGAACAAGGCCAATGGGCCGCAAAGACAACGCTTAAAATCCTAAACTGGAAGCGACCGAAAGACTTCCCAGTAGCCAAAGGAACCGGGACACAAGCATATCTGAACGAGCCTCTCGCAAATAAAATTGGTTTCAAGCCCAACCAGGCACTGTTGCAAAGATGTAAGCTGGTGTCGCAAATGGACCAAGTACCTGGAGATTCTCAATGAAAGCACTCGTGCTTGAGGAATATAACACCTTTGTTTACAAAGACGTGCAGGATCCAGAGTGTGGCGACGATGAGGTTCTGGTGCAAGTCAAAGCCTGCGGTATTTGCGGCAGTGATGTTCATGGTATGGACGGAAGTACAGGCAGACGCATCCCCCCGATTATAATGGGACACGAAGCTTCAGGTATCATCGTCGAGTCCGGCCCCGACGTCAAAAGTTTCACCAAAGGCGACAGAGTCACCTTCGATTCGACAGTCTACTGTGGTAAGTGTCATTTCTGCAAAATGGGTCGAATCAACCTCTGCAACAACCGCAGGGTGCTGGGCGTCTCGTGCGATGACTATCGTTGCGACGGAGCCTTCGCTGAGTACGTAGCTGTTCCCGAACGAATCCTCTATCGCCTGCCGGATCAAGTTACATTCGAGCAGGCTGCTATGGTTGAGCCGCTATCGATAGCGGTTCACGCAGTTCAAATAACACCGATCTCATTGAACGACACAGCGGTTGTAGTCGGCTCAGGTATGATTGGGCTGTTGGTCGTGCAGGCGCTTAGGGCGGCAGGCTGTGGCCGGATTATCGCTGTCGATCTCGATCCGTGGAGACTGGAGCTTGCAGCCAAACTCGGAACCGATATCACGCTAAGGTCAGACCAGGTCGATGTCTCCGCTGAAATTCAGAGACTGACAAAAGACATAGGGGCGGATATTGCTTTCGAGGCGGTGGGCATTAGCTCAACAGTGAATATGGCCGCCGCGAGCCTGCGTAAAGGCGGCTCTCTCACACTCATTGGCAACGTAACACCAACAGTTGAATTCCCACTGCAAACAATCGTAACACGTGAAATCGCTGTTCGAGGCTCTTGCGCCTCAAACGGTGAATACCCTGCGTGTTTGGACATGATAGCGAGGGGTACGATCAACATCAATGCATTAATGAGCAAATCGGCGCCTTTGGCCCAAGGGGCTCAGTGGTTCAAAAAGCTCTACGAACGTAGCGATAAACTGATGAAGGTAGTGTTGGCGCCATAGGCGTATATTGAAAGGCGTATGTAATGAGAGCATTGGTCAAGTATGGCAACAAGGACGGAGAGCTCGAAATCCGAGATGTTCCAGAGCCAAAGATTGGGCCTGGTGATGTCCTTCTCGAAACAAAGGCTGTCGGTATCTGCGGCTGGGATCTCGAAATGTGGCGCCATACAATGGCCAATCCAGTCACCGTTCCCGTCGTACAAGGCCATGAGTTCTGCGGTGTAATTCGCGAAATAGGAGCAGATATAAGAGGATATAAGGTAGGAGACAGGGTCGTTAGTGAAACTTCCGCCTACATTTGTGGCCAATGCCAGTCCTGCAGGACGGGCAACTATAACCTGTGTCCAAACCGAAAAGGATTCGGCTATGGCGTCGATGGTGCATTTACCGATCTGGTCAAGGTGCGCCAGGGATGCCTTCATCGCATCCCGGATGATGTCAGCTTCGACCACGCATCCCTCACAGAACCCGCCTGCGTAGCATACAATGCCCTGATCATGCTATCCAGAATCCTGCCAGGCAATCCCGTCCTCATCATCGGGCCCGGACCAGTTGGATTGTTCAGTCTGCAAATCGCCAAGGCATGCTCAGCCGGGCCGATCATCATCGCTGGCACAAGTAGGGCTTCGATCTGCCGATTCGAAGCCGCAAAGAAACTGGGGGCGGACATTCTCATCGATGTGCAAAAAGAAAATGCCAAAGAGGTTGTTCTCGATGTGACCAAAGGCGAAGGATGTCATCTCGTTGTCGACGCAGCGGGTAACGAAAAAGCTCTTCGTTTGGCCATAGACACTGTGGCTCGAAGCGGACAGATAACAAAGCTCGGCTGGGGACCAAAGCCCGTAAATCTAAGCCTTGACCCACTATTGTCCAAAGGCGCACGCCTGCAGGGAGCGTTTAGCCATACCTGGGCCACATGGGAGGCCGTAATACGGATGATCGACCAAGGAACAATCCACATGGAGCCTATGATCAGCCACCGTATCAGCCTGGACCAATGGCAAGATACATTCGAAACAATCGAGCAGGCCAAAGCAGTTAAAGCAGTAATGCAGTTCAACAGGGATTAATAATCGCTTCGGCTTACAGATTGTGAAAAGCAGATATCAATACTGATAACTTGATTTCCAGCCTGATTTGGACAGAGTGGCACAATCTCTCTATCCGTTGATGGGCAAATCTGTAGAGAGTTTTTTACTCACTGGAGGTATCTCCAGTACTGGTTGCACCTGCCTGCCGGACCAGCCATAATCGACTGCAACACCCCGACTGTGGCACCAGCGATGCCATATCACACGATAAGCCGCCTCAACATCTTGGGCAAAGGCTTTCCCATGACAGAGCCCCGATGTTGCTATTCTGGCCCGCATGGAAGAACGCATTTGTGACAGAGCTGAACGATTTGATGAGAGGGCAAGAGCCTTGGCAACATATTCCTGCTCCGTCGAAGCAGCAAAGAACTCAAGGCCGATCCTGCTCAGGATACTAAGACCAACCCGCGATGCATGAGGCCGCCCTACCAGGGAAATAGTCGGAACGCCCATCCACAGAGCTTCGCACGTAGTAGTAGTGCCGTTATAAGGATAGGTATCCAGGGCAATATCAACCTGTGCGTAGGTCCTTAAGTGCTCGATGGGAGATTTCCATCCCAAGATACTCACCCGGCCCGGATCAATCCCAAGCTGTGAGAACAACCCGACATATCGATCTGCTATTTCCGGCTCATCACCAGCCTTTATCTTGAGCAGAAGCCGGGATCGAGGATCCGCCTTAAGGACCTCAGCCCAAAGCCCGATGATCGTACTGTTAAGCTTACAGCTATTATTGAATGACCCAAAAATCGTGTAGTCCTTTTCCTCAGCCGGTAGCGGCGATACCGGTGGAGCGTAATCCGGCGGCATGTAACACAAAAAGCCGTTCGGCAGGGAAAGGAGTTGTTCTGAGTAAAACTGCTGTGAATCGGGCAAATCCGCCAGGGAATCTGTGAAGCGATAGTCAATCGTATCAAGTCCGGTTGTGTCCGGATAACCAAGATACGTTACCTGGACCGGAGCTGGCTTGCGCGCCATAACGAGCAGCCTGTTGTCGCCAACGTGCCCTGCCAGGTCGACGAGGATGTCGATCCGATCCTTCTCGATTATCGCAGCAACATTGTCGTCACTGACGGAAAAGATGTTTCGGTAGCAATCGAACTTGTGCTTCAACCGTTCGGTCACCTGGTCGGGGTATTCAACATTTCCATATCCAAACACGGAAAACTCCCGCCGATCGTGCCCATCAAGCAAAGATTCGAAGAAATACGTAACCGAATGCCTGCGAAAATCAGGCGATATATAGCCTATTCGGAGCGGGCGGTCAGGATCGGCGAGGTTCTCATGCGTTGCTCTTGCCAAATCAGCACGCGCATACATTTGTCCCCAACGTTTGTGCTCATCATAGAGCGACTGCTGATCCATATCCGGCAGTTGATGAAGGCGAAAAAGAAGATTTGAGTGGGCCTGTGCATTGTCAGGCATAAGTTGCACCGCCCTACGCAGCAGCTCAATGCCCTGCAGCACATTACCCGTCTCCATTTGGGCTCTGGCGAGGTTCGCCATAAGCTCCGGCCTATCAGGCATCAGCTCAACTGCCTTGAGCTGATACTGAACACCTTCCGACAAACGACCAAGAGACAGGCACAAACACCCCAGCTTGTTATAGACAGCCGCATCAGGTCCTTCATCCAGCAGCTTTCGGTAACACCGCTCGGCCTGAACTTCGCGACCTATTCTCGACAATATATCGGCAAATTCGAAGAGAAGCATCTTGTCGAAGGATTGAGCCTCAATCGTCCCCAATATCCTGTCAACAGTATCGACATGAAGCAAACAGGCCGCCTGGTCCAAATTCCCAGCATTAAGTGCAGCCTTCGCCTCGGCAAGCAATTCAGGTAGAGACTCAATTTCCGATCGTGGATTAACCATCGCCGGAAAATACCAAATCCAGCCCTTAATTTCAATCAGATTAAATCACTGCTGTTCGGTTTGCAGATTTGATGTACGTTGGAGACACAAAAAAACCGAACCAAGTTGTTTACTTAAGTTCGGTTTGGTTAAAGTCAACTAATTGAGCTCGTTTCGGACTCCGAACTCAGCTTAAACAACCATCAAAACGTTATCTCGTTATTGCCCTCCATCCATTGTTTAGCTCTTCCATTAACGAGATTACTTCCCGAACCAATTGAGGATTGTTCTGTGCATTGGCTTTGGAAAGATGGCGTGTCATGAAAAAGTAGAGCTTGCGAAGATTCGTGGCAATTTCGCCGCCTGCCTCTACATCCAACACTGTGTTCAGTTCGTTGATTATGTCCTGAGCCTTGTTGATATATTGACCCTTCGCCTCGAAGTTGCGCGCCTCTATTTCCTTGATTGCCAGTCTCAGAAACTTAAGAGCGCCATCGTAAAGCATAACGATAAGCTGTCCTTTGTTCTCCGTGGCGATTGTTGTTTCCTGATATGTTGAGAGTCCCTTCATATCGTATCTCCGCTCTATTGCTTCAGGCGATTAAGGCCCGATCGGGATTCCAAATCTCTTGGAAAGTAGACGTTGCTTTTATGGTGAATGACGGTATTGACTTATGGGGAGATGACGCACATATAAATATACGTCATCCCCCACATTATTGTCAAAGTCATTTGTACTGCTGACGAATTATACTATCGCAGCAGTGCCAGCGCCATCTGAGGCATCGTATTGGCCTGAGCCAACATCGAAATACCAGCTTGCGCGAGTACCTGGTTCCTCGTCAATTCCGCCATTTCGGTGGCGACATCAACGTCTGATACACGCGATTCGGCTTGTGCCAGATTCTCAGCCTGGATACCAAGAACGTCAATCGTGCCTTCCAGACGGTTCATCTTGTAACCGAACTTGGCACGGGCTGTATCCTTGCTGCCGATTGCCGTGTCAAGAGTAGTCAATGCAGCTTTCGCACTTGCCGTATCATCAATCGCAAGCCCGGTCAGGCTCAGACCTGTTGAGGCACTGGTCATAATGCTACCAGTGATGTCGATCTTGTCCGTCGTTAACTCACCAAACTGTATCGAACGCGTGGAACTGTTGTCGAGCATCTTGATGCCGTTGAACTTGGTTCCCTGAGCGATACGGTCGATTTCCTGACGGAGTTCATCGAATTCCTGATGCATGATGTACCGCTGTGCAGACGAATACGAACCGGTAGACGACTGCTCAGCCAGTGCTTGCATACGAATCAGAATGTCGTCGATTGTCGACAACGCTCCTTCCATCGTCTGCAACATGCTAATCCCATCCTGGGCGTTGCGCGCTCCCTGCTTGATAACAGCAATGTCCGCCCGCATCAATTCACGGACAGCCAACCCGGCTGCATCGTCCTTCGAACTGTTAATCCGAAGACCGGATGACAGCCTCTCGACAGACTTGGACAGAGCGTTGTAACTCATACCCAAGTGCCGAGCAGCATTTGCCGCCATTAGGTTATTCTTGATTGCTAACATACCTTAGACTCCTTATTGAAACAAACGTTCGTAAATCCTTCTGGCCCTGTCAAGCCTTGTCAACTTGTCACTTCTGGCAAAAATGTCATACTAAGAAACATTCCTACTGGGCATTCTCGATAAAATAGGCAAGAACTTAAGACCTTTCTTACCCCTGGATTGCTTGTTTTGCTGCTGGACCTGTAATATTATCAATGTGAACACTGATAAGTGAGCCAAAGGTCCTCCTAATTGGAAAAAAATTCCAAAAAGAGTTGGAATAATGCCGACGTAGGGGATAGCCGTACCAACTTATTGGATTCCGCTTCAAGAAGGAGGATAGGACACAAGTGCCTGCATTACGAGAACATACACCACAGAACAGAATTCTCGTATTCAACTGCCACGAAGCGTGGGTATACCAACTCGCAATTCTGGGATACGGCCTGGACATAATAGTAGGCCTGAAGGGCCGATACAAGGCCTCCTGGGATGTGCAAATGCGGCCAATACCGCTGAATTCCAGGTTGATCAGTCTGCCCGAAGCATTGCAGTCGATCACGGATTACCACTGTATAATAGCCAACAACATTGCTGATTTGCTTGACGTCAAAACAAGACCTGAGCCAAGGCTCATCGTCATTCACTCCACGATTGAAGGACGACTGCTTGAAGAGAAAACAAGTATCGAACCAAGGCAAATGCGACAGATACTGGCCGAGTACATCAGACTTGTTGGCGGTCATGCGGTGGCGGTATCCAAGCTCAAGGGGGAATCATGGGGATTCACCGAAGACATAGTACCCTTCTACGCCGATTCGAATGACTACCTGCCCTATTCGGGTGAGCGAGCTTGTGGCCTTCGAGTATGTAACTTTATTAGCAATCGTAGAAGAATCCTTTTATGGGACCTCCACGCGGAAGCCTTCAATGAACTGCCAATCAAACTGGTTGGGCACAATCCGGACATTCCGTCTGTGGCTGCGGCCGAAAGCTGGGCTGATTTGAAGAAAATGCTACAGTCTCACAGATTTTACATACACACGGCGGACCCCAAGCTTGAAGACGGATACAACATGGCGACGCTTGAAGCTATGGCCGCCGGTATGCCTGTCGTTGGCAATTTACACCCAAGCTCGCCTGTCCAGCACGGTATCAGTGGATTTCTCAGTGATGATCCACATCAGTTAAGAGCCTATGCTCAAATCCTGCTGGACGACAGAGAATTGGCTGCCGGCATGGGACAGGAGGCAAGAAAAACCGTTATGAAGCGCTTCGGGCCCGATAAGTTCAAAGCAGGATTTCTCCGATCTATTGAGATTGCTCGGCAAAATGCATCTGCAGGAAGTACTCTCTTGGCACACTTATAGAAACTATATTCCGATAATAAATCCTATTTCAATATATATGTTCCACTAATGGTCCAACATACACAACACACAATGGCGTCTGAATCGGACCGTGGCTCCACTGAGCAAGGAAATCGTACTCCAATGACCGATATCTGCAAGATGATGCAGCGAGCAACCGAACACCACAAGGCTGGGCGTTTTGACCAAGCTGAGCGGTTATACCAGCATGCATTGAAGAATGAACCCACTAATCCCACAGCACTCCATGGGATGGCCCTGATAGCCTATCGATCCGCTCAGTACGAGCGGGCTGCCGATCTGACTGAAAAGGCAATCGCATCCAATGGCCAAGTAGCCCGGTTTCACAGCACATACGGTATCGTGCTGAATGCGCTCGGACGATTTGAAGAAGCTGTCGCTGCTTATCAGAGAACTCTTGAACTTCTTCCGGACTTCCCCGATGCCCGATACAATATGGGCAATTCTTTAGGTAGATTGGGCCGATACGATGCCGCAGTAGAACAATACCGTGGCGCGTTGCTACTAAAACCGGGTGATGCCTTTGCACATTTCAACATGGGCATCGCACTGCAGAAGCTTAAGCGGCACGAAGAGGCAATTGAAGAATTTCTGACCGTGGTCAAACTCGGTCACGACCCTGCCGAAGCATACAGAGTAATGGCCGCGTCCCGAAATGCACTGGCACAGTACAATCAGACCATACTCCTCTATAAAAAAGCCCTGGAATTAAAACCTGATTGCCCCGATATCCACAGCAATCTTGGAATGGCATTGCTGCAAACAGGCAATTATCTTCAAGGATGGACTCAATACAGTTGGCGGCTTCGCAAAGTATCCTGGATGCAATCCTATCGCGATGTGCCACTTTGGGACGGCTCTGACTTCCGGGGTAAACGGCTGCTTGTGAGGAGTGAGCAGGGCTTCGGCGACAACATCCAATTCGTGCGATATCTACCCATGGTAAAAGCCAGAGGTGGAACCGTCATCCTGGCAACATACAAACAGCTTTCCGAACTGATGAGAACAGCGTCGGGAATCGATCAGGTGGTTTCTGAAAATGAATCGGTGTTCTTCGATCTCTATTGCCCGCTCTTGGAGTTGCCGCGTATTTTCGGCACCACACTTGAGACAATCCCGGCCGAAGTCCCCTATCTTTACGCAGATCCCACCAAGGCGGCACAGTGGCGAGCCATGTTGCCGAATGATAGCCTGAGAGTTGGGATAGTCTGGGGAGCCAGCTCTCTGGATAAGCAGGCCCAGACGCGATCATGCAGATTGATAGACTTCCTCCAACTGGCACGAATCCCATACGTGCGTCTGTACAGTCTTCAAAAGGGCCAGCCAGCCGAACAGATGGCAGAACTGTCCGAGAATTGCCATATAGTCAACTTAGGACAACATTTCAATGACTTCACTGATACTGCAGCGGCGATAGAAAACATGGATTTGATCATTTCTGTAGATACCAGTGTTCTGCACCTGGCTGG
>CAZYMD010000169.1:0-4628 GCA_964649005.1 uncultured Pirellulales bacterium
GGGGAGAAAGCTTCAACTGCTCCATACCGTGCGCATGTCGGCGCCTGTTTGCAGCACTCCAATCGCCGCCGATGGCGTTCTCTACGTTTCCTCTAACCGCTATCTGTGGGCGGCGAGCCTCATGCCGTAGTCATCCCGGCATAATGGGAACGATGCAAAGCATTGGTTTTTTTTCAGACCGCTTGCCGGTGACATGTATTCGGGCACTGGCTATCTTACCGAGTGGGGGCTACCCACTTCAGCCTGGCGACCTGGATGCCCTTGAGCGTAGGTTTTAGGGCGGCGATATACCATTGCCCCTTGTAGTGGACTATTTCCGGCGCTGCTACGGGTAGCTCGCCTATCATAAATCTATCGTCACCGACGCCAAAGTTTAGGGGATTGGGGGAGCAGTACTGCGTGTTGAGACTTTTCGTGCCATAAACCTGGTTGCGGAAGAGGTAGAACAGGTCATCCTTGTGAACCACGAAGGGGCATTCGGCGTCGCCGCCATACCAGTCGGATTTATCGCCCGCGCTGCCTCCTGCTGAGACCATCATTGGCTCGCTCCAATCCCGAAGGTCGTGCGAGGTGCGGCAGAAGATGGCTGAATCGTACCGGGCGTCCTTCTTGTGGCCCATGTAATAGCAGTAGTACAAACCGTCCAGCACAAGGACCATGGCGTCACGCGTGTTGTCGTAGGGGCCTGTGAACAGGTCGGTTTTTCCTCGCTCGTTGAGGACGCGGGTGAAGGATTTGCCATCGTCACTTTTCGCAAGGCAGATACTATCCCAGCCTCCGTAGATCATGTAGTAGGTTTTTTCAACCTTGATGACATGGGGGGCCTGGAGACCACCGATTCTTTCGCCGTAATTGGGATCGCCCTGCATTGCGATTCCCATCGGGCGCCAGTCGGTATCTGTAAGACGTTTTCCCTCCCAGCGATAGAACAGTCTTGTGACACCACCACACTTGGTGTTGCGAATGCAGGACCAGATTTGCCAGGTGCCATCTGCGGCCTGCCATATACCGAAATCCACGGGCTGTTGCTTTTCGCTCGTGTATTTGCCCAGATCTGGGTCGTTTGCTACGGACCACCATTGGCCGTCGATCTGCGGCATCAGGACCTTCCCTGGCTTCTTCGCTGCTTGTGCGATGACTGACAGCGACAGCATGGCGACAAATAGTACGAGTCGATGTTTCATCGTTATGATCTCCGGAATCTATCAGCTTTTAGCAGGCTAACCGACAATGCGTTAGTGCTATTCGCTGTATGGATGCTTCCAAGGGCTACGGTAGTCGCGTTTGAGCAGTGCGGCGGCCTCTGCGTTGTCAACGATCTGGTGAGCTTCTTCGTCCCACTCGATTTTTGCACCAACATCGTACGAAATCATCGCAAGCTTGACTGTGGCTGTAGAGCGGTGCGCATCTTCGGGCGTGCACAGATTGCCTTTGCGTTTTTTTACCGCATCGAGGAAGTCGGCCATGTGCATAGCGCCCATATCGGCGCCGATTTCATGGACCTGTCGCTCGCCTTTTTTGGGGACAAAGATCCATTTGTTGTCGGTGACAAAGACGGTGCCTTTTTCGCCATAGAAGAAGATGCCATTGGCGACTTCGGGGGTGTATTCGGCAGCGCCCCAGATGTGGTGACGCCAGATTACGGGGCACCTTTCAAAATCGAAGTGGACGTTCAGTATGTCGGGCGTTGTTATTTGATTCTTGAAGTAGTAGATACCGCCCGAGGCTTGGACAGCTTGGGGCATGGTCTGGCCCAGAATCCAGCGGGTCGCGTCGATCAGGTGTATGCCCCAGTCGACGAGATGGCCATGGCCTGTTTGCTTTTCCAAACGCCACGACATGTGGCCTATCTGGGGGCTGTAAGGCAGCTTGGGCGACGGGCCGCACCATTGGTCCCAGTCCAATGACGCGGGCGGGTCCTGGGGCGTCGCGTCGCGCATTCCTGCTTTGTAATGGATCTGCGCTTCGGCCTGGATGACTTTGCCAATACCGCCTTCATCGATAAATTGCTTCGCCTGCTGGATTGCTTTGCTTTGTCTGCGCTGGAATCCGATCTGGACGATGCAGTTGCTGTGCCGCTTTGCTGCTGCGACCATAGCCTGGCCCTCACGCACGTCGTAGGCGAGAGGTTTTTCGCAGTAGATGTCCAGGCCTTTTTCAAGTGCGTCGATGAACATCAGGGCATGCCAGTGTGGCGGCGTGGCAATGATGACTGCCTGAAGGCCGGGGACTTCCAGAAGCTCGTGATAGTCTCTGAATGTCTTTGGGCGGGAGCTTTGAAGCTTTTCGACTTCATCGGCGCTTTTGCTTAGATGTTCGCTGTCTACATCACACAGCGCGATGACTTCGACGCCTCCAACCTTGAAAGCCGCCTTGACATCGACCATTCCATACCAGCCACAGCCGATCAGGCCAAGTTTTAGCTTTGGTTTGGAAGATGAATCCTCAGTCGCTGCATTGAGAGGACCTGTCATTGCGATAGTGCCCGCCACGGCGGTTCCGATGAATTGACGACGATTGAGCTTATCCATGTGATATCCTTTCTCTGCAACTTGAAAAGAGCATATTGCCGCAATTGAATCCTAGATTTTAATTCGGCCGGGAAAGCACAGGCCCAACCTGGAACCATCATACAATAAGCTGGAGTGCTGTCAATTCGAGATCGGAGGGCACAAGAAGCGCCGTAAACGCGAATCAGACTTCCCAGTTTAGTTTTTCCTGGAAGCGCCAGTAGAATCTGCCAAGGAGGTGGGCGATTACGAAGATGATGTAGAGGCCGATGAAGGATAACAATCCCTGGATTATCCGCCATCCCATTGTAAGAGGTTGTTGTGTATCCTGGGGCCTTATGACAGTTCCCACAGCCCAAATAGCCAACACGATTCCGCCAATCAGCAACACGATGGCGCAGTATTGGAAAAAGGTGCTGAATATCGAGCCGATTAGCAGGATTGGATTAAGGCCGCGGACGGAATCGAACATAACACAGGCCAGCAGGCCCATTGGGAAGAAGAATACGCCGTATGCTACGAGGCCCCAGAAGATCGCATCCTGTCTTTGCGTGTAGACAGAGTAGAGAATCGCAGGAAAAACGAAGATAATGTAACAACCGACGATGTGTAGAGCCTGCGAGTACATCTCACCTGTGCCTTCCAAGGCGAAAGCCTCGGGCGCCCTTGTACCTCCCTTGGCGCTGTCGCGGACGCATTCGGCCAGATACCAGGCCATGTATAGTCCGATTAGAATCCGCACGATCCAACCAAAGAATCCCAGATACATACCAACGCGGCCCAGCATTCGCGCCGCGACAATGGTAAAAAACGGTACAAGGGTGAATATCACAAGATGAACGAGGCCCGGCGCGCTGGTCGGATACAGGAATATGTCGAGCAGCCAGGGCAGCGTGCGCTGGCCTTTGGATTCCGTGTCCTCCAATGGCGAATGTCTCTCCAGTTCCGGGTGCTGCTCAAGGGCTCTTTCGAACAAAGGAGCGGGGTGATGTTTGATCTTGTATTGCTCGGGGACATCGACGAGTGTCAGCTCGCCCTGTGAATCCGGCTTATTACTCCGTCGTGCATTCGATAACCGTTGCCGCATGCCCGGAACGACAAATGCAGCCTTGCATTTTGGACACAGGGCTTTTTTGCCTGCATGGAGTTTTGGAACACTTATTTTTTGGCCGCACTCTTCGCACTGGAACTCAATGACGGTAGATTCGCCAGGTATAACGACAACCTTGCCGCATTCGGGGCATTTGCCCTGCTTGTTGGCGTGCTCATCCTTAACAACGATCTTACGACAACAGTGTTCGCATTGGAAACGAATCACAGTACTGTCTCCAAGCCGCAGGACAATATCTCTTACCAAGCTTCCGACAAGCCAACGAATCTGCGTTATTCGTTACTTCGACTGCTGAACTGCTACAGCACCAAAGGCATGGCGACGTGCAGTGTGATATCTGTTACAAAGTGTGCAATTATTGCCGAAGTTAGGCCTTTTCGCCAGTATAACCAGCCAAAGACGATGCCTGCTATTCCATTGAGGACTACGGCGCGCGTTACGACGAGGGTTGTGAGTTCGGTGAAGCTCGCTGTCATTGGCAAGTGGCTCAGGCCAAAGATGATGCTTACTATGATTATTGCAGCCCATACGTGGAGCGACGATTTTGCAGAACGGCTGAACTTGCTAAAGAGCCAGACCAGGAGCGTTGTCAGGAACAGTCGCATTAGAATCTCTTCGGCGATGCCACCATAGAATGAAACGAGGACCCTGGTCCAGAGAGGAGGGGTCGCTTGGAATACCGTCACCGGTTCAAGAAAAAAACCAAAGGCGTATCGATCCAGTACGAATAGTAATGCGCCAATTAATACACCGACAATGCACGACAGAGTAAGAATGGAACCTAATTTTTCAACAGGTTTTTTGTTTAGCCAGGCTTCGATAAGCGGCGCACCGAGGCCCGTGCGTGCGCCAAGGTGCAGGCCAATCAATATCGAAAGGCCAAAAAGGATTGCTGATTGTAAGAGTGTGGCCAGGACCGCGACCGGGATGGGTACAGGCAATTCGAGAGAGGTCAGGTCGTAGAGGTAAAACGTATAGGGCATCGCAGCTACGGCTGAGGCCACAGA
>CAZYMD010000169.1:4728-11582 GCA_964649005.1 uncultured Pirellulales bacterium
TCAGGTCGTAGAGGTAAAACGTATAGGGCATCGCAGCTACGGCTGAGGCCACAGATGCGACCAACAATAACATAAAGAGCTTCCAATTAATCGAGATACTTTTTGCAATCATTTTTGGTCCAGGGATTGATAACCGAAGCATTGCCTCGAATCTTCGTGCCGTCGACGAAGAGTGTATTTCCTTCGATCAAGCCCAGCTCGTTACAAAGATGGGCACATTGCCTGAGAACCTGCTTCAATATTGAACCGTATCACTGAATTTGAGTTTCAGCCAAAGCAATTTGATAGCCTGTAAAAAAACAAATTATTACGGCTGTATTTCTTGTTTTCTTTTTTTTAAAAGAACAAAACAAAACACTGCGAGAACTACTCCGATGGCTAAAGAATATATAATAGTTCGCTTTTTATGAGGTTGTTGCTCAATATCCTGCAAGGCTATTACTTCAGACTTGCCGCTCCTATATGAGATGTTATTAATTTTATCTTCTACGTAGTAGCCTGAAGGGATTGGGACTGTAAAGACTTCTTCATTAAAAGCGGGGTCATTAATTACCACATTGGAAGCTTGATAAACTGATCTGGATAATTCGCCAGTACTTGGGTCTTCGCCCTCTGAGGTTGCTTTAGTAGGCCACCAAATACCCTTTGACACTTCTTTTAGTTCTTCTACCTTTATTAATTCAATAAGCCACTCTGTTCCATCTTTTTTAATATTGACATGCCTGGCACCTATCAAAGCATATCCTCTGGAGGGATCGAACCAATAAGCTTGTTCCCCAATTCCAGGATGAAATCCGGTGCCATATTTCACACACTCTACACCTTCGAACTTTTCATGTATAAACTCTAAACGTAGATTTACAACACCAGTATCTGGTATTTTAAAGATATCAGACATCAAAAGGCCTGAACTGTTATGAAACAAGAAAAGGGAAAATCTTGCGCCAGTGGCAACATTATACCAAGGCCAATATAGGTCTTTGGAAGGTTCCGGAGTAATAGATGCTTCTCGCATCTCAAACGTTTTATTGACAGGCCCCGAGCGATGATGGACTTTTCTTGCTGATTGCCCATTAAATCCCATTGAATAGACATCCTCAGCATATGGTGCATCTCCATCAACCCATTTTAGGATTTCTTTATGGACATCTATCCTTGTTTTACTTTTTGGTAAACCGTTAAACCAAGAAGTACATGACATATATTGCTCAGTAGCTTTTACCCATTTATTATTCTCGGGATCCCATTTCTCCTTCCAACACTCCGAATCGACTTTAATATTCAATACTCTCTTTTCTTCAGACCTTATTACATCGTGTATTTTGCCAATCTCTGATCTCATCTCTTCTGTGATCTGTCCAATTACTAATGAGTTTGCAAAAAGAAAGAGAGATAAGATAGTAATACCAGCAACATAAAGTGAATTCTTTTTCATGAGAGTGTCCTCAATTGCACCGGGATTTCCCATTTAACGTCATAACTGTTATTCCGCCGTGAGGCATCCTGCGAACTGCACGCAACACCGTCAATAATATCAAATGCGGGACCTCGATTTCAAGGCGTTTGGTCACCAGCATAGCCCACACGCCTCTCGGAAAGGTCCCCCAATACGCTAATTTGCCGAAAATCAATAGGCTCCTGGTGCATTTCCCCTTTGTTTTCTAAATGTTTCAAGCTCTCTGCGGATGGGCCAGTTGCCAAACGCGAGGACCAGGACCATGATGATATCAGCAATCGGCACAAGCATGAGCAGGCCCAACGCCCATGGATAGCCTGCTTTAGCGAATATCTTGCAGAAAAGCAACGCCTTGATCGCGGCAACGATAATGGCCGCGACAACGATGAACATGACCATTATCAGCCCAAATATAGGCGCTACCTCTGCACTTTGGCGAGCAAGCATCAGCGTGTCCATCATCATGTCCTTTCAAACTAAACTCACGACTCAATAAATAATACGCACAGATCGCCTAAAACTTACAGAATTCCGGGCAGATTTGCCAGCAGCATTGAACATGCTGTGCACTCGGCTGGATTATGAGGCCTTTGCATTGCTTTGGGGTCTTTTTATCTTTCAGGCCCGCTCGAAAAAGCGTGGAAGAGCCCTCCAACTCACGGTAAAATGAGTTTTTCATTTTCAAAGGCTTTATTTACTTTTTGGAGGACACTTCAGAG
The DNA here is from genome assembly GCA_964649005.1 of uncultured Pirellulales bacterium. GTDB lineage: Bacteria > Planctomycetota > Phycisphaerae > Sedimentisphaerales > Anaerobacaceae > CAZGMJ01. Next base: position 6,904 of record CAZYMD010000169.1, read on the forward strand.
ATGAGACAAAGAGAACACCTGACGCCATACGGCAACAAGCCGATGGTCACCCCGATCGTTTCAGCGGTCAACTATGAATATGTCTCGTTCGAGATACTCCGCCAAATTACCGATGGCGAAATCGACGGGTACACATACCATCGAGACGACAATCCGACGTGCCGGGCGGTCGAAAAAGAGATTGCCCTGATGGAGGGGGCGGTAGACTGCATTGTAAGCACAACGGGGATGGCTGCCCTTAGCATGATTTTCCTGACGTATCTGAAAGCCGGCGATCACCTGCTGACGTTTCACGATGTTTACGGTGCGAACTATAAGGTTTCATTGATCCTGGAGAAGTTTGGCGTTGAGGTAACGTGGCTCAATGCGGCTGAGCCCGAAAAGATCGCAGAGAACATCAAGGAGAACACTAAGATGATCTTCTGTGAGACACCGAGCAATCCTCTGGTCAAGGTCGTTGATATAAAGCGTCTACGCAGGCATGCGGACAAGGCAGGGGCCATGCTCGTTGTGGATAACACGTTCGCCACGCCTTATCACCAGTTGCCTTTGACTCTTGGCGCCGATCTGGTCATACATAGTGCCACGAAAGGCCTCGGCGGACACAACGACCTGATGGCGGGGGCTATCGCCTGCGCCACGAAAGAGCAATATGACGAGCTGTGGTTCACCCGCCAGGCAATCGGGACAACGCTGGACCCATTCCCGGCCTCCCTTCTCGAACGCGGACTCAAAACGTTCGAAGTGCGGGCCGCGAAGATGGCGGAAAATGCAATGGCGATGGCGAAATTCCTGTCGAAACATCCGAAGATAACCCGCATATGCTATCCCGGCCTTCCTGGCGATCCAGGGTACAAGATAGCCAAAAAGCAAATGCACAAGGGCTTTGGTGGAGTACTCGCCTTCGACGTAGGCCGGACGCAGAAGCAGGCAAAGCGGTTTGTGGAGCGGCTGAACGTCATCTATCACGCGGTAAGTCTTGGCTGCACTGAAACGCTGGTGTGTTTGCCTGTATTGACAACGATGCTGTATCTGCCAGAGGAACGAAGGACGCTATTCGGAGTAAAGCCCAATACGGTGCGTTTGTCAGCGGGGATCGAGCCGACTGACAGGCTACTTGGCGATCTCAAACAGGCCCTGCAGTAAACATTTTTTGGATGTTTGTCCTTGACGGGTGGGGGTTTTGGCGGATAATTGACTGCTGATCCAGGCGCTCTGTGTGCGCCGGCCAAGGTGACTAAAAAGCGGCTGTCGATTGGGAGATTCGCTGTTACCTATGGTGTCTTTATAAGGATAATCGGACTGAAAGGAGGCCGTCATGGCAAGAATGCTCTGTACTGCGACATTAGTTGTTATGTTGAACGTTCTGGTGGGCTGCAACGAGGCCAACAGCGGCAAAGGGCAGATAATAGCACCTGTGGCGAAATCGGCGATGGGCTCGGATGCTGAACTTCAGGGGGTCAGCGCCGATGAGATGGACCTCGTCGAGCAGATGGCGACTTACAGGAAGGCCTACAGGCAAAGTCTCGAGCTGCTGCTTGGGCACTACACGAATATGGGCAACAACATGAAATTGCAGTGGGCCAAGAAAGAACTGGCCGAGCTGGATGCCATACCGCAGTACAGGTACGTTATCGAGGCCGGTGTAGCTGGGCCGGATCTTAGCGCGAGTACATCCATTCCTGAGGCCGATCAGTTATATGAAGAGGCTTTGTCACTTCACAAGCAAGCACAAAAACTGCTTGTCATTAAAGACAAGGACCTGCTTCGTATGGCGCTGGACAGGTACAACCAGATATTCAGGCAATATCCCACAAGCGACAAGATCGATGATGCGGCTTTCAAGGCCGGTACGATCTACGAGCACTTCAAAGATTACTCGATTGCAGCGTTGTATTACGAAAGAACCTACCAATGGGACCCTGCGACTACTCACCCGGCCCGGTTCAAAAGAGCTTATATACTGGATAACCAATTGCATCGCAGGGCAGAGGCGCTGGTGCTTTATCAGGAAGCCCTGGAGATTGACGGAGCACAGGACCGTTACAAGAGTTGGATAGAGTACGCCCAAAGGCGGGTTGGCGAGCTGACAAAAACAGCGGAGGAAACTACAACCCAGTAATAGAAAGGTGCATCGTGACTTGACTTATTCGCGGGCCTGGTTCGATATCAGGCCCGTTTTTTGTTGTATTTGCAGGACTTAAGCAGCAAAATCAGGCGTGGGCAAATCAGTGGCCCCGCCAGGGGTGACGTGAAGCACTCACAGGTGCGTTTATGCTATCGACATTAGAACGGAAAGTCGGGCAGTTCATCCGAGCCGAAGGGCTTTTCGATTCCAGTGAGAAGGTGCTTCTGGCAATCTCAGGAGGGGCTGATTCAACGGCTCTCGTTCACATATTGGCCGCTCTGCAAAGAACTGAGCCTTATGCAGGAAAGTTTCACTGCGTGCACCTGAACCACCAGTTGAGGGCGGAGCAGGCGGACTGCGACGAGCGATTCGTCATCGCGCTGGCGGCAAGCCTGGGATTGAAAGTAACCGCTGAAAGAATGGATGTCAGGGGCTTTGCAGATCGTAAGAAACTGTCAATTGAAACGGCGGCGCGTCATCTGAGGATCGTGAATCTAATTGCTATAGCCAAGAAGCAGGGCTGCTCGGTTGTGGCTATGGCGCACCACAAGAATGACAATGCCGAAACCGTTATTCAGCGGCTGGCTCGCGGTACAGGGTTTCGGGGCCTTGGTGGAATCTGGCCTGTTCGCGAGTTCTCAGAGGGGATCACATTCGTCAGGCCCCTGTTATGTGTCAGCCGTAACGAGATTATAGAGTACCTCAGACAAAGACACCTCGAGTGGTGCACGGACCACACAAACACAGACTGCACGTTCCGAAGAAACTACATAAGGCATCGGCTCATTCCTCACTTGCAGGAGGACTGCAAGAAATCGATCTCCGAGTTGCTCTCTGACTTGTCACTATCTGCGAGACGGCTTTATACACTTGTCTGTCAGCGAGCGGAGAGCATTTGGCCGACAGCCACTGATTGTAAGGGCGGCAACATGGTCACCTTAGACCTGATTTGTTTTGTTAGTGAGTCGGTAATGGTCCAGGTCGAGATGGTCAGACGTGCGCTGATCTCTATCGGCAGCGGCGAGAGGTATCTGACTGAGCAGCACTACAGGCGTGTGCTGGAATTGGCAAAGGAGGCTGCCCATGCCCGAATGGTTGATTTACCCCGCGGGTATACTGTGCGACGAGAGTACAAAAGCCTGGTATTCGAGCGCTATGCAAAACGCCCAAACATGCCCGCTGGAACCTGCGAATCCGTGGAGCTTGTAGTTCCTGGGCAAACCGAATTCGGCGAATATCTTATTGATGCAAGCATCCGAAATACCGAACAGGATCGGCCGATTGATGTGGCCAATGATAGTGACTCTTCGATCAAATATCGTTATAGTGAGAGTTTTGATCTGGACAAGATCAAGCTGCCGCTGAAAACGCGTTACAGGAGGGCAGGCGATGCGTTTGTGCCCCTGGGAATGCAGGCCGAGAAGAAGGTGGGCAAGTTCCTGACGGCTGCGAGGGTCGAACGTGATGTGCGTGATGGTTCTATTGTAATCAGCGACAGCAAGAAGATAATCTGGGTTTGTCCCGTTCGGATGAGTGAGCAGGCCAAGGTGACAAAAAGCACTCAACGGGTTTTGAAATTGAAGGTCTTCACGACATCTCATCAGGAGACTAAGGATGCCTGAGATGTATACCGACACAAGTGAAGTCAATGGCGTGACTTTCAGGCGACGCGATTTTTTGAAATCCGCATGGATCGGCGCCGCTGCGTTGGCTTTGGGAAGTTGTGCGAGAAATGAGATACGAGCTACAAAGAATGGCGACAAGAAAAGGCCCAACGTGATCTTCATTTTAGCCGATGACCTCGGCTGGGCCGAGCTGGGATGCTATGGCAACAAGTTCAACGAGACGCCCAATCTCGATAAGCTCGCCCGCCAGGGCATGCGTTTCACCGACGCCTACGCCGCGGCGCCGGTGTGTTCGCCTTACAGGGCAGCTTTGATGACAGGGCTCTTTCCCGCGCGAGTAGGGATTACCGATTATCTCAAACCCAATGACGCCAAACATCTCTCCACGGATTACGTTACTGTGGGCGAACTCTTCAAGCAGGCAGGCTATGCGACAGGGATCGTTGGCAAGTGGCACCTGACCGGCTATGCCAATCACGGCGCCGAAGAAGTCGGCCCGCAACAGCATGGATTCGACGAGACAATCGTCTCAGAGAATCGGGGCATCGGCGGCGGCAGTTATTTTCATCCGTACCATTTCAACCAGGAGATTCAAAAGCGACTTTCGGGCGAAGAGTATCTTGTGGACCGATGCAACCTCGAAGCGGTCGAATTTATCGAGCGACACAAAGACAAACCGTTCTTTCTATATCTTAGCCATTACGCAGTGCATACCAGGCTCGTGGGCAAGCCTGAGCTGGTCGCTAAGTATCAGAGCAAGCCAGGCGCGGGCCAGGGCCAACAGGCCAAACGAAACAATCCGCATTTGGCCGCTCAGCTTGAGTGCATCGATCAGGGCGTCGGAATGATTATGACAAAGCTCGCGGAGTCGGGATTGGCGGACAACACGATTCTCATTTTCACCAGCGACAATGGCGGTGAGGACA
>CAZYMD010000170.1:0-11356 GCA_964649005.1 uncultured Pirellulales bacterium
ACCAAATTGTCTGCTGCTGTTGTGTTTCAAGAGTCTCTACCTCCTTAGATTTTTTCATCCCGGCCAAAGCATACTACTCTGCCGTCTTCAAGCGTCACAATGACTCGGCCGTCGCAATCCACCGCCACGCCCCAGGTTATCGGGGCCGCGGGCAATGGCTGTGACCACAATTCCTCGCCGTTTTCAAGGCTCAGGGCGACGAGTTTTGAATTCTCAGCTATAAGTACAGCGTTGCGACAGACCGCCCACGCAATACCCTGCGGGCAATCGTGCGCCCAGATCGGCTTGTCTTTGACGTCGAACTTCGCGTAGTTCAGATGGAAGCGATTGCCCGGATTCGCCATGTACTGGTTCAGTTGCTGCTTGTTGAGTTGGTTGAAGCAGAAGATTTTGCCGCCGTATTGAGTCTTCGTCCAGGCGATGTCACGTCCCGCTGCGGAACTAACGAATACCTTGTCGAAAACGGTGGCGTCATATACGTTGTATTTCGGATGGGCGTAAAACGGTTTTCCACAGGCGGCGACCTGGTCGCCAAGTAGTGACAGCTCCCAGCCGCGGGGACTCTGCGAGACGCACTGTGACAGTTGCCCCGAATCGTTGAGGCACTTGCCGTTTGCGGTGTCGTAGACCGCTGGTGACACGGATGTGCCGCCGGCGAGGTATAGCCTGCCGTTGTTTAGGAGCATGTGGCCCTGAACGCTGACTCCTGTATGGGCGTCGGCGTCGAGATGGCCCGACGTGGTGTTCTGCCATTTTACCTTGCCTGTTGCAGCATCGAGGGCGTACACATAGCTGCCGTCATAATTTGCCAAACCTGAGGCCACATATGCAGTCCCATCATCGACCATAACTCCGCCGGCTGCGGGCCAGGTTGAGAGTAGCGATCCATAAGTAGGAATGATTCTCTCGGTCGGAGCAGTGCGGAATCGCCAAAGCAGCTTGCCCGTGCGGGCTTCGAGGCAGTAGATCCAGCCGTCACCTGATCCTACGAACGCTCTGCTCTTCCAGATTGTCGGCGGGATCATAATTGCGCCGCCCGTGTAGGCTTTCCATCGGAGCTTGCCGGTGGTGGCGTCGATGGCTTGGACGGCGCCATCGGAGCCACCCACGAAGACAAGCCCATCGGCGGTGACAGGCGCAGTAACTGGTGTGAAGGAAGGCATGCCTGTCTCGGCCTCACCGTGAGTCCAGAGCAACCGAGCCCGATTAGGCAAAGCAGCCCCACTGGTGGCGCTGCATGCGTTGTCGGCTCGGAAGGTTGGCCAGTCAGCGCCTGATTCTGCTAATTGAACGGAAGGCTCCATATCGCCTCTTGCTTCCAGGCGTTGCTCTGCTGTCGCATCGGGCTGGAAGTCGAACTTGCCTGCGGGACCCAGACACGTAATGCCATAAAGCGTAAGCTGGCAATCGCAGACAGAAGGCCACCAATATAAAAGCCCGTTGGCTATAGTGACGCCATCCTGGCATTGCGCCCGCATGGGCGATATCCACTGCGGCCGGTTCGAAGCCACGTCCAGCCGGATCGAGCCGCCCTCGGCCCTGCAGAATATCGCATCAGCCGAGCCCGATGGCCGTGTGCAGGCGCGTCTGGCTTTGTTGATCTGGGCGAGAACTTTGCCTGTCAGTGCTGCGAACTTGGCGCTGGGATGATTATCAATCTGCCCGCTGAGGCCATAGACGCTGTCACCGCGTAAAACGAGTTGATAATTATTGTAAGGATTTTCCCAGAGTACTTCGCCGTCTTTAGTCGAAACGACCAGAAGCTTATCTACCTGCGGACCTGCGAAATATAAAGCCTCGTCGCTGCATTTAAGATAGCAGGTCGTGCGCCAGTTGGTTCGCCAGTCCTGTCGAGTCGAGTATTTCCCCAGCGAATCGAAGAGCTTGCGGGCGTTTTCTGGAGTCTTCCGCCATATGACCGAGCCACTCCTGGCGTCAATGCAAGCCAGATACGAACCAAAACTGAACGCATAGATTCGCCCGTCCTTCATGCAAATAGCCCGGCCGTCTATGGGCTGGCCTTCATGATAGTGCCACAAAACCTTCTTTGTTTTGGGATCGATTGCCAGCAGGTTGCGTCCGTACCCCCAGGGCTGATCGGATTGATTGAAACCTTTGGATATAGGGGCCCAGGGCCAGCCGTGCTTGTCGCGATTCCAGCGTTTCGTCGGGTCCCTCTGTTCCTGCGTGCCTGTCAGGGCGTAGATAACGCCATCTTCAAGCGCCATCCATTTCCAGAACGTCCCGCCTGCGATGTCTTTCGGTGGGATGATCTGGTCTTTGAGTTCGCCCGTAGCGGTGTCGATCATCTTGCACGACTGATCGTCACCCAGATAAATAATCTCAGGCGTAGCGATCATTGTGTTGCGATGTATCATAACACCTTCACGAAGATCGCGCCGCCATATCTCCGTTCCATTGTAACCATTGTAAGCGACGAGCTTGTTGAGCAGCGGCTCTTCCCGTTTCTTGAACGCCACATGGCCGTAAGCTTTAAAAACTCTTCCGGCCGATGCAACTGCGACCTGTGGCAGCGGGGCATAGCGAGGCTCCGCCATGAATTGTGTCAGGTAAGGCGCCAGTATGACTTTGTCATCAGACTGGGGATTATTATCAGGCCCGTGGTAGGGGTGACTCCAATCATCGAGCCCTTCCGGGATGGGCTTGGTTAAAACTTTGTCACCGAGTACAGCTTTGCCCTGTGGACGTAGAACACGAAGCGCTTCGGTTTGTGGTATCTCAGCCGCCCGGCCAAGTGCAATAACCGCATCAGCCGTGTTGTTAGCAAGATGTAACTTGTCCAGGCTGCCTTTGCTGATGAATATTCGCGAGCCGTAAAGACCGGCCTCATCGACAATCTTGCGCGAGGCCTCGGTAGTTTTGGAGTTTGGTAACTGCATGTATAGAAGCAATTCACTGTTGCGGGCGAGTTCCAATGCGAATTCGCACTTATCATCACCAAGAACTACACAGATACCACGAGTTGTACCGATTTGATCGAGTATTGGCTGAACAGGCTGTGCCGCTATGATCGTTTGCAGGACGAGACAGTTGAAAATCGCTGCTATCAGAAATGTTCTGGTTCGTCTCATCTTTATACCCTCGAAAATAACCAGTCAAGACGACTGCCATTGCGATTGTTATTCATACGCACTTAAGTTTACGCCCGAACTATCCATAATGTCAAAGGCTTCTTCTCAGTCGTCTGGAAACTAATCGGTGACGCGATTAGCTTTAATGTCGTTTTAAGTACAGTATGGCCTGCCCTTTGAAAGGGGCTTGAAAGCTTTGTTGCTCTGACTCGACATTGATATTGCCGGCGTCTACGACTTTTCCAGTCGAAGGATTGAACCATTCATATCGATATTTGCCTGACTTCAGATCAACATCCAACTTGTCATTCTCTGAATCGGGATTGAAAACCAAATATTCCCTACCCGGATTCGCCAGGCAGTATTTGGTTGAGGATAAATTGGGGTATGGCTGCATCCTGGCCAAATCCATTTTTTGGGCGTATGTATTGGTGTAACCGAGGTTTTTTCGGATTGGGTCCCATTTGGATTCTGGCCCTATGCCGAGAACCTTGCCATCGTAGCGGTCCATGAAGATGGGGTTGAGGCCTCTGGTGAAGCTCTTCCAGACCCAGATTTGGTTTCCACCGATGCCCCAGAGGTGGTCGGTGTCGGTGAGAATGACCTTTTTGCCGTTGGCGGGTGGCGGGTTGTCACGATAGCCGCCTTCGTTGTTGGGAGATATCCAGTCGGCGGGGCTCTCAAACAGAACCTTATTGCTGCCTCCTTTATATTGGAACGTCATGCCAACCGGGTGTTGTTGTGGCTTGCTCTTCTGGTAATCTTTGATGAATCGGATTATATGGTACTGCCACTCAGTGCTTGGCGGATGATTCTCATTTGAGATTTCGTAAAGAACATTGTCGAATCCATTGATTGTATCAATGACCTTGCGGATGTAAGCCTCCTGGATAGCGGTGATCTTCTTGTTGCCGAGCGTGTGGATTTCGACGCCTTTGCCATCCTTGTTCGCATCGCCGTCAATATTGTTGACATTGTTTTTCGCATTAAAAGGATGGCCCTCCCACGCCCCTTCGGAGAATTGCAGCCCCCAACCTTCGAACAGCATAACCGAAACGTAGATACCACGCTTGCCGCTTGCGGAGATTCGCGTCCGCAGACGCTCGAAGTATTCAGGATTAAATTTACTCAGGTCGAATTTGGGCTTGCCATCCAGGGCCTTACCCGGCCCGGTTCGAGTCCATGGGTGCGGTGCGGCGACGTGGATTTTATTCTCTCTATTGGCCTTTGTGTTCCAGGATACAAGCTCCCAGGTCCAAAGCCTGATGAAGTTATGGTTGAGCTTAGCCATCCAGTCCACATATTTGATAAAGTCGAATGCTTCAGGCGGATCGCTCGGCCCAATATCGACGAGATTCGCCCATGTATGCGAGCCTGTCAGGTAGACGGCTTTACCAGTAGCGGTGTTCTGGAAGTAACGAGGATTGTCCGGATGCACCGCCAGCGGCCCCATCGGCTTTTGAGTTTCTTCCCCTTTAGATGATACTGCTACTGAAAACAGAAATAGTACAGCGCACAATACATATGTGATCGGCCGAATTGCGCTATGGATGTCGAGGTTCTTTGAACTCATTTTGCTTTTATCTCCTTAGTTGTTAGGGACCGGAAAAAGCTTTGTCCTGCTTTCGAAACATGACAAGCGGCATTACAGTTCTGTAAGGCTTTTACAGGCGGTGCATTCACAAGCCTGTTGCCTTAAAACTCATAGGTTTCAATTCTGCGCCATCTGTAAAGCTGTAGGGCTCATGGCCAAAATTTACGGTGATAGTGACGCCGTTGGAAAACGTTGTCTGCTGTACGTTTCTATCGCGCGTGAGAAACCGATGGTCGGTCATCTCAGCATAGCCAACCGCTCGCACAATCGAGCATACGTTCTTATAGCTTTGGGCGAATCGCTCTTTGTTCTCGCTCCAGTACTGCCTGGTGAACATGAACATGGGGGGCGTGCCATATAGTATGTTGAACAGATCGCGATTATCCCAAAGGCTGGGCAGCTTGTTGTTGTAGTCTCCCCAATACCACTGAGCTACGACGCAGTCGTGGTAGACAAGCTCCCACAGGGGTAGGCGGTATTTGTGGCCTAATTGGAATTTGGCGACGCGCTCGGGCACTTCGTCCCAGATTCGAATCATGTCACGACCTGCGTCGGGGACACGGTACGGGCCAAGGCTTAGCATGCCTTCGAAATAGTGGACGTAGGGGACAGCGGCATCGTGGCCTGTTTCGCTGCCAGTGACGAGTTGAGCATCTTCGGACATGTAGCGCAGAAGCTCCATCTTCCAATGCTTACTGTCACTACGCGTCATCGGATGATTTGGGTCGTAGCACTCGCGCCATGGGGTGGCGGTTGTTGTGTCGATAAAACGACAGCGGTAGGGATGCGTCTTGAGGTCTTCCGGTACGCGAACGCGAGCATATTTGATTGCTTGTCTGTCGCACAGGGCGCCACATGGGTACATATTGCCATCCTTGCCTCTGACCCGCCAGCCTTTGCGCCAATCGCCTTTTTCATCGAGCATCAGATCGTCGGGCCAGGCGTCCTGAGTCCAATCAGGATGTGAGCCTCTAAGCTGATCCTTGACTACTTGCGGGTTCATCAGGTCCTGGTAAATGTCGTATCGGCTGGTCAGGATGCCGCCCATATCGTTCATGGCTTTAATGACCTCGGGCGATTCGCGGCGACTCCAGAGAATACGCTCGATACCAGCTTCTTTCATTTCGCTGGCGATAGCTTGTGCTTGTCTTTCCCAACACCATACGTTGACGGCGCCGATGAGCAGATCGACGTTGGCGTTCTCCTTGCGTTTTTCTTCGAGCGTTTTGAGCAAACCTGTGTCTTTTGCATATTGACGATATCGTTTGCAGATTGCGACGTGGCCGCCTTTATCGAAGAAGACATAGCGCAGCTTACGCACATAGCCGAACTGTCCCTTCTGGTTTTGCCACTGCGGGGCAACGCATAGATTCCCATCGATGCGAGGCGTTCGGATGAGCATATCGTCCGGTGTTTCGATAATGGCCATGTGACCCTGTGCACCGTCAGTGACTCCCCAGAAGCTCATGCAGATGCCGTGCCCTCCATAGCCAACAAGCCATTGTTCGTTAATACTCTGATCGTCGACAGGATACGAGATTCCCTCGTTCATCGGAATCACCAGATATGTCCCGGCTTTTGTGACGAAGGGATTTGGAAATTGCAGATCGGTTTCCAGCTTACCTTCGCCCGAAAGCGTAACAGTAAACTCAGGACGGTCGGGCTCCAGTCGGATAACGGTGTTAATATCCATTCCGGACGACCCGTCGAGTAGAGTCATTTTAATAGTGTTGTTTGCTTTTGTTGCGGCCAGCACCACGACTTTATCCAGCGAGTGCTGTCGCCAGGTATGCCCCGTGCGTTTGTCGGTTGCCGACAGGTTCACATCGGCGGTATCAACCGTCAGTGAGATTGTAGCATTTTCAATAGTGAGGCTCTTGGGCGCATCTTGGGAGCGCATCGCCGCTATATTTCCCTGCTTTTCCAGCGAGAAATCGTCGAACCAGACGGTAGCGGGGCCGTAGCCAATCAGCCTGGGGTGAATTGTCGTAACGTTATTGGGGATAACGAATCGACATCGCAGCAGACGCCATTGGCTGTTACCCGATGCAGTCCGTCCGCCCAATACCCAATCAACGGCTTTGTGGTTTTCGTCGTAAGCTATTACACCAATGGTAGCACTGCCTGTCCCTTCGATTTTGACCCATCCCTGGATTGTGAAAATGTCACCTGTGTTTACATCGAGACGCTTGTCGCATGTGAAGCTCCAATCCTGTGCGCCTTTGTGCTCTATGCGCACTGAATTATTTCCGCTGTGACGGGCGTGGTTATCGAGAACCACTTGTCCTTGGCCGGTCTCTCTGGTCCACAATTTCGCCCAGCCTTCAGTGAAATCCTGGGATACCTTTTCGAATCCGCCATTGTCCACAAGATTGGCCGAGGCTGCGAAGCACGAGCAGTATAAAAACATGCCCAGCAAGAGCGTTCTCTTTCGACTAATCCACATCATTTTCATTGTCCTTCAAGAACTTCTTTTTTATCCACCTTTTACTTTCGACGCTTGGCATTGCTGAGCTCGGCCTGCTCTATTACTTCTTTAATAGAGACGGGGGCGCCGCCTTTGGCCTTGGATTCGTCCGCCGCCGACATAAATGCGAATATCTCTATTGTTTCTTCGGCCGGGACGGGGACGTTTTTCGTCTTGAAAAATTTGACGACATCTTTGACCAGCGGTTTGTAGCCTGGGTATTTACCCGCCTGGAGAATCGCTTTCTTTCCGAATATGGTTGCGCCGTAGCCGCTTTTGCCCTGTCGTATACCACGGAATGTTCCAATCCGGCCGTCTTTCCATTTGCCCGCGACGAATTCGAAGCCGTCGGTCTGAGTTCGTGACACGCTCTCACAGCCTGGCCCCATTACGGTGAAGAGCATTTCAGCGGTGTGTACGCCGTACCAGTATAGATCGGGATGGTGGGGCTCAAGCGAGCATGGACCATAAGCGTCACAGCCCACGACGCCGCCGAGATTCGGGTCATTTCGTGCATTAAACACGCCGGGTGTATAACGGAGCGATGAACTCGACCAGCATGGAACTTTGGCTTCCTTCGCAAGCCGGAAAATCTCCAGCACATCTGCGAGATTGCCCGCTATTGGTTTGTCGATGAACAGGGGCAGCCCCGCCGCAATGACGGGTTTTGCCTGCTTTAGATGGGGCCTGCCATCCACACTCTCCAGCATAACGCCATCAACTTTAGTACACAGCTCTTCGATAGTAGCCACGATCTCAACGCCGTATTCGTCTTGCAACCGTTTGGTGAAATTATCAACGCGGCTTGCAGATGACTCCACGTCGGGCGAGCCTCCTTTATAAGCAGCCACCACCTTGCAGCCATAGTCACTTACCTTTTTGTTAATCTCGCCTGTAAACGCTGTAACGTGTGATGTATCCAAGCCGATCATGCCGATGCGAAAGACTTTTTCCTCGGACAGGGCTGATTGCGAAATTAGAAATGTAATAACTACTGCAATAAAAACTGTTCGTTTCATTAGAATTGTCCTTTCACTGATGACTAATTAACATTCATTGTCTCTGCTCCGATTGTTTACCAAGCCTTGCCTGTCACTAAATCCCCGAACGGACCGAGCAAGGCGTATTTGTTTCGCCACGTTGTATACATGATACCAACTGCATTAGGTGTCTTATCCAGCTCGGCGAGCCAACCTCGCGGATTCTCAAGTGTGTCACCATCATAATATGCCCCCGCCAAAGTCTTAAAGCCGAGCGATGAAAAGAACTTCAAACTCTCGGCGCGATTTTTGTACCACCAGCAGACGATTATTAAATCTTTGGGTATGTGCTTCCATGAGCCGGCAAAGTCACCATCCACCAGATAGTAGTCGCCGTGAGCGTTGTGGTCGGGATCGAGCATGTCCGACCAAATAAGAATCTCCGCCTTTGGATTGACACCATGAATGATTTCGCACTGTTTTGTAATACAGTCGCCGAGAATCTCGCCCATCGTCATATGACGTTCCTTGCAGGCCTTGCATGCGCCGCCGGCGCGAATCTCATCCATGCTCAGCAGGTACTTATCCGGAGCAAGATGCTTGTGTATCAGCGCCGCCTGTTTACGCATGATCTCGTAAACCTCGGGCTCGGACATGCAGGCCGTGACCTGACCCTTGTTGACGCCCATCCCATGATAATAGCTAACTATAAGGTGTTCGCCTTCCCTGATATTTCCATCCGGAAGAATCCTGATAACAGGTGCATCATGGTCGAATCTAAAATTGAGTTTACGATCCTCTATAGCAGCATAATCATTGCCTTCTTCATACACCTTTGCTGTCTTTGCGTTCTTTACAATTACAGGCGTCCCCGGCCTGCGAAGCACATTCAGCAGCCCGACCTCCTCGATTTCCAGATCGTCCACCCAGAACCTGCCGGCCTGCCCACCCCAGACGCCGACATATAAACGCACCAGATCATAATCAAGGCTGTTGAATCCCATGGTCAACCTGCGCCAACTTGTGGTCGATGGGACTCTGGGATCCCAGGGGGCTATATTGCGGCCGTCTGGCCCAAGCACCATCATTCGCAGGCAACCCGCCGGTTCCAGCGACTCCGTCCTGACCCAGCAGCTCAGCCTGTAGCACCGATTGGGCTGAACCTTAACCTCCTGCATGACCCTGGCGTGGCCGTGCTCGTATTTGCCGAAGTTCTCGAATCTCAGGGAAGTTTTCCCGCTATGCACGATCTGCCTGTCCATGAACGAAACCGCCCCCGGCCTGTCGTGGAATCTATATCCGACGAAATTCAACCCGCTAACTTTCTCGAATCCGCCGTTAACGATTTCAACAGGTTTGTCGGGCGAAAGCCTGCCCTCCCCGTTTTGCACAACGAAAGGCGCATCGTTAACAGGTATCCCGGCTGCAAGGTTTCTGTTCTGTGAAAAAAACGACCAGCCGTAACCGATTGAGAAAACCAGAGGGACGATCTCAAGATTGTTTTCCTGGCAGATTTGCTTTACCTCTTCGAGCCGCTCGAAATAAGCCGCCGGGTGTGCACTCATACGGTCGAAGCCAGCAGCCATCGCAATACCGTTCAAACCGTGCGCCGACGCAGTCTCAGCTATCCCCTTGATATCTTCGACATGGCTGTCCTCATAGAGCGATCTCGAAACATATACCCACCGACACGGATAATCCTTCGCTTCGCTGAAAGAGCACAGCCCCGTTATCACTATTATTATCGAATATATAATTTGTCTGGCCATATTCCACCTCATTTCAACATATTCATCTATGACAACTCATGATACTCTGATGCCTGCTGCGGTTCCAACATATTCCAGCCGTCTGAGCGTTGTTGAATTCTCTAATTCCCTGACTCGATTTTGGGCTTGACTGGGCCAATAGCGATACTAAAGTTAAATAAGTTGGGCATGATTGCTGAAGCTATTAACCAGATACGGCTTCGAAACGAGATCGAATACCATAACAATGGAGACAGGGCCATGGCAATGAATCGACGCATCTTTTTGAAAAGTTCCATAGCTTCCGGATTAACGCTGGGATTTCCTGCTGTAGCTACGGCCGCGCGTGACAAACAGTATCGAACGGCTCTTATCGGCGCAGGCTGGTGGGGCACGAACATTCTGCGCGAGGCCGTTGCGTCCCGCCGATGCAAAATAGTAGCTCTTGTCGATGTGGACGACCGCCAGCTCGATAAATGCGCAACCGAGCTTGCCAAATGGACCGGTGACAAACCCAAGCGTTACAAAGACTACCGCGAAATGCTCGAAAAGGAAAAACCCGAGATCGCGATTGTAGCAACCCCCGATCACTGGCACCCCCTTGCCATGATTGCGGCCGTCAAAGCCGGGGCTCACGTCTACGTCGAAAAGCCAATTGGCCATACAATCATGGAAGGCAGGGCGATGGTCAATGCCGCCCGTGCAGCTAATCGTGTCGTGCAGGTGGGAACGCACAGGCGAATTTCGCCCCACAACGTCTCAGGCATGAAGTTCCTCAAGGAAGGTAATGCAGGCAAGATCGGAATGGTTCGTGCGTTCATCCTCTATGGCGGCGGTCCCGAGCAGCCGACCAGGAACGAGGAACCCCCCGCCGGGCTGGATTGGGATATGTGGTGTGGCCCTGGCCCTTTACGCCCATACAACAGGAAGATGCATCCCAAAGGATTTCGCAGTTTTCTCGACTACGCCAACGGCACGCTCGGCGACTGGGGAGTCCACTGGATGGACCAGATCGTCTGGATATTGGGCGAAAAATGGCCCAAGACTGTTTTCTCAACAGGTGGCAGACCAATCAAGGGACCACCTGTTTTTAATGATGAGTATCAGACTACCGATGCGCCCGACAGCCAACTGGCCGCATATGAGTTCGAGAACTTCAGCGTATCATGGGAGCATCGCCAGTTCGCAGGCAACGGTGCCGGAAAAGGCGAGAACGTAGGCTGCTATTTCTATGGCGACAAAGGCACTTTTCACATGGCCTGGCAGCAGGGCTGGACGTTCTACCCGACCGGGAGGGGACAAAAAGAGATCCATGTAGAGCCCAAACTTAACGAACCCGATCAGCAAAATATCAAGGAGCTTTGGGCCGACTTTATCGAGTCAATCGAGACGGGCAAAAAACCTGTATGCGACATCGAGGAGATTCACTACTCAACGAACCTGAGCCTGCTGGGAATGCTCTCATACAAGCTCGG